>JAGOJH010000117.1 GCA_017995215.1 Thermoclostridium sp.
TTAAAACTGAATGAGTGACTGATTTTTCTATTTCCGGCTCTACACTCAAAGCAGCAGAATCAGCTCTCTTTCTTAACGCTTCTGCCGACTGAGCTTTCTGATTCAGCTTTCCGCCGTTTTCCTGATTCATACCAAATATCGGGGTTGTTCTGTCTGCCTGGTTACTGTCATTCGTTCTGTCGCTGCCAGGGATTGCCCGGTCAGAAGATGATGATCCTGCATGTGATACTGGAGGAAGTACAACTTTTTCCCGGTTATTTTCTCTCTGGAAACTCGCTGCTGGGTTTTTGGGCAGGATAATGTCTTCTTCATCATTTTCAAATTCAAAACGCTTTTTGAAAGCTGCGCTTCGAGTTTCAATGGAAGCTTCAACGACAGGAAGCTTCTTTTCTTTTGAAAAAAGCCTTGTGCATAAAAAGTAATTGCCTGCCGCTGCAATCAATAAGAAACCTGCAATATTACTGACTGCATTGCTTGGGTTTTTCCCAACTGATGCAATAATATACACAAGAATAGCCAACAGCAGTAAATTAACACCACCAGCTATGAGCCATGAAGACTTTGGGTACTTTTGCAGGAATGCGAACCCGGGTTTCATATTGTTCATCTTCCTGACAGGAGCTTTGCAGGAAATTGTTTCATGGGTTCTTACCGTTTTCACAGATTCTCTGGAAGGAATGGCTGCGGGCTTTCTAGGCCTGGGTGGTGGAGTGTGTTCCGTGTTTGAACGTGAAAAAGGATGATTGTTCTGCACCTGCTTGTTTTTGTTTTCATCGTGCCTGGTGCCCTCCAAAGAATTATCCAGCCTGGTTGGCACATTAGGATAAACTTCTGCTGTGAAAGCTTTATTGCTAAAATCTTCTTTGAGATCAGTAGCGTATACATTACTTTTCACTTGCTGATTAACATCGGTGCTATCCAGGCATTGATAGAGCAGCTCTGATGTGAACGCTTCCGATTTCAAAGCTTCAAGCAGCTTTTTTAACAGAGAGCCCGATATATCATCCACCAAACGGATATCTTCGACGATTAGCTTTCGCAGGAAGTTTTTAATGCGTTCAGGTTCACTTTCAGAGGATTTCACCGGTATGTAAACAAAAAACAAAGTAAAATCAGCAGGATCACAAAAGATATAATTTTTGTCGAACACAACGCAGGGCAGATCCAAAAGATATTCTTTCAGAACATGCACCAATGCGGCAAATTGTCTGATAATAAAATCAAATTCATGATGCCGCAGTGATTTCCTTTCCAGCACCCTGCCAAGAGGGATTTTTGACGTGATATCATAGGACAGCTTCCAATCATCATTCACCCTTTGAACCACCAGAGGCAATAGCAAATCCAGGCGGTTTTTCTCCAGCATACCAGTTTGGTATTGCTTAAACTGCTCATCCACCGGTATGGATAAGGTAAAATAGCTCTTCTCACCGTCGGCGGTGTATTCTTTTTGAAAATCATCAAAGCTTCTCATAAGATATTCCTTTCTTCATGAAAAAAGTACGAGGCCTGCGATCCAAGCAAGAGTAATGCATGGAGCCATGGGAACTGCGATTGCTTTAAGGTTCTTCTTCACTGCGAGCAACACAATACCAACAATCGAGGATAATATAAATGAAAGAAAAAGAAAGAGCAGGATGTTCTCAGCTGCAAGGGATGAAATGCCTAACCCCAGCAGCATGATATCTCCTGTTCCGATAGCATCCTTTTTTATCAGGTGAACCCCAAGCAATAGAGCAGAAAACACAGCAGCAACAACCCAGGAGGAATAGTTGCCAATAAAAAACACACTGTGGAAGATGTTGATAATAAAAATACTGCCAAGCACCACTACAGGGATCTGTTTTTCCTTTATATCTGCCCAGGATGCTGCTGCCATCAACACAATGCAGGCCAGAATGTACAATAAATTCTCGGAATATGGAAAAATAAACACAGCAATAGTATATAACATGGCTATGACAGGGGAACCAACGATGAACCATCTGCTTTTGCTCCTTTTGGCCGATAATTCTTCTTGGACTGCCAGCCTTGAACCTGTTCGTTTTATCTTTTCTAAGAAGACAGATGCTGCTTTCATTTTCATTCCTTTATGTTCACAATGATTTTCGCGTTTGTTTATTCTTTTTTTGAAGACTCTTCCTGTGAGTCTTGATAAGGCTTTGTATATTCGCCGTATTTTTTGAGCAGGTGAAGCTCTACACCCAGTTTTTTTGCTTCCTGCTGAGCCCTCTCAAAGTCTGGCTGGAAGAATTCTGGCATTTCCTCGTTTTCAGGGATGATAAGATAAACAATTCTCTCGTAGTTTCCACCTGATACATTGATGGTATAGTCTTTTTTAGTGGCGGTTGTGAATTCTTTCAGTTCTCTCATTTTGCTATTGATAGCGTAATAGACCGGCCCTTTAGCCTGATAGGAATTCAGAAATGGGTTCAATGTAAAAACTGTGATTAGTTTTCCCGGTTGCCTATCATGGGCATATTCAATCACATCTACAACTGGGAAGAAGTATGGGGTTGCTTCAGAATGCTTTCCAAGCTTTTTAGCCAGCTCTTGTGCGTAGCGATCCTCCGCTGAGATGCCGCGAGCCGAGTTTTGCTTGAAATAACTGCTGTTTTCTCCGTAGTTCCAAATACTTTCACCCTCAGGAATGGGCTGTTCCTGTCGATCAACGCCCCAGGTCCATGCCAGCACGCAGGCACGGTTTCGAAGTCTTATCTCAGGCAGAAAAAAGAAATCGGGCATGGGCTTTACCGAATATTCCAGGATCAGATCAATGGTTTTTTTATCTTCAAAAAAAGTGGAGCATGAAAAATCCAGGGACTGCACACCATCGGTCAACCTGAGGCGCTGGTCCAAATCTTTGGCTGGAATGCTCAGGTCATTGGATAACCTGCTCTTCATCATGCTCTTAGCAATAAAACCAAGCAGTGCGGTTTTAGTTTTGTTCACCAGAGGGCCCGATAAAGACAGGCCTATCAAACGCAGTTCACCCATCGGATCTTCCAATATGGTTTCTACCTGTTCGGATAATGCATCAAACGAGTTATCGACATTGCCCAGATCATCCAGAGTTTGAAAAAAAACATTGAAATCACCGCTATCACCAAAGCCGCTTACATCACCAGCTACACTTTGAATAGACTGATAGAAGGTACCCACGGCTTCCTGTTGTTCCAGAAACTGGTCCTGCGCTGATGAAATATTGTCAACCAGCGTATCATGTTGCTGCTTCAAGCCCGAAATGGCATACAGATAGCTGTATTGTGACATGTCTTCAGCCACCTGATTCAATGCGTGCTGCATTCTTGAATAGGTTCCTGTGATTCGAATAATGGATAAAACAGCCAAAATAGCCATCATCACCATGGGAAGAACCAATGCGGCTTCTACCGTAGCTGTACCTGCTTTTCCATTCATTTGTTTTGTTCGAAAAACCCTTCTGACCATAATTAATATCCATATCCCCATCGAACCTTGATTTGCCCGCTGTTATCCTTCATAAGGCCTTTAGGCAGGAATAGATAACGCATGGAAATATCGGCTTCCACAACCACACAGCTATGATAATCCGACATCACAAAATCCGGATTATCCAGAGTTTTGCGCAGGTTCAGCTGCATTAAATCCGCACAGCGCAGCAGCTTGGTTTTTTGAGGGACAACAAACAGCAAAAGCCGCAAATAGTCAGTATAATCAAAGGATACCACTGTGCCGACCAGCTGGCTGGTTGTACCGGTATCGCCAACCTTGTTTCCCAGCTTGGCGATGGCGTCGCTGATTTGTTCGGTCCCGGAATTGATCAGGTCATTCAGACCACCCCTGATTTTTGAAACAAAGCTTTTATAGGCCTGGCTGTTAAATAATAATTCCAGTATTTTATCCTGAACCTTCTTTTTATACTCATCAAGCTTAACCTGTGTCCATTCCACAGATTGCTGTTTCAAAGCTTCGAACTGGCTTCGCGCCATATCGGTTATCCATGATTTCAGATCATCCATGCTGTGGATTTCATCTGGCAGATGAAACCCGGTTTTACCTGGTTCTATATTACTTTCGCCTGCCTGCCCGAATTCTGTAATTGTTTCTTCCAGTGGTAAAAAAGCCTCATGAACAGCACTGGCTACGATATCGGTAACAGCGTCCTGCAATGCCTTGTCTGCATCGGTAATCATATCTCCGGCTGTTTGCTTCAGCCACTTTGAGGAATCTTTCATGATCTCATCGGCCACTCCGGAAAAAAGAGCCTTTAAATCGGTCTTCCAAGTGTTTTTTGTTTTGTAAACAGCCACCGGCTTTCCCTGATTGATATCCTTCACATCCATCCAGGACTCTCCTGCCGCCCAGCCGACAAGAATCAGGTTTTTAACGACGGGAACCCCAAAGCCGGTCCATCCGGCGATTGCAGTTGCCGCGGTTAAGGCAGTGGCTGATTTATCGCTATTTGTATAGACATGGATCAGGTTCAACCCCATGCGTATTCCGAAAATAGATGTTTGTGCAAGGTTTGCGTTGACTTTTTCCTTTTTACAGCCGAATAGAACATACTCCGCCTCTGCTTTTTCATAGAAGGTTTCACCGGATTGCCGGCTGTAAACAAGCATGCTTCTGCTGTCACTGTCCATGTTGGCATTTTTGAATGCGCTGACAACAAACTCATTAACATACAGGCTTTTTACAAGCTGCTCACCGGCATTCCCCAAGGCATCTCCTATGATTTTTGCAATGCTTCCATTTTGATTGAGCGCATTGCCATAGCTTTGTTCAATATCAATGTTTTTGTTCTCCTCCGCTTCCGGCAATAAAGTGGTTTCCTGTGAAGTTGAAGGAATAGCTTCGCTGTTGACCACATTGGGAAAATTGCCTTCGTCATCCCGCCAGGAAGGCAGCCCTGAAAACAACTCTTCCAGTTCCTTATTGGAAAGCTCGGCATCAGAGCCATTGAAGTCTTTTTGCTGTTCCTTCTCTTCCTTGTCTTTTTTTTTCATGTTCTGTTTAACCTTTTTCTGCTGACCTTTATCTCTGCTGGTATCGGTTTCATTGCTTTCCCCGAATACCCTGTTACACCATTTATAAAACTCATTCTTCTCTTTTTGGTTAATTGCAGGCTGCACGGAATATTCCGGCTTTTTATAAGCTTCAGTATTTTCTGTAATTCGCTGACTCAGGCTTTTTGCAGTTTTATCGGCAGCAGGAGCGAATTCCACCAGTTCGAAGGGTGTACAGGTTTGCGGTATTTTTCGGGTGTTTTCAATGAATTGATCCAGCCTGTAGATGCTTTCCGACATTTGCGCATAGACTGATGAGGCTTCAGAAGCAATAAGAGCAAGGTGCGTCATGTTTTCACTCAACTGATCATGAATGGATGATAGAATGGTTGGATCCGCATTCAGAACAAGCTTTTGGATATCAGCCTTCATCCGAGTAAGAAACGCATTTTCCGCCTTACGGGATTGATCGGCGATTTCCTGGTTGATCTGTGCAGTGAGTGATTGTACCTGCTCACAACCCCTTTGGGATTCAGCAATCAGCTTGATGGCCTCCTGATGATAACGGCTGTACTTTTCAACCACTGCCTGAATTCCTGCGATTTGATCCGATATCATGCTGTATCTTTCCCGATTAGCGGTTAAAGTCGCAAGACAGGTATTGATTTCCTCCTGCAATGCAGTTATTTCATTTCTGACGGTCCCTTCCATTGAACTGATATCAGATTCTATTGAGCTGATGCTTTGATTGACACTTCTGATGCTGTCTGAAACATCATCCTGATCTGTTTGAAGTGCGTTAATATCATCTTCGCAATCATGTATGGACAATTGCAGCGAGCTGATTCTTTCATTTATTGAATTAATTTTATCTGCATTGGGGGTTTTCTTCCCTTTTTCTTTGGAAAGATCCTTTTCAAGATTTTGTATTTCTTTATCCAGGTCCTCTGCATTTTTAGAACAGCGTTCAATCTGTGATTGAAGGGAACTGTATTGCTGTTCATAAGCTGATTTTTTCTGATGTAATCCGGATTTATCGCTTTCCAGACTGCTGATTTTACTTCTTGCTTCAGAAATTTTCCCGGTATATTGGGGTATGTTTTTCCATGCTGTATTCAGCTGCCCTTCATCTGTTTCCCCCTTACGGATCGCATCACAGCACTGCAGGATGACATCAAGCATACTCTTGAGTTCATTCCCGGGTTTTTTACCAGATGTGAACCCGCGGATTCTTTCAAAGAGCAACAGCTTTAAATATACCTGTTCCTCTCTTATTTTTTGAAGCTTCTTTTCCAATTCCATCTTGTTGTTTAATAAACCCGACTGGGCCATGCAGGTATTCAAAGCTTTCAGTTTTTCCAGAAAGTTTCCGATGGTGGCGGCAGGAGCACGATATTTCATGAACTGCGTGATTTGCTGTTCCAAAACATAATCTTCGGTGAGATTAAACAATGGGGTAACTGTTACGCTTTCAACCTCGAAACCATATAAATCAGTGTACCCGGGCATATATTGGTTCTCAACTGCAAGGTTTTTCTTCAGCAGATCACTTATCAAGGCTTCCAGTTCGTCCTGATCGAGGCCCATTGCCATCATGCCATAGTTCTCTTTCAGCGGTGCATGATATTGTGAAAGAGCTGACTGCACAGACAGCTGTACAGCCGCCCGGGCATGCTTTTGTCCGCTTTGCAGCCTTGACAGATCAACCATCACGCCTGAAAAAGCAATGAGTACAGACAAAACAATACTGACAAAAACTGTAATACTGCCTTTTACTTTCATGACTACCTCTGTTTTTTCCCTTCACTGCAAGTCTTTTTTCGAAGCTGCTGCATAAAGCTTATTTGAAATAATTTTTCATCTTTTTAAGCGAGTCGGTTAATGGCTTGCATTTTTCCATTACCCACTCCTTCGCTCCGGACTCTTCATAGATCTGCAGTAAAAGATCTACATTCTGTATAAATTCCTTCGGGTCATGGACAGTCGTTTCACTGCGGGCTTGCAGCGTGATATTCCCTGACAGGCCAACTGCCCGGAACAAGCCTTTCATAGGCATTGGATATTCTGCCACTGCTTTCACACCAACCTTGTGCAGGATGAGATAGTTTTCATATAAAACTTCAACCTGAATATCCTTTTTTGTTCTAAGAAGGCTTTTTGTAGAGTATTCTTTCACAATAGCGTTGCAAATGATTACCTTCTTTTGCTTTGCACCTGAAAACACCTGCCAGTAAAGCCCCTCACTGTCATATCCCTCACGGCTGAGAATTCCTTCTCCCGGCTGAATTTTCTGCGCGTCATATCCCCACAGAAAAGCCCAGTCCTGTGTGTTTTTGCTGACTACAGACTGCAACAGTGCCTGCTGATAATAGATCATCCCAAAGTAAATCAAAAGCATGACTATGAGTATTACAAATGGAAAAATGATGGCATACTCAACCGTCATTGCCCCTATACTTGGATTTCTTGTCTTTGCCGCATTGCAGTTTACAACGGGCTTGCTTTCGATGAAATGATACATACCCGCTTTAGTGATCACGGAGTGGGCGTGGGTACTGCAACCCTTGATGGATCAAAGGCATTACCAATTACTGCGTTAACAAAACCCAGCAATTGTTCACGGAAAATCAGCGCAAGACCAATGGCAATGGCAACCAGTACAACAATTTCTACAGTGTTGATCCCCTTTTCGTTTCGGACTAATGCTACAATAAACTTTTTCACCTTTCAATCCTCCTTAAGACTGTTTGGAACAGCATATTCAACTATTAACCTTCAATGATACATAAACAGACTTTTCAGGCCAGCTTCCAGGTTACCGGGCAGACAGGTTCGGGCCTAAAGGCATTCAAGCTAAAACCCTGTGGAAAACTGTATAACTGCAGGTGTTATCACAATAGCCAGTATGGAAATGAACATCAGCATCAGTGGGAAGATAAGCCTGGCAGCAGCCGTTTCACCCATTTGTCTGGCTGCATGCTTGCGCATTTCCCAGGTTTCATGGGTCATCCTTTTCAGCTCATCCACCATTTTACTGCCACCGATTTTTGCGTTTTGAGAAATGATGCTCGCAAAGGATGTGATCTCCCTTACCTTGCATCTTTCAGAGAATTCCTGCCATGCCTGGTTCTCAGTAATGCCCGCCGAGATATCCTCCAGTACGGTGCCAAGCTCGACATAAAGCGGGGTTCTTTCCATGACATCCACATAGATCCTTTCCAGGGCTTGTCGCAGATGCATCCCTGCATTCATTAAAAGCGTGAACTTGCTGATGAAAACCGGAAAATCCATCATCAGCTGAAGCTTTCGCTTTTTTGCCTTGTCATCCAGGTTTTTATCGGCTAAGAAAAACAAGCCCCCGCCGGCAATAGGGATGATGGGAACAAAACCTGCACCCGAGCCCGACACTGCCCCCAAAAAGGATGCGACGGCCATTCCCAGACAAAAGTACAAAACTTTTTCAGCCCAGTGTACCTTCAGGTAATAGGCGGCGTATCTTGTGCCATACACCATCACAACCCTTTGGTACAGAAAAACGG
>JAGOJH010000118.1 GCA_017995215.1 Thermoclostridium sp.
ACTGCTCGTAACAGTACCACAAAAAACAAGGGCGTCTTATCCTTTCCTAGAATATTGTCATTATATCCATCATTTTCTGGACAGGCAAGATCATCAACTTTCGGGCTTTTTAGATTAGCTTAAACAGTAAATGAAAAAAAGGGGTTCAGAAAACCTGAACCCCCTGTAACCATATCATCCCTGTTAGTTGTGCGATTCCTGATTGCCAGGATATTTCACTCAACCCTGCTTCCGGAAAGCTTTCTCATGTCTTTACCGGACTTTATAACTGAAGCCATTACCTTTTCCATCTCAATATTTCTTTTAGTCTTCAGGGTTGTTGTTTTCACCAGATCTGTATCTGTAAAGATGAAATAGCGGATGATCTTGTACTGTGGCAGTGTTTTGTTGATTTCACGGATTGCGCTGTTCAGCTTCCCGGAGATCTGTTCATCGGCAGTATTCCCAAGAACTTCTTTATCTAATACGAGCTTGGCACAAACCTCAATATCACCGTCCGGTGCTGTGTTACCCCAGGCGAAGGAATCTTTCACACCCGGTATGTTGTTCAGCAGCAGCTCATATTCCTCTGGAAATGCTTTCTTGCCATTGGTGAACACGATCATCGATTTTGCTCTTCCGGTGATTCTGATAAAGCCTTCCTCATCAATCGTGCCCAGATCTCCTGTCCGGAACCATCCTGCATCATCGAGTACCTCTGTGGTGGAAGCCTCATCCTCGTAGTAACCGAGCATCACATTGGGGCCACGGGTAATGATTTCACCAATTCCACTCTCATCAGGATCAAGAATGGCCGTTTCAACACCTTGCAACGGATGGCCAATGGTTCCCGGTTCATTCACGAAATCATTATTGGCTGCAACAACCGGAGAGGTTTCTGTAAGGCCATAACCCTGCAACACGTTAAAACCAATACTTTTAAACCAAACGACGACCTCCGGATCCAATGGTGCTGCACCGGATACAGCCAGGCGAAGATTAGGGGCAAACTGTTCAAAAATGCTTTTAAACAGCTTTCTGCGCAGATCAATATCTATCTTTCGAAGCGCATTGGAAACTTTGATCATCGTACCGACCAGCTTTTCCTTTCCAGACTTCCTGATACCATCCATCAGCCTTTTATAGAAGGTTTCGATAACAGCGGGAACGGCAACAAGCAATGAAACATTATATTCCCTGAGGTTTTGAGCGATATATTTTATTCCGTCACAATAAGCAATTTTTGCACCGGCGTGTACCATAAAAAGAAACCCAACGGTGTTTTCAAAGGTATGATGCAAAGGAAGCAGAGACAAATGCGTATCTTCCGGAGTTACTTTAATCATGGAGGTTATGGCGGAAACATTGCTGGCGATATTGCTATGAGACAGCATAACCCCCTTTGCCATGCTGGTTGTGCCCGATGTAAACAGAAGAATGGACATGGCATTTCTGTCAATCTGCTGATCAACAAAAGTGCGGTTTCCTGCATCCAGAAGGGTTTTGCCCTTATGAATGAGCTCCGGCAGGGAAAGAAAATTTTGTTTTGCTTTTTTCTCTGGATTTTCCATGCACACATAGTATTTCAGCTGTTTGTTTTTATTGGAGATGGATTCTATCATCTTCTGGTATGCCGGGCTGTAAAAAATGACGTCTACCCTTCCCCGCTCAATCAATGCTTCCACTTCATTTTCAGGCAGGTGCTTGTCGAGAGGTACGGCAATTCCTGTTCCATTGGCAACAGCCAGATAGCAGATTCCCCATTCATAGCGGTTTTCACCGATGATAGAAAAACGAAGCCCCTTAAGCCCCATATCATGCAGCACTGTACCAAGAGCATCAATATCGCGATCAAAATCATGAAAGGTTTTTTCGGTAATATTCCCTTGTTTATCTTTAAACAGAAAAGCTTTGGCATCTCCGTATTTCTTTGCGCTGTCCTTGACAATTTGTTTCAGGTCGGATATTTTTGCAGGCTCGTAATAACCAATTCCCTCAACAACTCTTTTACCTTCCCTGTTTACGATACGTATTCCTTTTTCCATGTTTCCCCCTCCTCTTATGGAATAGCTGCCCCTTCTGGGAAGTCTGAACCAATTGTTCATATTTATTAGCATATGATATTATTACCTGGTTATAATTATAACGCAGTACAGGATAAACTACAAGAAAAACTTCCAAAAGGGACAAAGCCAGCGCAACAAGCCCTTACTGTCCAAAAATATCAGTCTTTTGTGAAGGCTGAGAAATCGTAGCGGTTGTTGGCATCCCAGAAAATCCACTGTTCATAACCTGCGTCCGTTACGGCTTGAATTTGCTGTTTGTATTGTTTTGCACCATAGGCTTGCCAGCTGCCCTTGGCAAGCCAGTTCGCAGAAAAGGCCTGAATAAAGGGGCGTACCCCTGCCCGGTAATCATCAGCTCCTGAAATCCTCTTTTTTGCCATCAGGAGGGTTTGATAAACCACATTGTAAGGATCCAAATCGGGGTTCGGAAATTTCGCACCGTTGACAATCTGACCTCTGGCGTAAAGGGCCGGATATGTCATGGGTGAAATATAGTCCATGTCTTTTCCTATTAATTCCAGGTATTGGCCGATGTCTTCTGTATCTTCAGGACTGACGCATACAATTCCGAAAATATCTGCGGAAAGTGTCATATCGGGCATCTCCTTCCTTGCCCGGGCAAGAAACTCATTGATGACCTCGTGTTTCACAAAGCCCTCAGCACCAAAATCCATCTTGCTCCTGTCCCCGTAAGGAAACCGGATATAATCAAACTGAATTTCGTCAAATCCCATGCTCGCAGCCTCTTTTGCAATGTCCAGTACATATGTCCAGTTCCTCTTGTCATATGGGTTCAGCCATGTGATTTCAGCATCCTTTTTTTCTTCCTTCCACAGCCCGCCATCCTTATGCTTTACAGCGCGGTCGGGATTCTTTTTTGAGAAGGCTGGATCCCTGAAGCACACCACACGGCCAATCACATAAATATCCTTGTCATGTAATGTTTTGATCAGTGCTTTCGGATCATATTTCTTTTCATAGGTTTCATTTTTCTCAACTTCTAAAACCCCTGATGGATAACTGACGATGCCATCGTCATTTTTAATATCGATCACAAATGCATTGATATCGGTTTCATCCGCAAGCTTGATAAAGCTATCCATCTTTTCTTTGCTTCCAGCTGTCCAACCTGTCAGATACAATCCCTTCACCTTTATATTGCTTTTTGCACCCGCTATCGCTGGTGCAGTTGCATCTGCGGGTGTCGGCGTTGTAGAAGGCGTTGGCGTTATTGAAGGTGCTGTAACCGAGGCGGGTTGACCGGTTGGCACCGGTGAAACCGATGGTTCGCCAGGTGTGGGACCAGGAATAATATTAACTTTGCCTTTCCCGCATGCGGTTACTAATAAGATTGTTAATAACAAGCCAAAAAGAAAAATCCATTTTAAACTGTTTTTATGCATCGTTTATCCCCCAAATCTTTATTTTAATGTTCATCGAGTTCACCTATTATCATTTCCTGAATGCAGGAATGTTAATTATGTAAATTTAATATTATTTTTGTATCTTAAGAAGTTTCGCTCGGGTGGAGATTTAAGAATAGCAGTTCATAGTATTTCACGGCGATGAATCCAAATTTACATCATTTCCGCTGATGATAATTCTGTTTGTAAAAGAATTTACAGGCTCAGTATTTTAATGAGCTCCATAGCTTTTGAGTAAAAATATAAATTCTAGAAAATACTATGATCGGTAGCTGGCAAAGCAGGGCTTCATTGTTTGGATAAAGATGAACATTTTAACACTCTGTCTTTGAAATGCGTCTGTATCCATCCGTTAAACCATTGTCAGCTTCACTTCAACCATTTTAAACAGGAGGTTTTTTATGAGTGATAACAGAAAAAAAGAACAATTTCTTCAAAAACCTATCGAAAAGCATGATACTGCGTCGTGGGCAGATGTTCAAAGAAACAAGCCATTTTCCAGGGTGCTGGTGCCTAAGGAAGAAGGTGTGATAGATTCCAAGGAATATGTTGATATGAACCAAAAGTGAAGTTCCTGCTCATTATAAGGGCTTGGTTTACCAAATCTCCACCCTTACAGAAGCTAAAGGAACCTTCACCATCTTTCATTATTTCCAGAGGCCTCCGCTTCTATCGGCGGAGGTCCCTGCTTTTACTGAACGAATTTACTGAAACTGCATTTCGGCCATCCGCTTATAGGATTCATATCTTTCCCTGGCGTGTTTTTCCGCCGTAGCATACATTTCTTCGGCAATACCCGGGAACAGTGCCGCCAATGAGGAATATCGCACTTCATTGCGCAGGAACTCCCTGAAGTCCTTTGACGGTTCTTTGGAATCCAAAACAAACGGGTTTTTACCCTGCTCACGAAGAAGCGGGTGATATCTGTACAGATGCCAGTATCCGGCCTCAACGGCTCTCTTTTCTTCCATGATGGAAGTTCCCATGCCGCTCTTGATACCATGATTGACACAGGGAGAATACGCGATGATCAACGATGGACCCGGATAGCTTTCAGCTTCGTTGAATGCTTTTATGGTCTGGTTCATATTGGCGCCCATGGCAATTTGCGCAACATAAACATAGCCATAGCTCATAGCCATCATACCCAGATCCTTTTTGCGAATTTTTTTGCCGGCTGCAGCAAATTTAGCGACTGCTGCAGTTGGTGTGGATTTTGAGGACTGGCCCCCGGTGTTCGAATAGACCTCGGTATCCAGCACCAGGATGTTCACATCATCTCCCATGGCAATCACCTGATCCAGCCCGCCATATCCGATATCATACGCCCATCCGTCACCACCGATGATCCATTGGGACTGCTTGATTAAATAATCCTTGCGATCCAGAATCTCTTTCATCATCGTGTTTCCCGTTTGCTCGCCCAGCACTTCCATCACCCTTGCAGATGCTTTTTTTGACTCTTCTCCATCATTAAAGCTATTCAGCCAGCTTTGAAAGGCATCTTTTGCTTTTTCTGAAATATCGGATTTCAAGGCCTCCCGCATCAAATCGGCTATCTTCTCCCTGATCTGTTTAGCACCCAGGTATATCCCATAGCCATATTCAGCGTTGTCTTCAAACAGTGAATTCCCCCATGCCGGGCCCCTGCCAAAAGCATTGGTGGCGTAAGGAATGGATGGTGCACTGGCGCCATAAATCGACGAACAACCGGTCGCATTGGCGATCACCATGCGATCACCGAAAAGTTGTGTTGCAAGCTTCACATAAGGTGTTTCACCACACCCCGGACAGGCTCCGTTAAATTCAAACAGCGGGGTTATAAACTGACTGCCTTTCAGTGTCTTCAGATCTGCTGCCCCTTCCTTTTCTGAAACGCTAAGACCGAATTCCCAGTTTTCTGATTCCTTTTCTATTTCCACTTCAGCATCCTTCATGATCAATGCTTTTCCGGGTGCCGGACAGATGTCTGCGCAGTTGCTGCAGCCCGTGCAGTCCATCGGGCTCAGTTGAATGCGGTATTGGTATTGCTCCAGACCTTTTCCTTTGGCATTGCGGGTTTTAAAAGTGTCCGGAGCGCGTTTTACTTCTGCTTCATCCAGCAAATACGGGCGAATAACCGCATGGGGACACACATATGCGCACTGATTACACTGGATGCACTTATCAATTTGCCACTCGGGAATCAGCACCGCAATGCCACGTTTTTCATATTTCGTTGTGCCAACCGGGAATTTGCCATCCTCCATTCCGATAAAGGCGCTTACTGGAAGCTCATCTCCCTCATGCCTGGCCATTGGCCTTTGAATGTTCTTTACAAACTCCGGTTCATCTTTAACGGGCATTTCCTCATCTTCAGTGGTTCTCCATGCTTCAGGCGGCTCCACCTTCACAAGGGCTTCCAAGGCCCTGTCAATGGCGGCGTTATTCATATCGACTATCTTCTGTCCTTTTTTTCCATAGGTTTTTTCTACAGATTCCTTTAAGTAGCGGATAGCATCATTCACTGGAATGATTTTGGCCAATTTGAAGAACACAGTCTGCATGATCATGTTGATCCGGTTGCCTAAACCCGTTTGTCCGGCAAGCTGAATGGCGTTGATAATATAAAAATCAATCTCGTTTTGTGCAATAAATTTTTTTATCGAAGCAGGAAGCTTCTCCTCCAGTTCGTCCCTGTTCCACTGACAGTTTAAAACAAAGGTTCCCTTCTTTTTCAGTCCCTTTAAAAGATCAAAGTGATGCACGAAGGACGGATTGTGGCAGGCGATATAGTCGGCATTGTAAACAAGATATGGCGAACGAATGGGTTTCTGCCCGAACCTTAGGTGCGAGATAGTTGAGCCGCCTGATTTTTTGCTGTCGTAGGAGAAATATGCCTGTGCATATAAATCAGTTTTGTCACCAATGATTTTTACGGCAGACTTGTTCGCACCGACAGTCCCGTCAGACCCCAGTCCCCAGAACTTACAACTGATGGTTCCTTCAGGGGTTGTATCAATGATCTCCCCTTCCTCAAGGGAAGTGTGTGTGACATCATCTACAATCCCTATCGTGAAACGGTTTTTCGGATTTTCCTGTTTCAAATTGTTGAAAACTGCGAGGATCTGTGAAGGCCTCACATCCTTGGAACCCAACCCGTATCTTCCACCGACGATAACCGGCTGAATGCTTTCACAGTAAAACAGGTTCACAACATCCAAATACAAGGGCTCGCCCATGGCACCCGGTTCCTTCGTTCTATCGAGAACCGCAATCTTTTTCACAGTCTTCGGAAGCACCTTGAAAAAATAATCCTGAGAGAATGGCCTGTACAAATGCACGCGGATAGAGCCAACCTTCTCCCCCTTTGCGAGCAGGTAATCCACAACCTCATCAATACAGTCGCAGGCAGAGCCCATAGCAATAAGCACATTCTCTGCGTCCTCAGCGCCATAGTAGTTAAAGGGTTGATAATGACGGCCCGTCAGTTCATTTATTTGCTGCATATAATCATTGATAATGTCAGGAACCGCATCATAGAAAAGATTAGAGACCTCTCTTCCTTGAAAGTAGATATCCGGGTTCTGCGCTGTTCCACGCACAATCGGGCGGCCCGGGTTTAGTGATCTGTCCCTGAACTCTGCAATCGCCTGGTAGTCCACCAGCTTCTTCAAATCTTCATAATCCAATACTTCAACCTTTTGCTGTTCATGAGAGGTTCTGAAGCCATCAAAGAAATGCAGAAAAGGAACCTTTGATTTGATCGCACATAGGTGTGCAGTGGCTCCTAAATCCATGGCCTCCTGCACATTGGAGGATGCCAGCAGCGCAAAGCCAGTCTGTCGGCAGGCCATCACATCCTGATGATCCCCGAAGATCGACAGTGCGTGGGCTGCAATCGCACGGGCAGATACGTGCAGTACTCCCGGCAGAAGCTCTCCGGCAATTTTATACATGTTCGGAATCATTAATAAAAGCCCCTGAGAAGCTGTATAGGTTGTTGTTAAAGCACCTGCAGCGAGAGAACCATGAACCACTCCGGCCGCTCCCGCTTCCGACTGCATTTCCACTACTTTTACAGGTTGATCAAACATATTCTTCTTTCCATTGGCCGACCACTCATCCACCTGTTCAGCCATCGGAGAAGAAGGAGTTATCGGAAATATCCCGGCTACCTCGGTGAAAAAATAAGATGCATACGCAGCCGCCGCGTTTCCGTCCATTGTTTTCATATGCTTTGCCATTCGCATCCTCCTCTTGGATACCGTTCCTTTGTTTCATCACCAACGAACCATATCCTGATGGGATATGGCATCAGGTTATTCCAACCGCGCAAAGGAAGTGGTATTTTTCATACATGGTATATATTGCACTTGAGTCGATGGTTTTAGTCATTCAATCTCATGACCGGTTCAACATCACACAAACAATAAAGTTGCGAATGATTTGCTGATGTGTAAAAGGCAGATAAGTATAATCCCCCTGCGTTATCAAAGTCATCACAGATTGCGAAGGATTAATACTTTCCTTTTAATACACCTCTGCGTTGTCAAAGTCATCTGAATGGCCGACTGTAAGCGTCCGCACACGATTTAGGCAGTATGTTAACGAACTTTTTTTGAAAAGCACTTGTGATTTTTTTAAATATGCATTATAATACTAACTATCGCCGTCGGGGTGTAGCGCAGCTTGGTAGCGCACTTGACTGGGGGTCAAGTGGTCGCAGGTTCAAATCCTGTCACTCCGACCAGCAAAAAAGGACTTACATATGAATGTAGGTCCTTTTCTTATGTGCGCCCAGCATGGGCGCAATCTAACGGGTGAAAGTCCCGAACACACCCTAGTAGTGGGAAGTGTATAGCCAAAGACAAGGGTGACCACCGTGAGGTGGAATCTGAAGGAAGTCAGCGGCAA
>JAGOJH010000119.1 GCA_017995215.1 Thermoclostridium sp.
TTAAATGAATATGGCTTGATAAACCCTACCCCTTTTTGTATAATAAACGTCATGACATAAATCCAGGAGGTGCCTTGAATTGGGAAAAGCGCTTATCATCGGGGCCGGCGGTGTATCATCGGTGGTGGTTCACAAGTGTTGTCAGAACCCGGAGGTTTTTGAGGAAATCTGTATCGCCAGCAGAACAAAATCGAAATGCGATGCACTGAAGAATAAACTAAAAGGTGGCCGCACAAAAATACAAACTGCGCAGGTCGACGCGGACAATGTACAGGAAGTGGTGAACCTTATCAGGGCTTTTGGACCGGACATTGTCATTAATGTGGCGTTGCCCTATCAGGATATCAGCATCATGAAGGCATGCCTGATTGCAGGTGTCGATTATTTAGATACCGCCAATTACGAGCCTTTGGATACTGCAAAGTTTGAGTATTCCTGGCAATGGGCTTTCCGCGATGAGTTTGAAAAGGCAGGGCTGACAGCCATTCTGGGCTGCGGGTTTGACCCGGGCGTAACCGGAGTGTTTTCAGCTTATGCCATGAAGCATCATTTTGATCAAATTCATACGCTGGATATTCTGGATGCCAATGCGGGGGACCATGGGTATCCTTTCGCCACCAATTTCAATCCTGAAATCAATATTCGCGAAGTTACCGCTAACGGGCGCTATTATGAAAACGGGGAATGGGTGGAAACCGCTCCGCTGTCTGTCAAAAGAGTTTATGACTTTGCGCAAATAGGGCAGAAGGATATCTATTTGCTGTACCACGAAGAGCTTGAATCCTTGGCTGAAAATATAAAGGGAATTCAAAAGATCCGTTTTTGGATGACGTTTTCACAAAACTATCTGAACCATTTAAAGGTGCTCGAGAACGTTGGCATGACATCAATAAAGCCGGTTCTGTTTGAAGGCAGGGAAATTGTTCCGCTGCAGTTTTTAAAGGCAGTCCTGCCCGACCCTGCATCGCTGGGGCCCAGAACAAAGGGAAAGACCAACATTGGCTGTATATTCCAGGGCACGAAGGATGGTGCGCCTAAAACCTATTATGTATACAATGTGTGCTCTCATGAGGAAGCCTATGCCGAAGTGGGCTCACAGGCCATTTCCTATACCACAGGTGTGCCTGCCATGATTGGTGCCATGATGGTATTGAAGGGATTGTGGAAAAAGCCCGGCGTGTTCAATGTGGAAGAGCTGAACCCGGATCCTTTCATGGAGGAGTTGAACAACCAGGGGTTGCCCTGGGTTGAAGACTTTTCACCTGCTTTACTGGATTAGAATTCGTTTAACCCTGCTATATTGAATTGAGGTTGAAAATGCAAATAGACTTTAACGCGGTTCCAAGCCCCTGCTATATTGTTGATGAGCGCTTGCTGAAACGAAACCTTGAAATTTTAAATACGGTGCAGCAACGCACAGACTGTCGCATTTTAATGGCCTTGAAAGGTTTTTCAATGTATGAGGTTTTTCCGCTGACGGCAAAATATCTGAAGGGTGCGACCGCAAGCTCGTTGTTTGAGGCCAGGCTTGCCCGTGAATATATAGGCAGGGAAGTACATGCCTATGCTCCGGCCTTTGTTGAGGAAGATTTCGAAGAGCTGATGGGGTATTGTGACCACATCGTTTTTAATTCCTTCCACCAGTGGGGGCTTTTCAAAGAAAGGGTACAAGGGAACGCAAAGCCTATTTCGTGTGGCATCCGTATTAATCCGGAGTATTCCGAAATTGAAACACCCATTTATAACCCCTGCTATACCAATTCCAGGCTGGGGGTAACCCTGGCGAACTTCAAGCCCGATGAACTGGATGGCATTGATGGGTTGCATTTTCATACCATGTGTGAGCAGAATTCTGATACGCTGGAAAGAACCATTCGTGTGGTCGATGAAAAGTTCGGCACATATATCAAACGGATGAAATGGGTGAACTTTGGCGGCGGCCACCACATCACACGGGATGATTACGACATGGAAAGCCTTGTTCGTTCTATTCTTTTCATAAAAGAAAGGTATGGTGTTCAGGTATATCTGGAGCCCGGTGAAGCCATAGCCCTGAACACGGGCTACCTGGTGGCCAGGGTTTTGGATATTGTGAATAACAACATGAATATTGCCATATTGGACACATCCGCAGCATGCCATATGCCCGATGTGCTTGAAATGCCTTACAGGCCCAACATTATTGGAGCCGGAAAGCCTGGGGAATATGAGCATACCTACCGTCTGGGCGGGTTAACCTGCCTTGCAGGGGATGTTATCGGAGACTACTCCTTCCAGGAACCCCTGAAGCCGGGTGACAGATTGGTTTTCTGTGATATGGCGCATTATACCATGGTGAAGAACAACATGTTCAATGGCGTGAACCTGCCCTCGATAGCATTGTTCAGCGAAACCGTGGGGATTAAGGTGATTCGCAGGTTTGATTATTCCGATTATAAAAGCAGGCTTTCATAGCCCGGTAATAGACAGATGAATGAGTAAGCTTGATGTTACCGATTACTCGCGCATTCGTAAACGTTTACAGGTTTGATGGTTCAAATTACAAATAGCGCTTTCGTAACTGCTGAATATCGATAGGTTTTGCTTCAGGAAAGGGTTGAAACGATGAATAAGGTTGAGCTTTTAAGCAGGTGGACAAAAGAAAAGTCCGAGGAGCTTTATAATATTAAAAACTGGGGCGCCGGTTATTTTTCCATTTCCGATAAGGGGGAAGTGATGGTCAACCCATATCGTGAAAACCCGGAGGCAGCGGTTAGCCTGATGGATATCATATCGGGGGTTCGTGAGCGCGGCTTGGATACCCCGGTTCTGTTAAGGTTTGAAAACATATTGGATTCACAGATCTCAGACATTAACGATTCCTTCCAGAACGCCATGAAGAAGCTGAATTATCATGGTGACTACAGGGGAGTATACCCTATCAAGGTGAACCAGCAGCAGCAGATCATTGAAGAGGTGGCCAGGTTTGGCCAGCGGTATCATCATGGTCTTGAGGTGGGCAGCAAGGCTGAGCTGGTGGCAGCAATGTCCTTAATGGATGACAAGGAAGCCTGCCTGATATGCAATGGTTATAAGGATGAAGAGTTTGTTGACCTGGGCCTGTATGCATTGAAAATGGGTTTCAAATGTATCTTCGTGATTGAAATGCCCAATGAGCTGGACATCATTATTGAGCGTTCCAAAGCTTTAGGGGTTACCCCGAACATTGGCATCCGGCTAAAGCTTTCCTCCAAGGCTGGAGGGCATTGGACCGAATCCGGCGGGGATATGAGCATTTTCGGCCTGAACGTATCACAGCTGATTCAGGTGGTTGATTCCCTGAAAGAAAAGAATATGCTGGGTTCCTTAAAGCTGCTGCACTATCACCTGGGCTCTCAGGTGCCCAATATCAGGGACATACGCTCTGCGGTGCTGGAAGCTGCGAGGGTTTATGCAGAACTGGTTCTGGAAGGTGCACCGATGGAGTATCTTGATTTGGGCGGCGGCCTGGCAGTGGATTATGACGGCTCAAACTCCAATTATACCAACAGCCGGAACTATACTGTTGAAGAATATTGCACCGATATTGTGGAAACCGTAATGACTGTTCTGGACTCGGCCAATGTTCCTCATCCTGTGATTGTCACAGAATCTGGTCGTGCACTGGTGGCCTATTATTCCGTTCTGCTGTTCAATATTCTGGATGTAGAAACCTCCCAGGAGTATGAAATTCCTGATAAGCTGGATGATACAGCCCCGGAGCCCATTAAAAACCTGTTTGAGGTGCATAGGAGCATTTCGTGGAAAAATATTCAGGAATGCTATAATGACGCCCTATATTACCGGGATGAAGTGCGTGACATGTTCAAGCACGGCAGAATCAGCCTGCGGGAACGCTCCCTGGCTGAAAAGATATTCTGGAATACCATCCACCACATTGCGAAGGAAAAAGAAAAGGTAAAAAATATACCACCAGAGCTGAAAAACATCGAAAACGCTCTTGCAGACATCTATTACGGCAACTTTTCGGTATTCCAATCCATTCCCGACACCTGGGCTATCGATCAGCTGTTTCCCATCATGCCCATCCACCGGTTACTGGAGATGCCGAAAAGAAACGCGGTAATTGCCGACATTACCTGCGACTGCGACGGCAGGATTGACCGTTTTATCGATATGCATGATGTGCGCAATTCTCTGCCGGTTCATGAAATGAAAAACGGGGATGATTATTATCTGGGCATATTTCTGGTGGGTGCTTATCAGGAAACACTGGGCGATCTGCACAATCTGTTCGGTGATACAAATGTTGTAAGCATTCGCATTAATTCAGACGGGCAATTTGATTTTGCGAAGGAATTGCAGGGAGACAGCGTAGCAGATGTGCTCTCCTATGTGGAGTTTAACCCGAAGGATATGTTGGAAGCGTTCCGAAAGAAGGCCGAGGATGCAGTGCGGGCGGGGTTGATCAGCGCAATGGACAGGCGTGTAATCATGCAGGCTTATGATACGGGTATTCGTGGATACACTTATTATGAGCGTTAAAAGATGGTCATGTATCCGAACCTGGTAAAGGGAACTGATAGTTCAAAAACAAAGCCGTTGATTATTACGTCACGGCTTATTCTTCTACTTTAGGCATAATTCCACTGTTTTAGCAGCCAGTGATGGCAATGCAAAGCAATTCAGAAAACCCTGGCCATCATCATCCAGCCTTTACAATTTAAAGCCAGTAAACTAAATTCAAGTATTCATTTTTTTGTTTTAGTGCTACAATATGTCTATATCATATCAGACACAATCAACCAATCCAAATTCAAAATACTCGGAGGTTGACGTATGAAAAGATTGTTGGCATTCCTGGTTGCAGCGGTACTTTTAATCCTGGGTGGCAGTGTTGGTTCAACCGGTCTGGAGCAGAACGGAGAAGTAGATTTGCCTTCATCATGGGCGATTTCCGGGTTGGAGGATCTGAAAGGGAAAATCAATCTGGATCAGCAGTTTTACAGCCGGTACAGAGAGAATATCACACGGGCGGATTTTTCCTATCTGGCCGTAAAGCTTTACGAAGCCCTTAGCAATAAAGTGATTGATCTGTCAACTGCCGAAACCGGCGTATTCCTTGATTCTTCAGACCAATACGTCAATATGGCTTACAAGCTGGAAATCATCAAGGGCTATGGCAATGGCTTGTTCGGCCCCGATGATGAGATTACCAGGGAACAAATCGCGGTGATGCTTGTCAAGACAATTGAAAAGGCTGGCTTTCCGCTGGACAGGACAGGCATCGCCACGTTAAACTTCAACGATCACCAATCCATTAGTTCCTGGGCTCTGGAGCAGGTTCGATTATGTTATCTCAATAATATTGTGAAGGGCACAGGCAATATGACCATTGATCCAAAAACGTTTACAACGAGGGAACAAGCTCTTTTATTAACAGGAAGGGTCATCAATGAAAAAGGCAGCCTGAAGCTCGTGAAGGCGTCCACTGGCTACCATTTTAGCCTGAAGTGGGACAAAGGCGGGGCATACAAATCCTGGGCGGAAACAGGGTGGTATTCAAAACCAGCTCTTGGTGATATCAACGCCGACGGTAAGAAAGAACTGGTTTGTTCCGCCTATTCAATTGTAGCGCTGAATCCTGACAATGGTTCACTAATTTGGAGGGCGCCCTCCGGCCATGAAGCGGGGGATGATTCAAGTTCTGTTGGTAGAACATGGCCGGATATCATTATCAAAGACATAGACAAGGATGGGAAATCTGAAATAATTACAGCCCACGGCGAAGGTGTGGTTTCGGTTTATGGCGCTAATGGTAATTTTAAGCCCGGATGGCCCCAAAAACCTTCCGACAGTGAGCTTCGCGGATTAAAGGTGGAAGATATTGATTTGGATGGTGATTGTGAAATCATCGTCAGTGCTGCAATCGGTTCAAAAACAAATACCTGGGTTCTGAGCCATAGGGGAGAACTTGTTGAGGGATGGCCGCAGCTGTCCGATGAAAGCGGATACGCCTGGGGAGTATACAATAACAACGCATCAGTTGGAAACATTAACGCTGATGACAGGTTGGAAATTGTCATTCCATCCGATGTTCACTATATCTGTGCTTATGATGCAGCTGGAAAAGCCATTCAGGCAAACCCCATGTATGGAAATAAGGCATGGGGGAAGGTAGGTGTGTGGGAAGATTTGCAGGTTGAGCTGAGAGGCTGGGGGGAGTGCTCCGGCCCAAGGGCTGAAAAATACAGGCCAAACTTTGCATCGGGCGGCAGTGTTATTGCAGATGTGGATAACGATGGTGTGAATGAAGTGATTGTAACTGGAAACGTATATGATTGCGAAAATCAATATATTTCAAAGTATATCGGGCCTTTCATTTTTAATGGTGACAGGAGCCGGTATAAAAACAGCAAATATAACTGGGAAAGCGCTCCAATAGATTCAGGGTTACCTTTGGAGGAGGATTACTCGGTCATCGAAAATATTCAGCCCAATCCCAAAGTGGTGGATTTGGATGGCAATGGCGAAAAAGAAATCCTTTACAGTTCTTATGACGGTAGAATTCACTGTTACTGGCTGGATAAGCAGGAGCATCATAACTGGCCGTACGAAGTGAGCAGCCCGGATAAATCGTATATCGAGTTTTCTTCCATGCCCGAAGTGGAGGATATTGATCAGGATGGTATTATGGAAATTATTGTGTCCACCTGGACCGATAAACAATCCGGAATCAATGGAAGGCTTCTCCTTCTTGATCACAAGGGAAACCTGCTTGCACAAATACAGCTGCCGGACAGCTTTGATAAAGGCCAGGGGAATGGAGGCCTGGCATGCCCTTTGGTTGAGGACATTGACGGTGATGGATTGTTGGAAGTAGTAGTTAATTCCGTAAACAGCGGATTTATCGCTTATGATATTCAACGTAATTAAGCCTCATCTTTTGTAGTAATGATGATACAATATTCATTGGTGTATGAAAGTGAATATGACAATCAATGCCGGGAAATAATCTACTTGTTAAACATAGGAGATTAGTGTTATAGTAGAAGAATGAATATTCAACTTGTATACAATACAAGAATCATGTACAATTAGTGTAGCAAGAAAACTGCATAATTGATAAACGGAATTATAAGCATAAAAATAAATGAAAAAAAACAATATTTCGACCGGACAATGCTTTCTGAGTTTATTTTTTCTATGTTTTTCGGCCCCTTTGCCGAGCTTTCTAAAGAATAAAGCGGGGAAATCCTGCTTAAGGCACTATACATTTGCTGTAAATACAAATATAATATAAATAATAGCTAAAAACAGGGGATATTGGGGTGTGAGTGAATGGATCCGGGAGCAATTCTTTTTAAAAAACAGAATAAGCTTATTGAACTTGTCAAAAAAACCCGCCTTTTTGCTGAAAACCTGGTATGTATAGACATTGGTTTCAGAAATATTAAAGTTCTGGAGTCAAAGATCTGGGAAGGCAAGGAAGTTTTTATAAGGGATTATGGCATTGTTGCTACGCCCAGGGGCTGCATTAAAAACGGCGCGATTAGTGACGTCTCCAAGGTCATCTATGCCATTGAAAAAGTATTGCAGGAAAATAAGATCAAAACCAAAAATACCAAGATCGTTATGTCCGGTACCAGTATTATTACCCGTGTGCTCATTGTTGAAGTTTCTTCGAATTCCGACAAAAAAGCAGCCATCGAAAACTCCATTGCCGAGAACATTCCAGTCAATATGGAAAATTATCAACTGAACTATAAGGTGCTTGAAGAGTCCCACCGGGGCAATATGATCATGCTGAAGGTATTTGTGACGGTTGTTCGTAAAAGCATCATTAAAAGCTATATTGACGTGGTCAGGGGTTTGGGACTGAAGCCTCTTTCCATCGATATTCCTTCAAACAGCATCGCCAAGTTTTTCAGGCGTGAAATCAATGTGGATCGTGTCCCCAGAAAACCGCACCAAATTGAAAACAATGTTTTTGCCGTTATCGACTTTGGTTCGGAAACCACCATTGTAAACATTTTTAAAGACAAGGTTCTTGAGTTCAATCGCGTTGTCCTGCTTGGCAGCAGCAATATCGATGAAATTATTGCCAGGGCTCTCGAAAGGAGCATTGAAGAAAGCGAACGGTTGAAAAAGATGTATGGTATTGCACCGCTGGGCTTTAATCCTTCGCCAGACCAAAAGGCCATGTACGAACCAGTAAAATCGTTTATCGATAAAATCGTCACACAAATTAAGCTTTGTTTCGAATTTTATGTGAAAAGATGCTACGGCCAGCTGATATCCCAAATTTATGTCATCGGCGGCGGTTCGCAGCTGAAAGGGCTTCAGGAATATCTGACGGATGTATTGGATGTTCCGG
>JAGOJH010000018.1 GCA_017995215.1 Thermoclostridium sp.
GGGGGTGATGCCCAGGTTGGCTTCCTTCTGATCTTCAAGCTGTTCCTCGTTCAGCTTGTTTGGATCATACAGCGGTATGTTGGAGGGGGTCATGGAACCATCCTCCACCATAAAGCCGCCGCCGTCGCAGGCTTGAATATTGAACGGAACATGGGAAAGGGTCTCCTGGGTTGCCGGATCATCCGGGAATACCAGTAGAGCATCGATTTGTGCGCGCTGCGCGATATAATACAGGCTTTGGTGCAGAACACCAAGGGTCTGCGCGTTTCCAGCCGCAGAACCTCCGTTGCCCGATAATGTTGCGAAGGTTTTTGCATCCATGACTTTCCTGGAAGCTGAAACCTGAATTTCTTCCGGTAAAGCATCGTCAAAGGTTTTAAACGGTGTCATGATCCGCCCGGTAATATGGCTGTTTGAGGCATCTACTGTCCCCTGACTGTAGGTTAGCGTGGAGTCCATGGCCTTGATGGCAAGCCCGGCCGGAACCACCAGATGCATGAACTGGGATTCCTTCAGTTCCATGGTGCCTGTCAGTTGGCCTTGCTCGTTAAAGGACACTATCGTGTACGAATATTGCAGACCCCTGTTGTCGGTGGATTCCAACCCAAGGCTGCTGTCGGCCGTACCGATGTGCAGGTTGATAAAACCGTTGCCAAACAGCGGATCGAGATCTCCTCCAACCGGAAGTGTAATGATGTTTTGACGTAGAATGCCACCGAGGCTGCCAAAGTTTACCGAGATTTTCCCGGTATGGTGGAAGGTGAGGTTTTTATAATGGAACTGCGGAATGTTGTAAATGTGGATAATCCCATCAGCACTTAACCTGCTGTCCTTAAAATTCAGCACATCCATATCTCCCAGCAGGTTGCCTGATGGGGTTGAGATATACCCTGAAGCGGTGGCATCGGGTTGGCTGTTTTTAATATTCAGCGTAAGCAGATGGATTCCGGTATCACCCAAAACTGTTTTGTCCTTCATTGAAACCGAACCATCTGTAATTACATCTGCTTTAAAAGAATTGATCGTAACCTCACAGGGCACGGCAAACGAGCGCAGATGGAGCATCCCCTCCCCTGTTCCTCCGAATTTCCCGGCCAGGGATATATCAGTAATTTGAAAACCATTGATGGTCATGGTTTCCTTGATGGTCTTCAAATCGGGGATTTTTATATCCGTCTCAACAGGCGGCCTGACTGCGGGAGTGGGGGTGACACCCTTCACAGGGGGTGTTGGGAAAGGATTACTCCCGGCAGGAGGGGTAGGAGTTGCTTTTATTTCAATTCTGGGTGGCGCTTGTGTAGGGGTTGGTGTAGGAACAATGGTGATTTTTATCTCAATCTTGGGCGGCGCAAGCGTAGGTCTGGCTGAAGGCACAGGAGTTGGAGTTGCCCTCGGCACAGACGTCGGAGAAGCCGATGGTGTGGGTATTATAGTAATCCTGATTTCAGGAATGATAGTAGGCATGATTATCTTATCCAGCACTGGGGTAGGTGTGGGAGCTGCGGTAACGCGAGGGACAATTATCGGTTCCTGGCCAGGTCTCGTTACCCGTCCTGGCGAAACTGCAGGCGACGGGGTTGGTGTTGCGAGGTTTGGCCGGTTTACATTCGGGAATGTGAATGCTGCACTGTTCCCCGTACTCGCTACTATATTCCCGAGCGAAACTGCCGGCGGCTGCGTTGATGTTGCAAGGCCTGAACAGGTTTCAGAAGGATAAATGAACTCAGTTGGGTTCTTTACACTCGCAATGGTATTCTGCGTGTCTTCTCTTCCATCACTGGAAACAAAACCTGAATCTGCGCCTACCAGTACTTTTTTGAATGTATTTTCCGGCATCTTACGGCCTGATAATTCAATTACATTCACAGCCTGCGAGAAATCAGAAATAAACCCTGCTGTGTCCACAACTTTGACCTTGTACCAGTTATTGGCGTAAATATTGGAATACTTGTCGTGGAAGAAGTTTTGCATAGGTGTGATCAGACCGCTGGCCTGATAATAATCCCCATCTTTGGTATTGCTGCGGTATACCAGATACCCCGCAATATGCTCCATGCTTTCTAGCGGCGTCATGTTCGGATCCTTGGCAGTATCCCAGCTAATATACGCTTTGTTTTCACGGATCTCAGCTTTGACATTCTGAACCGGTGGGAATGCTTTTCCCTTGCGGGTGAAAACAGAAACGGGCTCGGGCCTGTCGGATGCAAGGTTATCGTCATTCACCGCCTGCACCGTATACAGGTAGGTTTCTCCGAACACCACGGTGGAATCGTAAAAAACTCTTTCACCGGAGGAATCTTCTCCAAGGGGTATGGTTACCTCGCTGACTTTCTCCCACAAAATCAATTCAGCCAACTCTTTGCTGAGGCTGCTGTATGGCGCAACCGCCAAAACACCGTATTTGTCGGCCAGTGTTTGAAAAACTTCCTGCTTGTCAGATGTCGGCAGCTTGGACATACGATCCATAAATGCTTTGCCATCGGTGTTCTGAATGGTTTTAAAACGCGCCGTCATGTCGGTTGTGGGCTTGAATTGCTGGTCTGTAGCCCCTGGTTTTAAGGCAGGCAGGCTGTTTGAAGTGGCAGCGACCACCGTACCGGCCGGAACCGCCTCCCGGGACGAAGAATAGATGTCATAATACAGCTGAATATGAAACATCTCATCATGCAGCAGAGGATTTCTCTGATGCATCTCAGCCATGTCAATATCTTGTATTTTGGGAAGCTTGTAACGGTAGATAACATATTTACTTGCATGGGAAACCCCTATCCAGTTTACTTCGTTGATTTCTTTTCTGGAAAACGGCACCAGCATTTTCGGCGGCGCGGGAGCAACGGTTGCGGGAATACGGATTTTTGTAACGGGCTGTTGGGATTCCACCCCCCACATGCTGATCGACGCAACCTTGTAATAATAATAGTGGGCAAAGGTTTGATCTACTTTTTCAGAATAGACTGCATAGTCCAGATGATCAGCAACCATCGTCCAGCGCAGGTTTTCGGTGTTTTCCCCATCAACGAAGTATGGAACCTCGGCACGGTACACCCTGAAATAAGATAACTGGTTGTCCTCGGGTCTTTCCCAGCTTAAACGCACCCAGCCTGCAGGAAGGTATGAATCAAACTCCTCCCCTGCTTTACTGCCAATCTCGGACACCAGACAAATCATAAACAGGTATAGCCGGTTTTCCTTTTGCTCTACGGTTGTTTCGATGCTATTCATCAGGGTGTTGCTTTCAACAAGCTTCCAACTGTATGCTTCCAGTATCTCTTCACTGGTGAGGTTTAAAAGCATCTGCTCTGTAATGCCATCGGCATACGCAGAGTATATGGCATAGGCTGCAAGACCCTTTCCCTGGAAATGCTGCCATGTGAACGAAGCAACCCCACCCTGCTTTAAATCTTCATTCGATAAGGCAATGACTTCATGAACATCGTTTGTTTTCGGCAGATTGTTCAGTTCTGCGCTGACTGTCTGTGGAGCTTCAGCAGAACTGCTCCGTAAGAAGTTGGACAGAGAATTCCCCAGGCTCTGCTGCACTGTGCTCTGCACCAAGCTGTTGCTACCTGCATTTGGGATGGGAACAGCCTCAGCTAAATCGTCCTTTGTGATCGAACCGGGAAGGTTTGTGTTCGGTACATTCAGGCTGAGCGGGTTAATCACATACCTGTCAAAGAAACCGGGCGGATTTATGATGTCTTCCACCATATTTGTATTCTTTTTCATTTCCGCAATTGGGTTGGCAGGAGCATCCGGAGCGGTTTCCAATGGGTACCCGATGATCTTCGATTCGGACCAGGCGCTTTCATTTCCCCAGCTGTCTGTGGCAGCCGCCCAGTACTTGTAATAATAACCCTGTTGGACGGTATTATCGTAATAGATCGTATCAACTGCTGTTTCGGTTTGAGGCTTGATCACGAAGATGCTTTCAAAGCCGTTGCTTGAATAAACGGGTTCTGCTGATTGGTTGAATGGCTTGAGGTTAATGCGAATGAGTTCCTCGGGCATGTCGAAATGCCCGTTTCCGTATGCCTTGCTGCGATAAATCACAAAAGTCTCGGCATCATCGGAGGATTTTGTTACGGGCAAAGCAACGCCGGGTTTATTCGGATTATAGTCAAACAGCAGGCTTACAGCCTTGGAAATACGCTTGACATCTGCATTGACGGACAGCCTTGGTTCCCCTAGCATGGGCTGCACGGGCGGGGTAACCTTGTACACCTTTACGGGCAACGTTTCACAGAATGCACTGACCCTGCCAAAGATGTCCAGGGCTTGTACCCTGTATTCAACTTCATCACCATTTAAAACCCCACGGTCGATAAAGAACGCAGCGGTTTCATATATTATACCATTGTTATCCTGGGTATAAGATATGGCTACCGGGCTTTCATTCACCCGTGAAAACTCTGTTTCACCTTTTTTCTTTCGCTCAATCCAGTAGCCCGAGATCACTGAGCGGGCCTCATCAGATTCAGGAGCCTTCCAGCGCAGATAAACCGCGTTGTCCGCCCCATAACCATCAAATTCTGCGGGAATTTCCACCGGCGTCTCCACACCGTATTCCACCTCAAGGCTGTATGTCCCCTCGGCTTTAACCCCCGATGCCAATTCGGCTGCGGTAATGTTTTCATTGCTTCCTTCAACCGGAACCAGGATATATTGAACCTGGTCTTTTTGTGCAAGGCCCTTCCCCGCTAGATCATCCTCATATCCAAAGCCGGTTTCTTCGGCAAACTGGTCATCTACAAAAACTTTGGTTAAAATGGATTTGCGTGCATCCAGAATGCCTCCGATGGTGGCCTCAGCCTGCGATAAAGCAGGCTGCTGCTGTGCCTGCATGACCTTTTGAACGCTTGTCGGTACTTGATCCAGCTGGTTTAAAGGCACTACCGGTACCTGTATGTCACGTGCCAAATGCACATCAAAGTTGTTAATGGCGTCCGAGTGGGGGATTTTATCAGCGATAGTGTCTGGTATACTGAAAATCTGCTGCTGATTCAGTTTGAAATCCAACTCTCCGGTGATGCGTATGTAGTTGGCGAATGATTTTGAATTTTTATAGGCCAGGACATGGAACTCTTTTTCGGTCTTCACCCCGAGGATTTGTTTTTTAGCGGCATCCAGTGTCGCAGCCTGGAATAACGGTTTGATGTATTCTGAAAACTCGGCGTTTACGTCCACCAGCTGATCAATATTGCCGGCGTTGCCCAGCCCTTCTGCGATCAGTTCGGTCTGGCCCTTCATCACTCGAAACAGGTTATACCCCTTTTCGGGCACCCAGCCATCTACCGGGGTCCATCGCAATACAATTCTATCCGGTGTGGTCCAGGTTCCCTTGAAAGCTTCGGTCTGCGTTGGGTTTTCGGCCACCACTGGGTTGAACAACGCATCCAGCTTCGTTTTCAACTGAGCCAGTTTTTCCTTCTGCTCGGCATTTGGAACAAAGCTGGCAGTATGCATTTCGCCTGTTTGGTTTCCTGAGGTATAACTGCCGGATGTAATATTCTGCTGCCCCAGTAAAAGCGCAGCCTCATCCCGCAGCTTCAGCATCTGTTCCGCTTCCTTTTTAGACGCAACGAGCTGATCCAGTGAGACTGCGTTCATGATTTGGCTTTGAAACTGAGGTTCGGCCAGATAGTCAGCGACCGAAAACGCTTCCGAGACAAACAACTTTTGAAGTGGCTTCATGGCTTCGGTCACATCGTTCTTAATACTGGTAGGCCGCTCGGGAACCGGAGCCTGAGAAACATCCAGTACGGCATCTTCAAGCTTCTTGTCGAGCAATTCAGGCGGAATATCTTCACTTGCCTGCTTACTTGCAGGAGGGCGCAGAAAAAGAAAATAACCGGATGTAGTTAAGATAGATACGATCAGAATAATTCCCAGCACCTTTTGCCAAGTCTTCATGCCACTACCCCCGTTATGACTTTTTTACAACCTCATTGCTGCAAAAAATATTTAGTTCTCATCAAAAGATAACCAGGCTGAACCGCCAGAAGAAACTATTTTCCATCACTATTATATCGGTTGCGCCAAAACCTGTCAATAAGGCTGTTTATGAAGTACAATATCTGTATAGTTAGGGGTTACTGTTCCGACATATGCAGGCACAGCCTGCTGATCGAAGTGAAGGATCTTCGCTGGTATTGTATTCGTTATGGTTAATTCTCCCAAGTTTCGGATAATAATAAAAGTTCCCAATAATGACCTTGCGTCAAAGTCAACACATCCGTCACTCACCCAAACCCATAATACCTTGTTCCCGAACTGCTTTCTGTCGCTTCAGGTATACTGCTGCCAAAACCTCCTGCGCTGTTCCTGGTTAATCCGACAATGGTTTTGAAACGGTAAGACAGGCTCTTGTATTTTGAGGGTTTTACGTTTTCGATTTTGATCGGCTCACTGCCAACGCACAAATAGATAACAATTCCCTCATCCTGATAGCGGTGAAGGATATGGGATAAATCATTTTGAATGTCGGAAGAACGAACGATGATTTTACGGATTCCCTGTTCGGCCAGAAACGCAGCAGAAGGCATATCCTGGGGGAAAACGCACCAGCGGTTGTCGTAGGTGCCCGGCGCTTTGCCGATTCCTCTCATCCTGTTGGCATCGAGCATGAACACCGGAGGGGCATCCATGCGTATCTGAAAGCTCTGCAGTTTCTGGGCATGCTTGAACAGGGCTGTCGCAATATCTTCAACCTGAACAATCATACGAGGTGCTCGCCCATCCACGCCATTATACAGAGGAACCGGACGATAACCCAGGCGTGCCAGGGCCAGGCTCTCAAGCACACCGTTGTCTCCGGGCAGATCAACGATCAGCATGGTTTGCCTGTCCAAGCTCGTAATCCATGTCAACTCGGGTATTTCCTGAGTTTTAAAATTGACAAAGGCTTCACGGAAAAACAGAACAGGCTTGGCCCACTGTGACCATAATGCATCTTCCGGTGCCCAGATTTTATAGGTCTCCAGGTTACTACTCATGATGATCTCCTCCCTTTGAGACTAGCAGCGATATGTCTTTTGCTCTTTCATCAATTCGTGGGAATGGACTAATTCTTCCGTAGAAACCGGCACTCTTTCCATTCACCGTAAACACGCCAACACATAAGTGATAGGTTTCACCATTGATGTCCGTTAATGGCCGGCTTGTAAATTTTCGTTGAGCCACCCAGTCTCCAGGCTGCCTGCGCACACCTTGTAGAATAAGCTTGTGCTCTTTGCCGGTGATCGCTTCCCGAATGGAAATGCCTCCCCCCACCCTTCCCAAAGCAGGCTTATATATCCAATCGGTATCCTGGTGCTTTATCAATTTGGGGTCTGTGGTCTCGGGCAAAAGTTTTTTCCATGCGGAGAGTTCAACCCCCAGTTCATCCCAGACCAGCGGTAACCGTTTGGATTGGGTCAGTATCGCGGCAGGATGGTTACAGGAAGGTGTCCTTGAATCAAAATACCCCTTCCAGTCTGAATTTCGGGGCAGGTTCGTAAGCCATTCCAAAGGGAAGAAGCGTGCAATTCCACGAATCGGGCCTTCTTTCCCCTCCAAAATACAAACGGCCTGATGATCCTTCCAGGCTATATGATCCGGCGCTGCAAAAACAGTTTGATACCCGTGTGCCAGAAAATAGTCGCTTAAAAACTCCATTACCTGACGATCGTCCGAATAGGAGGTCGCATGTATAAAAGCAATGGTACCATCTTCACCAACTATATCTGTAAACGCTTGAAAGAGGCTTTGCGCAACATGCTTACGAGGTTCATAACCGTTAAAATACTTGCTTGTAATCTCTGGTAACACAGAGGCTTCAGCCAGACCACCGGGTACGTCGCTGTTCACTTCAGACAGCGCCCACCCTTCGGTTGTCGGGTGAAAATCAAAACGCATCAGTCGGATGTTTTGGCTTCTTTCGTAGCTTGAGAGCCGATCAATAGTTTTCAATATTTTCCCGGGCAGCCCCAGTTTCTTTACCAATGACGGCCTGCGAATGAGCGCTTCTTCCATCTGCATGGTTTCTTCGGACAATTGTTCAGCCCATGCCTCAAGCTGATGAGCGGTTTCACGTTCCATTAAAACAACGTGTTTTGCGATGGTATTCTGATCCTCAACCTGCGGATCCCATTTATACGCGTTGAATATCACTTGATACCGGTAAGCGGAATACTGATCATCGGGTATTCGAGCCAGTTCAATTGAATTCTTCATAACAGTGCTCCAAAGATATCTGTCAGCACACTTCCATACATTGGGTTTTCTATTAGCGGATATATGATGACACTGATAACTGCAAGAGAAATATAGATGCAACCCCAGAATACCGAACCAGTTAAAGCATTCTCGTTTCTGTTTTCCCTTGATTTTGCCTTATAATAACGTTCAACCATAATCGCCAGGAAGGTTAACGGTATAACCGGCCATCCCACATAAAACTCCACGATGGTCATGGCAAAGGAGGTCCAATCACCCGCGGACGCTCTTGCGAGAATGATCCCGCTTGCAAGCAGATAAAAACCGAACCGAATGCCGCATGGAATATCTCGCTCCACGGAAACACGTTCAAGAGCCTGTGTAAAAATATTCATGATACGGGCAAGAAAAATCCATGCGACCACTCCCAACCCGCCTGCAAACAGAACACACCACCAACCCGGGCCATCCCCAATATTCGCTCCGGAAAAAATGATGACCAACCCAAGAAATGCACCGGTAATGGCGTATAGCGCGGCTTTATTGTTCATGCTCAAAGCATCATCCATCCATGAGAGATCAAGGAATTGAAACACCAGGATCAAACCCATGAACACCCATGCATAACCCATCAGGATATAAAAGATGATGTAGATAAAACTATCCACTACATCAAATGATGCCAATACTGTCAGTGTATATATGATGATCGCAAAAGAAGCAACGGGCAGGAAACCTAATATGTACTTTGCTGTATTATTGCGATCGTGCGGCCACATTTTCGCCAGCCTGGTATACCATCTGAATAAACCTCGGCATGCAACAATACCAAAGAACAATAAAAGAAAAACCTCAAAACTTTCCATACGAAATCTCCCGTCGGTAACTTCTCCTGCAGAAATGCTTCGCCGCAAATTACCTGCATTTTGTTCTTGATCTGCAGAGTAACTACAAATTCTGCCGATAAATCTAGTTTACTATAAAACTATTCCTTATAACAAGCTTGAATTATATTCTTTTTTTAATGAGCGGACGAGTTCTTTGACGGACACAATCTCCCTGGTTCTATACGCATTTTCACCCGCAAATGCAAAACCGTGATTCATATTGCCCCTCTGGGCGTTGATCAGAGCGGTGGCAATGCAATAGGGGCTATTTTTAACATCGCATGTTCGAATGCAATGAAAATGGCAATTCAATGGGTGTTTTTTCCCTTCCCTGACGGCGTCAATAAATTGGTTTCTTATGGCTCTGCCAGGCATGCCAACCGGGCTGTCAATAATCTCTATATCCTCTTTCTCAGCGCGGATATAGGTATTTTTAAATTCTTCCGACGCATCACATTCATAAGTGGTTACAAATCGTGTAGCCATTTGCACCCCTGCAGCCCCCATATTGATGAATTTGCGGATATCCGCCCCGTCATATATTCCACCCGCAGCGATGACCGGTATGACTTTTCCGGATTGCTGCTCCCATGGTTTCATTTCCTGAATCACTGCTGGCACCAGTTTTTCAAGGGAAAAATCGCTGTCATCCAATTCCTCCTTTTTAAAACCAAGGTGTCCCCCGGCTTTGGGTCCTTCTACCACAATTGCAGCTGGAAGATAGTCATATTTCTCATACCATCTTTTCGTGATAAGACCCGCTGCTCTGGCGGAAGAGATAATGGGAACAAGCTTTGTTTTTTCCTTACCCGATAGAAATGCAGGCAGATTCAGTGGCAGCCCAGCCCCGGAAAATATGATATCAATACCTTCTTCTATGGCTGTCTTCACCATATCGGCATAGTTTGACAGGGCCATCATGATATTCACACCAAGAATTCCTTTCGTTAATTCCCTGGCTTTCCTGATTTCCTTTTTTAAAGCCCTGATGTTCGCCTCGATGAAGTTTGAAATGAAATCCTTTTCAGTAATTCCAATGACTGCAGCAGATATCACCCCAACTCCGCCTTCATTGGCGACTGCTGCCGCCAATGATGACAGAGATATACCAACACCCATTCCTCCTTGAATAATAGGAAGGCTAATGGTTAAATTACCGATCTTCAGCTCTTTCATCCTGTAATCCTCTTTTCTATATGAATTGAACATATATAATCTTAAAGTTTTTATAACCCAGTTAATTGTTTCATCTGCGAAAACAGAACCATTAAAATCGATTGGGTAGCGTTGGCTCCAGTATCATGGATTTATGGAAAGAGCAGTCAACCCATAACCATTGAGTTTCCTGCTCTGAGCAACGCGCCGTTTCAACGAAGCGGGTGAAGAAGACGATCGTGGATAACCATAAGCCTCGTTATATTGAACTCGAATGTTGAAAAACAATAACTCTTTTGCAGTTTATCATAGAACCATGGCATTAGCAACTTTCCCGGATGCCATGTTTTGACGACACGCGTTTGTTGCCGAAAGGGCAAAAATACACTCTGAGACAGGGGGCTTAGGAGCATTTGATAAAAAGAAACCAATACAGAAAAGCATCTGGCTATGCACCTTTTATCTCTCAGCCTGTAAACCTCTATTCCTGCCTATGTGTTTTGAATTAAGCTTTTTTATCGGAGTAACCGCTTCACGTGCTGAGGTCGCAACTATGATCCAACGGTTTATCCTGTTGGTGGTAAAGCATCAGGACACCCAATGAAGTGACCGGAGAGGTTGCGGAGTATCAGCATGTATTGGGCTGGTGCTTTGACAACCATTGAAATGGAGCTTATTAAGGTATAAAATGAAAGTTAATTGCAATCTACCGCTCTAAAACTGACAAAGAAAACGACGAGTATAAAGGAGAAGCTTTGATGAAAAAAATAATGAGTATGATTGTTTCCATCCTGCTGATAACCACGCTAACAAGTGCTTGCGGAAAAGATAATAAACAGCCGGGAAAAAATCCCCCACCACCTTCTGCACAAACCCAGGGATCAAATAAGGCAGATGCTTCCGGGCAAAACAATTCCGAGCAGGTTATTCCCTCTGTGCAGGAAACAAAAGAGGATTCCTTAAAGACCCCTGTTGATAGTTCGCCTTCACAAAAGGGAGAGGACCGTTATTTGACATATGTTTTGGGAAAATTCATCCATGATGGTCATGAAACTGTATACTTAACCGATGAAAGAGACTATGACAACTGGAGTGTGCCTATCCAGGGGGCTGAACCAGGCTCGGCGGATTCAACCGGCAGGCTGCGTTTTATCGGCATTGACTGGAAGGCTAACGGAACACTTGAACAGGTGAACTTCTCTGATTTTTCACAGCCCAATTCCTACGGGAGCCTTGAAACCCCCGGAAAAGGCGGAGTATTAAATGAACTTACCTACGGGTATGATGTAAGCTCACCGCCGACACAGACAATGTGGAACATCGCTGTGAATGGTGAAGAGGTCATTTTAACCAATCTGGAGAACAATTACGTTTACTATTTCTATGAGGATCATTTCGATGAGCAATAACCTCGCGTAACACAAGGGGACGGTTTATTGTCTATGATAACCAGACGCATTGCGGCAATCGGTGTTTTTATCTGATGAGACCACATGGTACAATAGTCGACCATGTCACGATAAAACCTGTCTTTAATAGTATATTGCTTCCAGGGGCAGCGAATAAAGAAAAAACAGTTGAAAAAATTCCAAACGAGCAGTCATTGCCTTGTCATGATGCTCATATAGCGGTGCAGCTCACGGATACATTATGGCTTGCAGCAGTAGCAGATGGCATAGGCAGCGCGGCTTGCTCCGAGAAGGGCTCTGCGAAGGCGGTTACAGCCCTGGCGGAATTTTGCTCTGAGGCAATCCAAACATATACCGATTGGGCAGAACTGCTGAAAGACGGCTTCTGCAAAGCACTTGATGCCGTAGTGGCCATGGCACAAGAGGAGCCCTGGTAAAATAATGTTCGGAAAAATCCTCTTCCGAGTTTACCTCATTGCTTCTGTGATACAGTGCTGCAAGAACCCACTCATCTCATGAAGGAAGGCGGAATCCGTCGGCATCAGAGATAACCGCTACAGCTATGCCTGTACCTTTACACCACACCGGATGCAGAAGGCTGAATCCGGCAGCATTTTGGTTCCGCAGTTTTTACAAAAAGCCGGCTTTTTCCCTGCAGTCACGCGTCCGCCGAGGATGTCCCTCAATTTATCTTCGAGCCCGGATAGGCTTAAGGCGGAGTGAATCACTTCAACATCGCCATTCGCCGTTGAAACGCAGAAGAAATGGTTTGCTTCATCGGTGGGCGCCAGGTAATATCGTCCAATACACTCTACCTCCTGGCGGGCATTCAGTGCAGTGATCTCAAAACCAACCGCCTGCTTTGAGAAAAGCGTAAACTCCAGCCCCATATATTTGGCCGATGAGCCGAAAAGATAGATAGGTTTATTCTCAATCGGGCATGTAGACCTTGTTATAAACTTCAGGTCCTCGGCCTTTTGGAGATCAGACAGCTCGAAGGTCAGAATGCTTTCGCCAAGCCCGGGGACAAGCATGAAGAATGAAGGCACGAGCCAGCGTACATCACCACTTTTCAGTCCCTGTTCAAGAACAGCGATAAATTCATCCTCATAAATCGCTTCCGGCAGCTCCGTTGACAATGCAAGCATTCCGCTCAGGTATGCTCTCCGATAGCAATCGATCAGATTGAAAAGGAAGGCAGTGGTTCGCAGCGGCAGGGCGGGGCTTAACAGATTGACCGGTAACATTGTCACCATTGAAGCAAATTCGGTCGTAAAAAATGCAAGATATTGATCAAGGTGCTCAAACAAAAACGCGCTGACCGTGTCATGATCGTTTTTCAAATAAACGATTTTTTCTTTGTCCTGTGTTTTTTTAATATAAACAGATGCGTATTCTGTCGGAACATTGAGACCGCCGCGGCGAAGCAGAATTTTCGACGACGGCTGGGCAAGAACTTCAACCATTTGCTTGAATTCGATATCCTGCACAAGTTTCATAGCTTCGGCAGAGGGTTTGGACACTTCCCCGGGCTGTTCCCTAAAAGGTGACAACGGGTTAAAACTATCACCATGGATCTCTTTGGCAATCGTAAAGAGATCTCCCCCGTCGATATGAAAAACCGGGGTTTTTTCCAGAGAAAAATCTTTGTTCGACATACTCATAAAAACACCTTCTTTTTAATGATCGTTCATAAACGATCGAATGATGCCGGACGAAATCTTTTGAACCATTTTATTGCTCGCACTTCCCGGCTTGGCCTGACCCAATTTCTGCAGCCCTTCGATCCGTCCGGAAAGCTTGTTTGCCAAGTCTCCGGGGCCGTCAAACCCAAGTTTTTGCAGTTCCATCGTCCTGGCTCCCGGCGAAAGGTTTCTGTTTGAGACAACCTCTAAGGCTTTCTGCATTTTTTCGGGAACCCCTTGAACGTTATAACCCAGTTTTTGATAAGCATTGCTCAGGTCATCGGTAAGCTTGCCCATTTTGCTGAGTTGCTCATAAGCTTCTGTCTGGTTGGCTATGCCGCCCTTATTGAAGCAGTTTGTGATCTTATACTGCTCCATCTTCGCCAGTCCGCCAGGATCCGCCAATGATGCGGATGGATCGCCTGTCTTAAGCTTTGCTACATTGCTGATGTGATCAGCATTCTTCGCTGAATTGAAATCAACTGCCGCTTCAGCTGAATGAACATCGGTGACTTCCTGATAATGCTTTTTGGCGAAGGCCTCCAGCTGCTGCTCCCTGGTTGCCTGCTCCCAACCAATGGTTCTGGTTTTTCCGCTGGCATCCGTCACAGTGATCCCTTCCGGCATTTCCGAGCTGGCCTTTGCTACGTCGAATTTTCCATCCTTCATCATCCCGGCAGCTTCTGCGAACTTCTCATTGTAGATGGGGGAAACCCTGCCCGCCGGTATTTCTCTTGTGATTGTCCGGCCATTTACGTCGGTGATGGTCATTTTACCGGTAAGGTCATTATCGGCATTGATCGGAGAACTCTTCGTACCGGGCGTTCTGATGCTTTCAACCTCTACCTTTACTTTGGCGTCGGGTCCGAATTCCTTGAGGATATCGTCCATCAAATCCTTCTCGAGGTGTTTTGAAGTATTGTCTTTGGCTGGGTTGTATAGATTTTTGTCCAGTGCATCCTTGTATGCGTTTTGCACCTTAGGGCTCATATTCTTTAATTCGCGGGACACGGAAGGATCCCGAAGCACCTGTCTGATATCATCAGGGCTTAAAGCCTTGGTGACATCCTCCGGGGTTAGCGGTCTGTTTGGCGCGGCATTTTGAATCTTGCTCTGAATTACATTGGCCTGATTCTTAACATCAGTTTTGTACTTCGCATAATCACAGAAGTCCGGTGCATTTCTGCCCACACCCAGGTCTGCCGAACCAAGCATGCTTTTACCGGCGGAAGGCGATGTTCCAAAGAGCAATTTTTTCGAACCGGATTCTCCCAAATATTTGCTGTAAACCTTGCTGACAGGCGTGTTGCCAAGATCCGTTGCTTTCTTCACAAAATCGGGGTTCAGGGATAGACCGGTTTTCTTCAAGGCTTTTGCGGCATATTCACCGCCGAGCTCACCCAAAGCATATTTACCTATCGCTTTCAACGTTGCCCTTGTTCCGGACTCTCCGTTGTCGATGCTTTCCTTGATATCCATTAATGCTTCAGCCGGAGATAAGACATACTCGCTTGCGCCTCCGGTCAGCACAGCAATCATCGTGCGTCCTGCCATTCCCGCCCAGGTTCGTCCGGTCACAACATCCTTCATGCCTTCGGTGATCGTTTGTGCTGCGGCTTTTGTATAAGACATTTCGCGATCGATTAGTTTCCTGCCGGCCTCTTCGCTCATCGTTCTGCCGATATTCCTTCCGGTCACGACCTTCGCTATCCGCACAGCTTTTTCTCTTAGTTCATCCGCTGACAGGTTCATATCGGAAATACAGCCGATGAGTTTCTCAATATTGGCCTGAACATCTCCGACGCCTTTCGCCGGAGGCGTAATCCCGTAAGATTCATTTCGAATTTTCTGCAGCTGGCCAAGAAGAGCGGCACGTTGTTTATTCTCATTCACGAGAGCATCCATTGCTTTGTCAAATGCGGTATCCCGGGCTTCCTGCCTGTGGCGTTCAGTCAGGATGAATTCGCTGTCTTTTTTCATAGCCGGTAAAACATCCTGTTCATAACGGTTCATGTTGAATTCACTGCCGGTTTCACTATTACGCCAGGTGTCTGCATCTGAATCATAGAAGATCTCCTGCGTCCTCCCGGTTTGATCGACTTGCACGGTCATCTTCCTTGCAGCAGCATATTTTTCTGCGACTTCCAGAACGCTGATTTTTTCGTTGACATAATCGATACAGTCTTTATATTGCTGATGAAGTTCCTGAGAACGCGGATCATCAGGATCAGCTGATTTAACAGAGGTTTCAAGGTTCTTCATATATTCGTCACGCTCAGCCTCGAGTTTTTCTCTTTCACTGCCAAACACCTTATCCATCGGATAGCTTTCAGCAGCGATACCTGCGCTAACTGAATCCTCCTGTCGGGAATCCTCACCCACACTGATTTCATCACCTTCGCTGCCGATGGCCTGTTCACTTTGGCAGGTGCTGTCTTCATTACCTTCAGAGCTGATGTTTTCCTGATTTTCATTACCATACTCGCTTAGTCCTGCTTCATTGGACGGTGGTACGTAGTCTTGTCCGCCCGGTTTTTCGTTATCCCCGATGGAATAGGGATCAGCATCGGGTTCGTCACTGTTGGCCAGCGCGTCGCCCAACATAGCCCAGGCTTTGGCTTCCTTCTCATCATACAGGCCTTTCCCAAGGGACTGATTGGCATCAGCCATCGCCTGCTCGCCAATGGATAATTTGAGCTTTGCATTTTCTTTTGGCTTGAGCAGGGCTTGCAGAACATGAACCACCAGAGCGCCAAGAGGCGGGAAGAGTGCCCCGGCCGCAGCCTCGGCTGGGCTGTCCGGACCCGGAATATTGCCGGCGGAAGGCATCTTTGCTCCTAAAGCGGTCATGACAAACGCGGGGAGTTCTTTGCCGAGCATGCTTCCTCCTCCCGCTACCCGATAGGTATTGAAATCCGCACCTTTATCTTTTGATGCCGCGCGATTATATGTTGCATTGCCCTCAATGATCATTTTGGGCTGAAGGCCGGATGGGTTCTCGAGGGTAATGAGCACTGAAATCCCGATTTGAGCTTTATAGGGAACGCTCGTGTTCAGATTGAAATTGAAATTCGCCTTAAGACTGCTCTCCTGCCGTTCGGAAACTTCGCAGACCTGCGAAAACGGCATACCTTCATATTGCCCGATCACCTCGATGGTTTCCCCTTTATCGAGGACGGATAATTCAAAGGCTTTCAGACTGAAGCTGCTGCTGTTTTCATTGCTTGGGCCCATCAGCGTGCTGGTCTTATAAACATCAATGTCGGTACGGTACCTTCCGGTAAAATCAAATGGTTTTGCAGCTACCGGCGCAGTGGTGACATAAAAATCCGGTACTCCCTGGTCGTCATAGGTTATAACAGACATATCCGAGCAGGTCAGGGTATAGCTGCCGGCCGCAAGAGCAATACCCGGGCTTATAATCCACATCCCGTTGGGAGCCTCTCCCAGTATTCCCCCGTAAGCCTGATATGTGCTTATGGTCTGACCGTTTTGATCGGCGATTGTAACAGTGCCCGGTTGTGCACCATTCCCTTGATTATAGGTATTAAACGCGATTTCATCGATTTGAGCCTCGTGCTCTAATACAAAATCGGCAGGCAGTTGCTTTTCAGGGCTTATCGCTTGCGCAGCACTGTATGAATCAGGGTTATCACGCGCCTCGTACAAGGCATTGCTGCCTGTCACCGATATGGCGATATCCTGATTTTTGTTTGGAGCATCGTTTTCTTCGGCAGCCGGTTCCGGATTGTTCGCCTGTTCCCATTCCAAAAGCTTGGTTTTATAGCTTTGCCAGGCCTTGTAGCTGATCCCTTTTATCAGGACCGCCCCTGTATAATCCGTCGAATTATTGCGCACTATCCTTCTGTCATCATTGGTAAACAGCGTGTAGCTGCCCGGCGGCAGAACAATTTCCTGGCTTGCATTGTAAATCTGATCGATATAGGTTTCTTCAGCGGCTATGCCGGAAGCTGCCTCCTCATCAACGGAGATCAGTATGTCTTCATCTGCCGCTTCGTTTTGTATCATACCCGCCTTGCCATGGTAGGCAAGGGGTATGGCCTGATAAGGACCGTAAATATTCCCTTTGCCATCCTTTAGGGTAAAGCTGACAATTTTCAGTTCCGGGTTGACGGCCGGATATGTAAAGGGAATGTACAGCCCCCGGAACAAGCTCTTCTCCTTCAGTTTAAAGCTTACCAGGCTTTTAGTGCCCGCGTCGCTGGTGCCGGGAGCATCTTCCGTGACAAGCAGGTCTTCAATCTCTCTGCTGCCGCGGTAGCTGACGATTAAGCTCGTTTTATCAACCTGCTCAACATATTCGGTATTCCAGGCGCCTTTGATATATAATACCTTTTCATAGGGTTCTTCCGGGGGAGGTGCTTTCTGCTCATCGGCAAAGACAGCGGTCGGAAACAATGCAAATACCCCTGTAAATAAAAGAAACAGCTTGGCCAAAAATCTAGCGGCAGTTCTATTACCCCTCATGCTCACACCTCCCTTTATTGAAGAATACTATCCTTCAAAGATATTATCAGCTTTATCCCGCCCTCCAGATAAGGGGGAAACTTACTTAAAAAATTTACAGAAAATATCCAGACCGAGACAAACAGAGAGGATAGTATTGAAGTCAGTATGGTATTTTTCATGGAGGATTTTCCTATCAGCCTGCCGATTTCCATCGCCGCACAGGCACCTGCCGTCATGAGTGCCGCCGATACAAAGCCGCCGGTCATCGTCCAGTCCATAACGAAGGCGGCCAGTAAAGCCATCACGGCAAATGGAAACATAAAAGTCATCCCCTTTTCAACCGCATGGGAAATCACTTTTTTGCCATACTTCATCTTCAGATCCCGGTTGATTAATCCTAAAATGCCGGAAAGAAACATTTTACAGAGCATCCCGAAAATGAGCCCAATAACGATACCATAAACAAGGTTTGTTATGTTAAATGGATCAGCTGGATTTATAAATGCCGTAACTCCAAAAATTATAAAGCATAATCTGCGTACGAGAGAGCGCATAAAACTGCCGTTCCCGTATTCCGGGCCTGTCTCAATCCCCTCACTGATTCTTTTTCCCATCTGTGCATCCCCCTTATATCTGTCCGAAAAATGACCACGAAAAGAGAACGGCAACGCCCATGAAGGTAGCTAAGATGATACTTAAGACATTTTTACCGCCGGACATCTCCCTGATGCTTGAAATGAGCGGACCGGTTGCCCATATAACACCGGTGACGCCGAAGGATATGGCGGTTTTCCACCCGACCAGAACTGAGAATACAATTCCTAATATACCGTAAATCAAAGCGCCGCTGTAGCTCAGGCAAAAGGACGAAATTGCCCATTTCAGGCCCTTATCTGTTTTGAACAGCTTCAGCACACACCAGAGGATCGCAGCAAGAAGAGGAATCATGATCAGACCGTATGCGGCACCGGCTGCGGCGGATATCAGCGCAAAGCAGAAACTTTTCTGACCGGTTTTACACAGATCCAAGCCGGTTTGCAGGAAGAAAAGACAGAAGGCCAGGGCTGATACCGGCAGGGAAAAGAACCAGGGTATATTCGAGATTGCATTTTTCAGTACCGCCCCAGGGCTGATCATCATCGAAATGATGGTTCTGAAAAGGGATGGCTTTGTATTTTCCATATTTCTCTCACCCCATTGACTGCTTAGGTTTACGAGTGCAACAATTTCAGACATTTTTTTGCATCATATGACACCTATTATATCACAAGCATAAAACAGTATGAATACTCTATCAAATTTTAAATGACAAAAGCTTTCTCCACCCTGACCCGCGTATCTTTTTACCAGCATACAGTAGAGAGTGATCTACTTATTTGGCTCACCGGCCTTTCCGACCTTCCAGGCGTATTGCCTCGGCGTCCAGTCAAGGACGTATCGGCCTTCCGAATTTCACCTGCTATCCAGCACTTACCATGCGCCTTTAAGCCGCATCCTCACCAAAACCCCCGGCAAAGCCCTGATGAATATCCCCACAGTCAAGATATCTGTAGATGACCTCCGTATATATGGATGCCAGTATCCATATTTACTCTGGTACCGTTCTTCCCAAACTCCCACCAGTTACTTAAAATGAGACTCTATACATTGGTAATACTGACGGATAAAGTGGTGCCGGCCGCTGCTATTTCGGGAAGCGTTATGATATCTCCGCTGGCCACGCCCGGCATGCTCCCCCCTGTCATCTTGAATAAGAAAAAATGATATGATATTATCAGCTTATGTTCTGCAAACTCACGCAAATGAAGGATAATGTAAAAATGCTTGATATCAATGCTATACTGCAAAACAAAACTCTTCCCTGTCACTGCGGCAGGCCTCATATCGCAAATGTAAAGGAAATACTTATCCAATCGGGAGCAATTTCCCAGGTACCAGACATTATCAGAAAGCATGGCGGTTCCCGTGCCTTTCTAATCGCCGACAGGAATACATTTGAAGCCGCCGGAGAAGCGGTTTGCAACCATATGCAGGCGGAAAATCTTCCATTTTCCAAGTATGTATTTGAACAGTCTCCAGAGCCAGACGAGTTTGCAATTGGTCAGGTAGTCATACATTTTGACACCCGTTGCGATTTTATCCTGGGCATAGGCTCTGGTACGATGAATGATATCGGGAAGGTTATTGCCAAGGTTACTGGTCTTCCCTATTTGATTGTGGGTACAGCCCCTTCAATGGACGGGTATACATCCGCCACCTCCTCGGTAATCGGTAATGGAATTAAATTTAGTCTCAGCACTGTTTGCCCGACTGTTGTCGTTGCTGATTTGGAGATCATGTGCAAGGCCCCCCTCAAGCTTTTACAGGCAGGTCTGGGAGATATGCTGGCGAAGTATATCAGTATCTGTGAATGGCGTCTGTCCCATTTGATCACCGGCGAGTATTACTGCGAAAAAGTCGCCACCCTTGTGCGCGGTGCACTGAAAAAATGTATGTCTGTTGAGAGCCTTGCAGATCCTGCACCTGAAACCATCAGACCTATCGTAGAAGGCTTGATCCTTTCCGGAATGGCGATGGATTTTGCCGGGCTGTCCCGCCCCGCTTCGGGAACAGAGCACTATTTCTCCCACATTTGGGATATGCGGGCTCTGGAGTTTCAAACTCCATGTGATCTGCACGGCATTCAGTGTGGGGTGGCTGCACTTCCCTGCTTGCGAATATATCAGTTTATCAGCAGTGTAGTTCCCGACCGTCAAAAGGCGCTGAACTATGTACGTAATTTCAAGATAGAAGATTGGAACAGCTTTCTTACTCGTTTTTTGGGAAAAAGCGCACAGGGGCTCATCGAGATGGAAAAAAGGGATCAGAAATATGATCTCTCCGCCCATCAAAGAAGGCTTGACGTAATGGTGGCGCATTGGAAGGATATCCTTCAAATTATTATGGAAGAGCTACCTGCTTATGAACAGGTGGAGCAGTTCATGCGAAAGCACGGTATGCCTGTTACACCAGCGGAATTGGGGCATTCGGACATTGAGGTGCGCAATACATATTCTGCTACAAAGGATATCCGGGAAAAATATATCAGCAGTCGCCTGCTTTGGGATCTGGGGCTTCTGGACGAAGCCATGGAGTACCTGTAAATGATTATTGTCCATGACAGGTTCCATGGGGGTAAACCTGGTTTTTGTATAGGTGAGGATATAATTTTTCATTCTTTTCACCTTCCTGTTTTTCTGGGTTGAGAATAAAGCTTCTGCAGTGAAATCACATCATCGGTTTTTGGAGAAATCGACCAAATCCATACTGTAGTAGTTTCGAATATGAATAATGATTCCTGACACGTATATGATACTATCAGGTAGAAGCTTGAACCAGGGGGAGGAGATTGCACAATGATTGAAAAGAGTATAGATGCCAAAAGAGATATCCATAAAACCTGTCCATGTAAAAGGAATCAATGCATAAGGTACAGAGAATGTGATGCCTGCCGTAACTATCATTCAACAAAGAAAAGACCCGTTGCCTGTGAGAGATGAAGTAATAAAACGCGTAAGTCACATAAAAACATCGATGCTTTTTTGTAACTTACGCGTTTTCATTCAATAATGGATTTACCGGAGTAAAACCCAGTAACCTGAAAGCGTTTCAGAGGAATATACCATAGGAGCATACTGGAGGAGCGCACCCATTGGAACGCTCCCCTAAGAAAGATAGCACCAGTTTTGAATACTTAAACTAATCGACCCATTCACTTAGTTGCCATCCCGACGTATCGGTTCCCAAGCCAGAGAAAGAGCCCTGATCACACAGTCACGCTTCAATGGTCTGAGCTCGTATGCGGTAACATCTTCTGCCTTTGTTTCGAGTTTGGCTGTGATAGCATCTATTTCGTTCTGAAGCTGCTCTTCAAGCTCTGCCAGTTGTGCACGATATGCTTCGACGGTTTCCTTGGAACGGTTGACATCGCCATATTGCTTCGCTTGACGGCTGATTCCCCTGGCCGCTGTCGCTGCTTTGCCAATATTGCCTGAACTGAGGAGCTTGCGACCGAATAACGCGCCCAGAACGGTTGAACCCATTGAAATAGCTGTTTGAAGAGTAGCATCCTTTGCCTGATCCTTCTCACGTTGAACTGCCTGTTCTGCTTTCCTGATGCGCTCTTCCAGCGTTGTCACCTTCGTCGCGTAGGATTTGCGCAGCTTATCAATGGCTTGATCCCTTTCCTCTCTTGATTCCTGCTGCAGGCGGATCTTGAAATCCCTCTCGGATTCATCCGGATGGGATACTTTTTTCAAAAAATCATTACGGTAAAGCTGCAGGCTGGAATTACGATACAGGTACTCCGCAAGGTCAGCTTCCCAGGTGGTATAGCTGGTTTTTTTGCTGCAGGCGGCAGGCAGCGGCAAATAAGTTGCCCCAGACGCGCCCGAAGCTTCAAGTGCATCTGGTTCAAGCTCAAGCACCTCGCTTTGATTCCAATCCACGGGAACCAGTCCATCGTTGATGGGGCATAGACGCATCATCTCAACGGAGTTGGAAATTCCGTTCTTTTTATCTTCATAATTCACGGTTACAAGCCCTAAAATGGCTGCCCGATAGGTCAACCCATCCTTGCTGCCCCGATACGGAAGGAAGGTTTGGGTCACTGTGTCAGGAAGCTGCGGCGCAGTATCCTGACGGGAAACACTGGCTGGCATAGCTGGTGAAGATGCTACTGGTTCAAAGGACTGTGACAGCCCTGCTGCAGCTGCCTGGGCTGCCATTGCAGGTGCAGAGTATTGCATCGTGCCGGCTGCAGGTGCTGCGGGCTCAGAAAAGTGTGCCCTTGTAGCATCTGTTGATGGCTGAGCCTTGGTCAGGCTTTGGATCTCCAGACGGTTCAATGGCCCGCGCAGATAGGACATACACCACCGTGTTTCAAACAGGACGGGTTGCTCGTCATGGATATTGTTCATCAGGAAAACTCTGCTGCTTAAACTGGATAGCAACTGATCCATCCTCTGCCGGTCGAAAACCTGGCCAGCGGTCAGTGAAGCTCCTTCAAGACCGTCCATCAGACGGTTCTTGTCGCGCTCGGTCTGAAGCCGTCCAATAAACCAGGTACCCATATTGGCCAATCCCTTATAGTCAAGGTCCATTGGGTTCTGCGTTGTGAGCATGATCCCGAGGCCAAAGGCCCTTGCCTGCTTCAGTAACGTGAGAAGGGGTGCTTTTGAAGGAGGGTTTGCCACAGGAGGAAAATAACCAAAAATTTCATCCATGTAAAGCATGGCTCGCAGGCTGGATGTGCCCGGTTGTGTTCGAACCCAGCTAACGATCTGGTTCAGGACCAGAGAAACGAAAAACATCCGTTCAGCATCGGACAGATGCGCTATTGAAAGGATGGATATTTTGGGCTTTCCGGTTTCTGTATACAGCAGCTTGTCGATTTCCAGAGGGATTCCCTGCATCCATGAGGCAAAGCTTGGAGATGCCAAAAGGTTGTTAAACCGAATGGCCAATGCAAAGCGATCCTTTTCGGGATAGAAAGATTCCAGTGGCATGACGCCGATCTGGTTGAACTGTGGTTTCTGGATTAGCTGAATCAACCCTGCAAGGTCCAGGTTCTGGCCATTTCCCCAGGAAGAAAGAAGAATGTTGGAGATCAGGATATGCTCGCGGCTCTGAATGGGGTCAGCGTCAATGCCAAGCAGGCCGAGCAAACTGCCGGAAGTTCCGGATGCCAGTTCATTCAAGGCTTCCACATCATTGCGGACTGCAGCAGAAGGCAGTGCACACAGTCGGACGATGGACAGCGGGTTACCGGCCGTGCTGCCAGGTGTGTACACGACGAAATCTGTTTTTTCACGCATTGCTTTGATCCGCTGTCCGTCCTGCTCCCATTCAGCCAGCCCCTTGCGCCAGAGCGCGGCCTGGGCGGCACCGAAATCCTGCTGGGAAAGGCCTTTCTTTTTTGCTTCCTCGATGTTGACCCATGGCGTGAAATCAGCCGGGTCAAGGTCCGGGAAAGACAGCAACAGGTTTGTCATATCCCCTTTGGGGTCGATCACCAGTGCGGGAATCCCGTCAATCGCTGCTTCCTCCAGCACTCCAATACACAGGCCGGTTTTTCCGCTGCCAGTCATGCCAATACACAAAGCGTGTGTTGTCAGATCCTTGGAATCATATAGCAGATAGCCCTCCTTGCGTTTCCTTGTTTCAACGTCCAGCTCCTTACCAAGATAAAACGTACCTAGTTTTTCAAAATCCTGCATACTTCCTCCATTCTTAACCAGCCGGTTCACAATGTTCATTCATTGACCGACAGTTATTCCAGTGACGATTTTTATTGCAATGGTTCATTTTTTATCAATTCTCTCGTCACTCATGGCATTCCCTTTGTCTTTTACTTCAACCTTCAGCTTGGATTGCCAATCGTCGAATACCTGATTTGAATTCGCAATCAGGATGTTCACTTCTTGAGTGTTGCTTCAAAGCTTTTTTTCTCTTGTTCCTTCTTGCTGATGGCCTGTAAATTTTCTGTATTTCTTTGAACCGCAGCTTTATAGTCATTGTTTTTTTGCTTTAAGTCATCCGGGAATACCTTGTCCTCAAATTTAGCAGCTGCCCTTTTGGCGACTTTCAGTTTAACAAATATGGAAATTACTAATGCAACTGACCCACCCGCACCGTAAGGAAGTATATCAACCTTCAGCAGCAGTGCTATAACTAACAGGATGGCACAAACCCCCAACCCTCCAAGGACAATGAACCATGTTTTATTCTGAATAGTTTTGGACTGGTTAAGCAACTCGGCATTTTGCTGCCAGAAAGCTTTGACACCAGTTTTGTATAATTCCAGACGTTGGCTCACCTCAGCCTCCCTGGCAGCTTTTATTTTTGCCAATGCCTGAAGCTGATCGTTGATGCTGCTTAAGGTGGAAACATTGGAAGGCAGACTGTTGAATGCTTTCACACACTCTGCACGGCAGTTTTTAAACCGTTCCAGGGCTTTATCCGGAACATGATAAACATCGTATGTAGGTATACGTCGCCCATCACTGTCAGTTTTGTACCCGGACAGATATTTCAGATGGTATGAGGACATCTGATCGCACAACCAGATTATTTTATCAAGAAGCACTTTATTGTATTCTTCATAAACAGCGGTATTAATGACGGAGTAAACACTCTCCAGAAGAAGTAATGTATCAAGAATGATGTAAATATGACGCCCGCACCTATCAAGAGAAGGCAGCGTGCTGCCCTTAGCGGGAATCTGTGTTTCATCCAGTATAAACAGTGCAAAATCTTTCATTTCTGCTGTCATGTTATTGTGCTCACGGGACAGCAGTTCGACAGTACGTTCATCAGTCTGGTTTTTCAGCAGTTCAAGCAAAATTTGGTCCGCCAGCTGATAACCCTGCATTAAATCCTTATGCTTAATGTCTCCCATAGGCGAGGACCTTGCGGCTGCCATACCCTTTCGGAATGTGGCATAATAGGAATGCGGGTCATATTCCAATACCTTTGTATAGTAGTTATATGCCTCAAGATAATTATTAATAGCATAAGCCTGATCTGCCAGCTTCAGGCAATTTGTCGCTTTTTCAGAATTATCAAGTGTTACTGAACCGGAATGCTTGATGTTTATGGTCTCATAAATCATAATCCTGCTTCCACAGTTCAAGCAATAGCCAAACTCCTTTTGGTCGTCCAGTTGCAAATCGGCACCACATTGTGTACACTTGATTGCCTTCAGAGCCATATGTAGTTCCTCCGTATACAGTTTTATGTTCATTCGTCACACGCTATTAACAAAATACCAAAAATTTCGAGGCTAGTCAATGATTCGGAAGGAACGCAACACTTCACGGTATACTTTCTGGCAATGTCAAACATCATTCATGCAGGAGAGCATATATTCTTCTATTTTGTTAATCGAAAGAGTTCCGGCTTCTTGCCGGAACTCTTCCCTCCTCGTTCACTCATTACACTCAGGCTCATATGCTTTCAGACCAATAATGTCAGCATCCTCTTCAACATCCTTCAAAATGTAAAACCCATGTTCATTTTCATCCTCATCGGTGCATTTATTTCTGTATACCCGGTAGGGGCGCATCATATCATGATCTTCATGTTCAAGAATATGGCAATGGAAGGGGTATATCCCGGTAAAGTCCCCGAATCTGGCAATAATTCTGGTGATATGTCCTGGTATGGCTTTAACGGTATCCTTCCACCCTCTTTCATTTTCATCGGGAAGTATTTCAGGTCCTATGTATTTCAGTTTTTTAGTCGATGTGTATTCCTGGACATTAAAGGGCTGGCGGTTTAAAATCTGGAACTGGACCAGATGGACATGAATCGGGTGGGTACCCGCTCCGGAATTAACAATATTCCATACCTCCACGCTTCCCAGTTCTGTATTGATTGTTATCGGATCAGTCCACATTTTGCCCTCGAGCATAAACATTAATCTGTTATAGTCGTCTACCCCTACCACAATATCAATGTTTCTTTGCTTTGCTTTTTTTAACGGAAGAGGGTCTACATCATTCATTTTTCTTGGCAGGCTGCTGTCATCTTCTACAGGTTCGCCGCTTACCCTGAATTGCATGATCTCCGGAAGCGCAGTACCGAAGGGTGGCGTTGAATCATTCACAAGGTTAAAGGTCTGGTTTTCGAGACCGGTAAAATCAATGATAACATCTGCACGTTCGGCTGGCAGGAACGAAAGCGTACTTAATTTGGCGGGTTGTTCCAGGAAGCCTCCATCGGTACCGATTTGGTTCATGGATGGCAGGATCTGCCCCGGTTCTCCTGAAAAGCGCAAGGCATAATCCCTTGCATTTGATCCGTTCAGGAAACGGAATCGATATTTCCTTGGTTTTACAACAAGGTGAGGCCATACCTTTCCATTTACAAGAGCGTAACTGCCGAAGAAGCCCGGGATAATGGATGGCTGGACCCCACCAATATTGGGCGCCGGATACGAAAGGGAACCATCGTCATTGAAATCCCTGTCCTGTATGACTAGTGGAATTTCATATTCTCCACAGGGCAGATTCAGTTTCTTTTCATTTCTGTCACGGATATAGTACATCCCGGACAGACCTGCATAAACATTCAACCTGGTAATTCCTATTGCATGATCGTGGTACCATAATGTACAGGCCTGCTGCTTGTTGGGATAATAGTATAGCGCTGAATGCCCGGGTGTAAACCAGCTATCGGGGAAACCATCACTTTCAGGCTTTACGTTCAAACCATGGAGATGAACGACTGTCCTGACCTCGGGATTATCCATCGCCCCATGAATTGTCATATCAATGGGAAGAAAATGTTCGTGCGGGAGTTTATTGATCCATCTTACAAAAATGGGATTATCCTCATGTGCTTCAATAATCGGTCCGGGATAGCTGCCTGCATATCCCCAGAGCCTGGTATCTCCCATGTCACTATGCAGATTCTGGCTGAACTCGGTCATTTCCAGCTCATAGTAAGGCTGACCCTTCTTTGTTCCCACAGGCCGGATTATTCCTGGAATGGGAAGCGGATCTTTATACTTTTCAAGTAAAGGTGCCATATCATCAGTCTCCTTCATCAATCAATTCCCCTGTTGTAACATGGCGATGCCATGTACAGGCAGGATGTACTTTCCTGGTTTGTCAGGAAGATAGTTGTACATCCTTAATTCATTATATGAATAAGCTGTGTTTGTGCCTCTACTCTGAAAAAATAGTTCGGAAATCAAAGAAATAGACCAAAATGGATTCACCAGACAAAATCAGCAACTTCATAAAGGGAGCCCTTCATAGTTTACGATCAGAAGTATTCACGGAACAATCAAAAATGCCCTTTCAACAAGGAAAGAGTGGGGATGACCCACTCTTTGCATACAATAAACCATTCACACTATAATTATTATACTACGGAGCATTTTACCACCCCCTCTGGTACACACCTGAGCATAGCTTCAGGCAGCACCCTAGAACACTGCGGTTCCATCCAGCGGATAGCGATGTCTTCGCTCATATTGATTTGGACTTCGACTTGGAATATACGTCAAATGCAACGGCTGCAAGGGTTACAACGCCTTTTATCGCCTGCTGCCAGTCAATTTTTACCCCCATAATCGACATTCCGTTGTTCAATACACCCATTAAAAGGCCTCCGATGATAGCGCCGACAACGGTTCCGATACCGCCCGTGGTGGACGCGCCACCAATGAAGCAGGAAGCGATGGCATCCATTTCAAAACCATTTCCGGCTTTTGGCGTGGCGGAGTTCAATCTTCCGGTGAACACAATGCCCGCCAATGCGGCCAGAAAGCCCATGTTCACATAAACCCAGAACAACACCTGTTTTGTTTTGACACCGGATAGCCTTGCCGCCTTTGGGTTTCCGCCATAAGCGTAAATATGCCTGCCGGGGATGGTTTTATTGGTAATGAAGGAATACATCAGAACCAGAACAACAACGACGACCAAAACCGCCGGGATTCCCTTATATCTTGCGAGCGCATAGGTAAATGCGTTGATCACGAGCACAATGGCCAGATTTTTAGCCCAGAATACCAGATTTGATGAAACCTCAAACTTATATTTCTTTTTGCTGGCCCTGTCGTTGAGCTGTCCAATGACAAATAAAATGGAAGCAACCACTCCCACAAGGATCGCCAGAAGGTTGATTCCCTCAATGTTTGCAATATCCGGGATGAAGCCCGAAGCCATGAAGGTATAATCCTTCGGCATCGGCGCAAGGCTTGTCGACTGCAGGATGACCATGGTAAGGCCCCTGAAGATGAGCATGCCGGCCAGAGTCGTAATAAATGCGGGAACCCCCACATAAGCAATCCAGAAACCGTTCCAGACGCCTATCAGAATCCCGATTGCCAGCGATATCAGGATGGCTGGAATAACCGGCATATCCATTTTTAGAATAAAAACGGCTGAAACCGCACCCACAAAGCCCGCGACCGATCCAACCGAAAGGTCGATATTTCCGCAGGTCAGGATGCACAGCAGCATTCCGGTTGCAAGAATAAATATGTATGCGTTCTGCTGGATCAGGTTTGATATGTTCAGGGGCTTGAGCAGAACTCCCTTTGTTGTTATCTCAAACAGGATGATGACAACCACCAATGCAATAAACATCACATATTGCCGAAGGTTTCCCTTCAGGAGCGCATTTGTTTTTTTCATTTTATTCCCTCCTTGTTGCTTTTCATGATACACTGCATAATTATTTCCTGGGAAGCCTCTTCAGCGGGCAATTCTCCGACGATTCTCCCCTCGTTCATCACATATATTCTATCACACATTCCAAGTATTTCGGGCAACTCAGAGGATATCATGATAATTGTTTTTCCGCTCTCGGCCAGTTCATTGATGATGGAATAGATCTCATACTTTGCGCCCACATCTATTCCTCTTGTCGGTTCATCGAGCAGAAGGACGTCCGGGTCGGCAAATATCCATTTGCTGAACACCACCTTTTGTTGATTCCCGCCAGAAAGCTGTCCTGTTTTTTGTAATATGCTGGAAGACTTAATAGTTAATTTTTTTCTGTATTCTTCTCCCACCTTAATCTCTTCGTTTTCGTTAATCACCATTCTTTTGCTGATCTTTGGAAGCAGGGATAAGGGAATATTTCTTTTTATATCATCAATCAGGATGAGGCCTGAGGATTTTCTGTCTTCGGTGGCATAGGCGATCCCGTTTTTGATGGCGTCGCTCTCGTCATGCATGACGATTTCCTTACCATCTTTTTTTATGGTTCCGGAAATTTTAACGCCATAGGCCTTTCCGAACACGCTCATGGCAAACTCGGTGCGGCCTGAACCCATGAGTCCCGCTATACCGACGACCTCGCCCTTCTTCGCATGGATGGAAATGTCCTTGATCACCCATTTGGCTGTATCTTTCGGGTCATACACATTCCAGTTTTCCACTTCAAACCGGACTTCGCCGACGGTATGATTTCGTTTCGGGAACCTGTCCTTCATCTCACGGCCAACCATGCCTTTGATGATGCGATCCTCCGTGATCTCATCCTTTCCCCTTTCAAGGGTTTCGATGGTCGCACCATCACGCAGAATGGTGATTTCATCGGCAACAGAGATGACCTCGTTGAGCTTGTGGGAGATGACGATGCTTGTGATCCCATGATCCTTCAGATCCACCAGAAGCTCGAGAAGATGCTTTGAATCCTCATCGTTCAATGCTGCCGTCGGTTCGTCAAGGATTAAAATTTTTACATCCTTTGATAAGGCTTTGACAATTTCAACAAGCTGCTGCTTTCCCATTCCGATATCCATGACCCTGGTGTCGATGTTCTCGTTCAAGCCCACCTTCTTCAGCATTTCCATGGACTTTGTCCTGGTTTTGTGCCAATCGATGATAACGCCCTTTCCCGTCTGCTCATTGCCAAGAAAAACATTTTCGGCAATGGACAGCGTCGGGATTAAAGCCAGTTCCTGATGGATGATCGCAATTCCTTTCGCTTCGCTCTCCTTGATGTCCCTGAATTTGCAAACCTTCCCCTCGACGATGATATCCCCCTGATAGGAGCCGTAGGGATAAACACCGCTCAGGATATTCATCAGTGTAGACTTTCCTGCCCCGTTCTCACCCACTAAAGCATGAATATGTTTGGGTCTGATTTGAAAGTTAACATTATCAAGAGCCTTCACTCCCGGAAATTCCATGGTGATATTTTTCATTTCCAAAATATATTTTTCCATTGTAAACTCCTCTATGAAGAAATAAGGGCCCTTCAGAACCATTCAATCATAAGTGCCTGTATATTGCAATCGGTTAGCAGCACAGACTGCTAACCGATTGCATCAACACGCCGAATTGTTTTACTTGATGTCTTCAGCTGTCAAATATCCGGAATCCATGACCAGCTTCTGATAGTTTTCCTTGGTGACAATGTAGGGTTCGAGCAGGTAGGAAGGTACTATCTTCACATTGTTGTTGTAGGTTTTGGTGTCATTGATTTCAGGTTCGGTACCGCTTAATACCGCATCCACCATTTTTGCTGCAACAGCCGCGAGGTCTCTGGTATCCTTGAGGATGGTGGAATACTGTTCACCGGCAATAATGAGTTTGATGGAAGCCGCCTCGGCATCCTGGCCAGTAACAACCGGAAGGTCCTCACCGGGTACATAGCCGAAGGAGGTCAATGCGGAGAGGATGCCTCTGGAAATACCGTCGTAAGGAGACAATACGCCATGCAGCACTTTTCCGCTGGAATAATTTGCAGCGAGCAATGCATCCATACGTGACTGGGCAACCGCACCATCCCAACGCAGTGTTCCGATTTGATCCTGTGCGGTCTGACCGGAAACAACTACCATTGTGCCGTTATCGATCAGCGGTTGCAGAACATCCATTGCTCCGGAATAGAAATAGAAGGAGTTGGTGTCATCGGGAGATCCTGCGAATAACTCGATGTTGTAAGGGCCTTCACCCTTTAACGCCTTGAGGCCTTCCACAAGGGATTCAGCTTGTTGCTGGCCTACTCTTCTGTTATCAAAGGTGGCATAATAGGAAACTGCTTCGGTATTGACCAGCAAACGGTCGTAAGAAATGACCTTAATACCGTCTTTCCCGGCCTGATCCAGGGTTTCGGAAAGTGTGGAGCCGTCAATAGCTGCGATAACAAGCACATCCGCACCTTTTGCGATCATGTTTTCAATCTGGGATTTCTGCACCGGGATATCGTCTTCCGCATATTGCAGGTCAACGATGTATCCTTTTTTCTCAAGGATTTCCTTCATAGCTCCGCCGTCCTTGATCCATCTTTCCGATGATTTGGTCGGCATGGAAATACCTATGTACTGTTTATCAATTGCTGGAGTTGACGTACCGCCAGTAGTGGCTGTGGGATCAGTGGTACCTGTGGTATCTGTGGTTCCTGTTGTGCCTGTAGAGCCCGACGGAGTGGTGCAGGCGGTGAGTGCGAGCGCCAATGAAAAAATCATCACGCACACTAATACTTTTCTCGTTGACTTACCAAACAGTTTGTTCATAACAGATCCTCCTTCAATATATATTTAACTATAGTCCTGCTATAGCTAAAAACAAAAGAGAAAACGAAATGCTTATCTGACAAATAAATGAATATGGTAATATCGGTTATTTTCGTTTTGTTTTTAATTTTTATCTTTCTATTGAATTGTAGCACTGTAATATTTCCGTGTCAAGTTTATTTGTTCGTTTTGCTTCGTTTTATTGTTTTAATTCGTTCGTTTTGTTTTTATTGAATTTATAACCAAAGTATTATAGAATGGTAGCAACCGGATCAAAGGCTCCCCTGCCGCTTCGGCGAGTAAGGCCCGAATCGTTATGGCACTTCTGCCATCTGTAGTTGATCACCCAAATGGGAGCAAAGCTTCGGAAATAAATCTGTTTTTCCGGGTTGATTGGAAAGTTTGCCATGTTTGCAATTGAACGCATCAAAATCATTAAGAACCATCTGCTGAAGGACAATAAGGTTTCCGTGGCCAAGCTCAGCGAGCTTTTGGACGTTACCGAGGTGACCATCCGAAGGGATCTTGAAAAGCTTGAAAACGAAGGCTTTTTACAGCGCACCCATGGAGGGGCCGTACTGAAGGATTATCAGGAAGAGGAAGCCGTCGAGCTTTCCGATTCTTTTATGACACAACGCGAGGAAATTGCGGAAACAGCCTTTCATTTGGTTTCAGACAACGATATGATCATGATCACCGAAGGCCTGACCAATGTATGTATCGCGAGAAAGCTTGCACAAAAAAACAATCTCACCGTTCTCACCAACGACTTAAGGGTGGCGATGGAGTTTTCGAACAGTCCGAGCAACAATGTGATCCTTTTGGGCGGTGACCTGAGCGAATATGCCGTATATGGGCAACTTACTGCCAACAATATGCAGTATTTTTCTGTCAGGCACCTGTTCGTTGAGGTGGATGGGATCAGCAAGCAGTCCGGTATGATGGTTTCGAGCATCAACAAGGCCTCGTTAATCCAGAAGGCCGTTCAATCGGCAGAAATTATCACCGTGGTCTGCCTTGCAAAGTATTTCAACGAACGCTCATTGTACCGGATTGGCAGTGTTGAACTGGCTCATAAAGTGATCACAAACTCCACCCTGGACGATTCCTACAAGGACTATTTATTCGGGTTGAACATACAGGTTTATACTTCCATTGACATATATGAAAAATAGATCAATGCTATAGTATCCGGGAGAATATGAGTTTGAAAACGCCAATACTGAAACTGGAAAACATTCGCTTACAAATTGAGAGTTTTTCTTTGTCTGATATCAGTCTGGATCTGTTCAACAACGAGATCCATGTGATCATGGGTGAAAACAGATCCGGGAAAAGCCTTTTGATGCAGATTGTCAGCGGAATAACCCCTCCCGATTCCGGTACTATTCTATATCATTCGGAGGAGTTGAAATACCGCGATTATGCCGCCCGGATTAACAATGAAGTCATCTATATCCGGCAGGACGCCGATATGCTGACGAATCTCACGGTGGCTGAAAACCTTTTCTTCCATAAGCTCCCCTACAAAAATAAGCTTCTAAAATCCATCGATCATGACAGGCTGAATTATATGTGCAGGCAACTCGCTGACGAGCTTAAGCTTCCCATTTCCATCGATGACAGGGTCTCGTCGCTTGGCCTCGCACAGCGCCAGATCATTGAATTCTGTCGGGCGTACGTGTCCGACGCAAAAATCGTCATTCTTGACGAGCCCTTCGCTGCACTCACGCAAAATGAGCGGGAGCTTTTGTACAATGTGGTCATGCGCATCAAAGCCAAGGGAGCCGGAATTTTTTACATCACGCACCGGCTCGAGGATGTTTTTCAGCTCGGCGACAGGATCACCATCATCAGGGGCGGCCAGGTAATCGCTACCAAAAATGTCGCGGATAGCACCGAGGAAGAAATCATCAAGCTGCTCAGCGGACACTATATTCAAAACAGGTATCCGAAGATTGACATCAAAACCGGCAACACCCTTCTTTCTGTTCGGAATCTGGGGTTTGAGGACAAGCTTGAAAATATCAGCTTCGATCTGCATAAAGGTGAGATTTTAGGGGTTACAGGCCTTGCGGGTTCCGGAAGAACCCTTCTTGCGAACTGCCTGTTTGGTGCGGTGAAGGATATCCGGGGTAAAATATTTTTAAACGGGGTTGAAACGAAGCTCCCCGACCCATATACTGCGATCTCGAAAGGCATCGCGCTGATTCCTGAAAACAGAATCACCGACTCCATTTTTAGCTCTCTGAATGTGAATGATAATGTCTCGGTTTCCGCACTGAAACGTTTCGCCAACGCCCTGATGATCAATACCCCCATATTGAAGCAATCCGTAATGGAATACATCGAAAAGCTCAATATCACGCAGGACCCCGAAGACAATATCCTTGAGTATTCCGGCGGGAATCAGCAGAAAGCGATATTTGCAAAATGGATCATGAGCCGTTCCAAAATTTTTATTCTCGACGAGCCCACCCGGGGCCTCGATATCGCGAGCAAAATCGATATTTACAATTATATCAATGACCTGATCAAGAAGGATGTCGGTATTATCTTCATCTCCTCCGACATCGAAGAAATTCTCGGAATCTGTGATCGGGTTGCCGTGCTGTCCAGCCGCACCTTTGCGTGCAATATCTCCACACGGGACATCACGGTTGAGAAAATCATTCAGCTTGCAACAAAAGAAGATAAATAATGGCTTACAGCACAAGAACAGCGGTTCACAGGCTGCGGCGCGGAGCCCCGCTAATTGCCTGGTTCAAATCAGCAACAAAACCTCTTATCCCAAAATCATTCGCATATTCAATGTATTTCCCACCGCCGGGTTAATACTTGTTGTATATCCTGTACAGGAACATCGCTGCTTCGGCCCTGTTCGTATTTCCCCGAGGGTTCACCTTCCCGTTGTTCCCGATGATCAGGCCTTCGCTGACTGTCGCGGCCACTGCGTCCACCGCATAATCCGCAACAAGAGCTTTGTCGCTAAACCTGTCAAGATCTTTCATCGCTCCCTGCTGCTTCAGCCTGTTCAACAGCCTTAACGCTCTTACAGTCAATACCATCATATCCTGCCGGGTAATGCTTTCCCCGGGCTTGAATAAATTGCCCCCGGTGCCATTGGTAATACCCAGCTTTTTAGCAATACCGATTTCTTTGTAATAAAGCGCATCAGGCTTGATGTCTTCAAAGTTGTCGTCAACTCTGGCATCAGCGCCAAGAGCCCTGACAAGGTAGTACAGGAAATCGGCTCTGGTAATTTCAGTCATCGGATCATATCCGGCTTCGGTTTTACCCTCCAATATACCCTTTGAAGCAAGAACCTCCACAGGCTTCCTGGCCCAGACCGCCTTATCCAAATCGCTGAAGGTCTTCATCGCAAAGGCTGCTGCATAATAACTAAAATGAGTCGTCGTAAAGGTTACTCTTCCCGTTTGCGGATCACATTTGCCGGTCGGAACCGATTGGATATTTCCTTTGCCGTCGATATACCAGATGGTAATATGTTCAGGATCCTTCAGCTCTTCCGCTGTGGGCGTGTAGGGTATGGATACCTTAACCGGTGCATCTGGGTTGCTCCATTCAAGGGTATTTGTTCCCGAGATCAGTTTGAGCTCGACTACCGGCCTTGCGCCAACAAGCTTTTGCACATTTTGGGGCAACTGCTCCGGATCAACCTGACTCATTCTGATCTCCACATTCGTTGCACCCTTAAGGTTTACACCGTTCAGCATGTTTACCGGCAGCGTCAGAATACCTGCAGGGCTTGTTACAGAAAGCCTTTGATCCAACCTGTCAGAAGTCAGGACCTTTGCAGGCAGTTTGACGGCATAGCCCGTTGAGCCTGCCACTTCAGGCATTTGAATATTCACAGTGCTGATGCCATCTCCGTCTTTCGCAGCCTTTTCAAATGCCGCATTCAGGCTGAAGTTACTCAGACTGGCAGTTGTAGTACCCCTGATGCTGCTCACCTGAACGTTCATATGATAAGCCCCGGCATTGATGGATGCTGTTCTTCCTGAGTCTGCGCCTGAATCCGCTCCGCTGCCTCCATCATCCCCTGGCGCACGGTTTACGGTAATGGTATAGGTTTTCACGTTTTTCCCGTCAGCCGTGGTGACATCAATCGTGATGATATTGTTTCCGGTTGTCAAACTGACGGATTGCGAAGCATGCCCACTTATAACAGCTGAACCATTTACGGTAATCACCATTGTTCCGTCCATAGCTACAGGCGTGATCAAAATACTGCCGGTACTGCTATCCGCTTCAGCCTGATAATCGACTGTGTCCGTATTGAAAGCAGGCTTAAGGATTCCCTGACTAATGGTCAGCTGACTTAAGCCAGCCTGCAGGAATGCAGTACTTTCATCCCTGGTGTTCAGGCTGAATGTAAAGGCTGAAAGGTCGGTACCAGCAGTATTCTTCAGCGCCCCAGCCGGAATCGCCACCGTATAGGATGAGGTGTATGCCAGCGGCGCGATGGGCTTAATCTCCAGAATATTGCCGCTGCAGGCAAAGGTGCATGGCACGCTCTGCAATGCGTTATTCCGCAGGACAATCCCGTTGAAATTCATTCCCTGTATGATACCGGCGCTGAAAGGCAGTTTGATGGTGCCGTTCACAGCAGCATTGTTCAATGACTGCAGCAATGGGACCACTGCAGCGCTCGCTGTGGTAAAGGTAATGCTCCAGGGTTCCTCCATTACCCTGCCATTCACATCGGTAACAGAGTTCTTTGACAGCGCAAGAGTATATTCGGTGGCATATTGCAGTTGTTGAGCGGGCGTTATCACAAGGGTGTCCCCATTTACTGCAGTACCAACTCCTGCCGTAATGCCCCCCGGCCCCGTCAGCGTTAGCCCCGGGCCGATTTGCTGCAGCAGGTTGTTGTTGAACGTAATCGTGATGGCCTGCTCTATGCTTACATTCTCCTGAAGGTTTGCAGGGGAATAATTCAATATACCAAGGTATTGCTGGTTCACCGTCACCATCCGGACATTGTTTTCAAGCGTGGTTTCATTGGAAGTATCGCTCACCTCCATGGCAAGCATAATCCCATTGTCCCTGGAAGGGATATCGATGGTGGCAAACAGGTTCACCCTCCCCTCCTGGAATACCGTTGCAGATGGACTCCACAGGTACGGCAGCTCGATGGCTTCACCCGCCTTTATTTCTCCCGCGGCAAGGGTATCGATCTTCACCAGTTCTCCGTTCTGGCCGCCGTAATACAGCGTAACCAGAGCATCTTGAACGTCTGTCAATCCAATATTGGCTGCCCGTACTGTTACGGCGTATTTACCGCTGCCTGCCGGCGTGCACTCGAGGGCTGATAATTCCAAATCCGGCCGTTGAATATGGATAAACGCCTTATTATCCGCCGGGTCGGAGTCGCTTATCTCGGTGTGCGGGCTTACCACAACATAAATCGTATCACCGGCATTCTGTGTCGGAACCTCCCACTGTACCGAAGCTGTTACGGACATTCCGGGGGCGATGGTTCCAACCGGTGAGGACTGCCCTATTTTCACACCGCCAAGGCTGGGATTTCCGCTGTAAAATTCAGCTTTCATTCCGGTTTCGGCGTATGAGCCCCTGTTAACGATTTCTGCAGAAATCGTCACAAGGCTTCCGGGCTGCGGGTTGCTCTCGGAAAGGATTATCCCCTCGGAAGAAACCGCCAGATTATGGGTCAGGACTAATTCGATCATGACAAGATCGGCAGTATCTGAAATGGAAGGATATGTGCTTCCGTCATCAGGGTTGATGGCCGTGGTCGTCTGTGCTCTGTTATAAACGCTGACCAGTCTGTTTTCCACAAAGGCAGCCGATGGATTGCTATTGAGTGCGTTGTCAGTCGTAAGAGCCATTTCACTGCTCCACACATCGCCTGCCTTATCATAAGTTACGGCATAGAGTTCCTGCGCGCTGCCGGATTTACCGGTGCCAACAAGTGCCAAGGTTCCGTCACCGCCCGATGCAATCGTAAATGTGTCTTGTAGAAAGGTCTGTTCCAGAGCGGTCTTTATAATCGGGGATGTTGAAAGAAGATCTGTCGCATAAAGAATTTTTCCGTTCTGATTCCATACTGCGATGGCTTCGCCATTGATATAGTTGATCTGGCCATTGGAGTCTTTCACCTGATTGTTTGTAAGCTTCACAGGCTCCGTCCATGCTGTGCCGTCATACGCCATTCTGTAGATTTCTTGGTCAGCAGCGGTATTCAGGTTCTTATCCTCATCCACAGTAAAGAGGATTATTGCGCCGCTGCCATGATATGCCACAGTCATGTCCATTACAGGCCTGTCAAAGGATGCGATGGTCATCGGGATGCTGAACGCATTACCATCCCACTTTGAGAAGCAGATGTCGTTGACCGCTGAATAGTCCGCTGTCAGCAAATTGCTGTAATCCTCCGACTTGCTCTTCAGCCAGACGAGAATAGCTTTGCTTCCGGAAGTCGCGATTTGCGGCGTGCAGTCCATATAGCTGTCATTGGTCAGGTTTCCAAGCTGAACCCAGGTGTCTGAGGCTTCATCATATCTGGCTGTGCAGATCTCTTCGGCAGAAAGAGCATCCTCCAATGCAGCGTCATCGGCTAAAACCTCGTTGATGTTCTCCCAGGCGGCGATTACCCCGTCATTGGTTGCTGCGGCCACAGGCTTGTAGTCTGCCGTAGCATCGTCAGGATCAACAACAGCAGGTGTCGTCCACGCTGACCCGTTATAAATGGAATATTTCAGACGGGTTCTGTTTGCGGCAGAACGGGTTGCGTCGTCTTCCACCAGCACCATAAAGGCACCGTCAGGATAACTGAGGATGCGGTGATCGGTATGCGGGAATGTATTGCTTCGAAGAACCGTGGTTACGCTTTCGGGTGCTTCTTCTGAAAGGGCGGCCAGCAGCGGTTCTCCCTGAATCATGCCTGAAGTGGAAACCAACGGGAGTTTAC
>JAGOJH010000019.1 GCA_017995215.1 Thermoclostridium sp.
ACCATAAACCATACAATAATGCAACAAATATTACTAATAAGTTAGGTTATACACAACATATTGTATAAAGCCTTTATTTTCAATATCTTCATCATTGTTATGTTAATATCTTGTAAACTACCGCTAGTAAAGTGGAATCTATCATGGTCGCCTCTGAATCACGGGGCGACCAATTTTACTTAACAAGACTTCTGCATTAGAGTATGATAATGATATCCATCAAGTGCTGATTTTTACATTTCGATGAAAGAGGTAGATTTCAATGGAAAGAACAAAAGAGTTAATGTCACATGAAGACTATAAAATCTTATTGGCAGGACCTCATGCCGATTACTATTCAGGTAGGTGGGATTATTATAGAGAGGTCGTTGAAATTATCAAAAGAGAAAACGTGAATGTAAGATTATTTCCAAGAAATATTACTTGGATATTGGCTCGAACAGGGATTATTCTGATGATAAAATGACAGAGGGTTTTAGGAATTTCTTTATAAAATATGTTATAACACGATTAAAGCCATAAAAAGTGTTTAAGGTAACTTGCGGTTCTTAATATGCCGGATCGGTGCCTGCATAAGGTATTGAGGACGTTACATTCTGCAGCACGGTCATCGACGATAGAGAATAACTGTAATCATTTTTTATCATGTGCACTCAATATTTTCTAAGGTATAATGGATCTAAAGATTTAGTTTTTTCAAAGCTTTATCCGTGTAAAAAGGATTCGCTAATAAAGAGGATAATGAAGTGCCCCTTTCTGATGAGTTAAACTTGTTATGCGAAACTCGTTTAACGACAAGGAGCAAAGAAATGATCATCAATGATAAAATAATAAAATACTATCTGCGCAATGTTTATTTCATTAACGGAACAGCGTATGCTGGAAAATCCACAATGGCAGCGATGCTTGCCGAAAAGTATGGATTGCTTCTTTGCGGCGAGAATTATCATCATGACACTGCAAGCAAAATAGCGACACCGGAACAATATCCGAATCTTTGCTATTTCCAGACGATGAAGGACTGGCAGGAATTTGTGAACAGAACACCGGAGGAGTATGAAAGATGGATTTACGCAGTACAGCGTGAGGTGATTGAATTTGAAGTTGCCGAGCTCATCCATGTCTCAAGGTCCCAAAAAGTTATAGTGGACACCAATATTCCGGTGGACGTTCTCAAGCAAATTACCGATTACGATCATGTGGCCATCATGCTCTCGCCGCAATCAATATCAGTAGATAAATTTTTTGAAAGACAGGATCCGGACAAGCAATTTGTATTATCCCAAATACAGAAATCTAAAAATCCAGAAAAAACGATGAAAAATTTCCGTGAAGGCTTATCTCGAATCAACAGCAAGGAACACTACGACGAGTTCGCAAACAGTGGTTTTTTCACAATTGTACGAGAAAACTCTGATGTTGATACACGTTCGCAAACGCTGGATATTTTGGCCAATCATTTTGGATTCAACAGTGTCACCTGAAGGCATATTGCCCGGCTTTAGTGTTTCTGACAATTAACGGGGGAACATTTTTACCCTCTCCTATACCTCCTGCAGCGAGAATTATATCAAGGGGGTATAACCAAAAGCATTACCACTGACGATATTTTGGAAAGACTTGATGAGATACTTTCATATGGCTGGTTTAAGTCAATTGATATATGTAATAACGAGCGTGCTCAACTAATAAAAAACTATAAACCTGTATATAAACGTGCAAAGGCTTCAGGCTTGAGGCTAAAAGCGCATGTCGGAGAATTTGGTACCGCAGATGATGTAATGGAGGCGGTGGAAGAATTAGAGCTTCATGAGGTCCATCATGGAATTGCCGCTTCGCAATCGATGCAAATCATGAAATGGCTGGCCGACAACAAAATTCAGCTCAATGTTTGTCCAACCAGCAATATTATGCTGAGGCTGGTTGACAGCTATGTCAATCACCCAATCAGAAGGCTTTATGATTATGGAGTCCCTGTAACAATCAGTGTCTATACTGTAGTAGAAGCCTGACTGCAAGATGTTGTTAATTGCAGATGAAGCTTTAGTACCTCTGGTGTTATCCCCAATGAAGATGTTAGGGAATTTAAAAAACAGAGGGAGCAAGTTTGATTACACCAATGGCATAACCTAACTGCTCCCTCAACTGTTGCTGCTTTTTCCACTCAGTATGATCACCATCCAAACCAGATCTTAAATAGGTCTTTCATCCACTTGAAAATGTCGAGGCTCTCATAGGGCACCTTAGTATAAGATATTGCATACTTACCAAGGTGTGTTGTTTCAAATTCTATACAACCAGTTTGAGCAATATATCTTCCTGATGATACAGATACTGCATTCCAGTCAAAACACAATACGACTATACGCTCCGGATTCTTTAGTTCCTTGTGTGTCGGAGTATAAGGAATAGAAACGATTACAGGTGCTTCTGAATTTTCCCAGTCCCTTTTAACACCGTCAACATAAAGATCGAGACCTATAACCGGCCTATTTTCTATTATATTCTTTAACTCCCGGCTAAAACTTCTGGTATCTACCCTGGAAATATTTAAAGAAACCTCTCCGGCCGGATTTTCATCATTTGCAACAATCATATTTAACGGTACTTTTATTGAGCCTAATTCGGTTTTGATTTCTATACTCTTATCGGCATCATCGGATGTAAGCCATTTGCCAGGCAGCTTTATTAAATATTCATCTGCGCCTTCTGCTTTCGTTATTTCAACCGTTATGCTATTCGTGCCATTAAAGGCTTGTTCCAACGAATTCTCCCTCAGTGAGACAACTGCAGCTCGGTCATTTGCGATGGTATTATTAACAGTGATTTCACCTTCTTCTGCAAAGGTGATAAGCGCCGGATTATCCAGGTCGTCTTCATCGAACCTAATGGTTTCGACACCCAAAACCGTATGCTTGTCAAGGGATTTTGCATATTCGATTTCCTGCAGACCATGACCAATAATACCATTGGAGCCTTCTGCAAAATCTCTGTAGTCCATAACCGCTACATAATCGGTTATATCGATTATATGAAAGCTTAAGGGCTTTTCATTACCGTTATAGGCAACCGTAACAGGATGTTCATCGTACCAAAAGGGAATATCGACAGCGAAGGTCATATTTGATCCGCTCTCTTCTATTAATTCCTTCGACTTAACTGCAAGATCCAAATACTGCTCTCCAAAGGATTGTGTGTCATCCCAGAAGCCAGGAACAGTATAGGGTTCATTATCATGATGAATACCCAAAAAGCGTTCGTTTGCCTTAGCGCGTTTGTTAAAATTGATAACACTGGAAATGCTCGCTAACGCTAAGTGATGATTCTCCTCAAGAACCCAATACATATTGCCGTCGAGGGCTTCGGTCTTGATATTTAAGGTATTGGCTGCCGCAATTAAGGCCTTTACACCTTTAGGGTCAGATTTTAGAACACCCTGATCGATATTAATGTATAACAAATTAATGCCCTTGTTGGTGCAGAAATCAAGTAGCTCCCGGGTTTTTTTCTTACTTGATAAAACATCAGCCGTATCCCAAACCCAAATTGCCTTTACTCTCTCAAAATCAATGGGCTTATCGGGAATTTCCGGGGTTGCGACATCCTTAACGGGTATTATTCTTATATCGTCAATAAAAGCTTCTCCGGGTCCGGGGTTTTTATAGATATAAGGTTCTATCGAAACAGTCCCGTCCGGTATAGTAACTGTCTTCTCCTTATATTCATAGGCTGTTGATGTAAACTCCAGAACCTCCCGTGTTCTGTTATTTTCTGCGTCATACATGTTAAACCCGACGATTGCCATGTCTCCTTCTGCACTGACCTTAGCCCATGCTGAAAGTGAAAAGGTACCCGGAGTAACATTGATTCTTTGCTGGCCGCTGCCGCCATCATTGCCTAACCTTGCTGCTTGGGCACCGCTTTTTGCATCATCTGTAATAAAGAAATTACCCCAGTCATCCCAATTGGATTTATCAGATTCAAAGCTGGGATTATTAACCATATTTTCATGCTTATGTACCAACCTGAGATCATCCAGTATAACCTTGGTATCGGTCGTGGCCGAAGGGTTATGATAAACATATACAACAAGCTTTACAGTGCCTTCAACTGTTGTAAAGGCTACTTCCTTTTGCTCAAACGTTGTTTCTCCGAATTGAAGTGTAAATTTCCCTCCGGGGATTTTAGTGCCGTCCTTGTCGATGCAATCAACTCCAACCCAGGCCAGATCTCCCTCTGTGCCCGATTTTCCCCAGGCTGAAAGAATTAGCTCCATACCTTGGCCTGCCATAATACTTTGACCAAGTCCACCGTCATCCCCAAGCTCTACTGCGTTAATGCCACTTTTTACATCAGAAGTAATAATGCTGTAGGGGCCCCATTCGTCCCAGTTCGAATTGCCCGATTCAAAGCCGGGGTTCTCAATTAAGTTTTCTGTTTCAGGTTCTATAACTGCAGTAACTTTTTTAAGTACTAAATCATCTAAATAAGCATCTTCAGTTCCCTGGGTTTTATACGTGATTATTTTGAGAATCGAAGTTTCTGCAGGCGTTGTAAAAGTGCATTTTTTTTGTGTATACTCAGAACTGTCGAAAGACAGTGTTACCAGTCCTCCTGGAATACTATTTCCGATACTGTCAAGTGCTTTAACCTGTGCTACGACTTCGTTAACCGTACCATCAACCTGAGTCGCCTTTCCCCAAGCAGAGAATTCAAAGGTTACACCCGCACTGATACCGGTAATACCTTGATAAGCACCAATGTCCTGACTGTTGTGGAATCTTAGCGACCTATTTCCGGTATGGGGATGTTCATTTACACGAGTACCTCCATCCAACATCCAGTAATTGGAACCCGAAGGAACATCTTCTTCAAATCCATTATCTAAAATAAGATTTTTTCCTTCTTCAATAACCGGTGTTTCACCCCCTGGTTGATTAGGGTCTAATTCACTGGCTTCCTGACTTTCGTCTTTAGTAATACTGTAACTATCATATAACTCAGGCTCTGTTGTCGTAGTTACAGTATACGATTTTAATGAAAGTTTTTTGTCAGTAACGGTAATGCCTGTAAATATTTGCTTCTCTGGCTGTCCGTATTTGGCAATATGAGGATAATCCTTGATTATTACATCATAAAACTTATCTCCAGATGCACCACCCAGAAGATATAGTGTTTCTTGCGGGTTCACAACATCCGAAGTGCTGACATATTTGATTGGCTTGTTATCATACATTTGATAAGTCCTTGCATAAGTATGGTCATGGCCTGCAAGAACCAAATCAATTTGCAGCTCATCGAAAATTTTTGTACGCGGTGATTTGTAAAAAAATGTATAGATGACGAGTTATACATTTCTGACTGAAAAACGACTGATTGGAGATCAAGTATGATAAAAGAGAAGCATAACGAAGCGAGGAAACTTTTTGATAATATATCTAAATTCGCTGACCGGGAACTTGCCGAAGAAATTGCTTATGGGGCAGATCTTTTACCAGCTGCCGGCATCGATGAAAAAGCAAAATGGGTAAAACATGTCTCCTCTGAGCTTGAGAAACATTTTGAAGAACATACAATAAAAGATATCCGGATGGGTTGTTATTGCAATGAAAATGGAAAGCTGGATCAGTCCAAAGAGTTCATCCGGAAAATCTATAGCGCTTCTGCTTCCCTAAGGGATTTCGTTAACAAAATGAATGAACATGGAGCGGGGTGGTACATAGAAGAGGGGAACCTATATACAAAGTATGATTCTTGTCCATGCCCCATGCTTGAGGGTGTTGACCTATTGCCGACAAAGACCTGGTGTTACTGTACCGTCGGATACAATAAACACATTTTTGAATCTGTTTTCGAACGTGAAGTAGATGTTGAGCTAATCGAAAGCATTAAAATTGGAAATAAACAATGCCTTATGAGGATTATCCCTCGAAAGAGTGATTTATGGCCCATATAGGATACGGCGTTTTATTTTAACCTGGTAGATTGCATAATTCGCTTATACTTTAAGCCTGAAGGCCTTGAGCTTTGGAGGTATCATGCTGGAGATAATGATTGTGAGACATGGTCAATCCGTTGCGGATATTGAAAACCGATATGAAAGCAGAGTTGATTTCCCGCTTACAGATTTGGGTCATGCACAAGCTGCAAAACTTGCCTTGTGGATAAAGTTGAATTACCCTCCGGACTTCATTGTAAGCAGTCCCTTGAAAAGAGCATCACAAACTGCTGAAACTATAGGAAAAGAAGTCAACATTGAAGTAAAATATGATAACGACTTGATGGAACTGGATACCGGACTATTAGCGGGACTTTTAAAAGCAGAAGCGGATTTAAAATACCCCAGGCCTGAAGGTGGACGTAAAGCCCACGAAGCGATTCACGGAGGTGAATCACTCATAGAATTCAGAGCACGGGTGGAGAGATTCTGGTCGAAACTAATTTCGGAGCATGGCAATGAAGAAACAGAAAGCAGGCGAATTCTGATTGTCTCTCATGGTGGTACGATAAACATGCTGTTTCGGTGTTTTTTATGTTTACCTATGAGCGATGAACCATCCATTCATACAGGTGACACATGCGTGCATTTATGGAAAATTACAAAAAGCAAAAAAGAAATCGAATTTTTAAATTACAAGGCTCATTTACTACAAGCGTGAAGCATCCGGAATATATTGCGATCCAACGATTACGAGGGGGTTAATATGAGTCAAAGAGTTGTAAGGTGCCAGGGTGTAATCTTTAAGGACAATAATATTCTTGTTTTAAGACAATATAATCATCAAAGACGCGAAGAATATTGGATGTTACCTGGTGGTGGTTTAGAAGCTGGTGAGACTGAAGAAGAATGTTTGCGAAGAGAATTAAATGAAGAGACAGGATTGGAAGTTGATGTTAAGGAAATTTTGTTTGATTCTCCGGGTAACGGTAAAGATGTGTATAAAAGATATGTGACATTTCTTTGCTTTCCAGCTTCAGAGAGCATTGAAAAAATAGGGTCTGAAACAGTTTCTTACAGACAAATCATGGAACTGGTCTGGGTTTCCATCATAGATGAGAGCCAATGGAATCAATATTTATTAAATGAGCAATTTTATCCCTCCATGAAAGCTATTAAAGACAAGTTGATAAAGGACAGTTATGATTGATCCCGAAGGGCATCCTTTTTGTATAGAACCACGTGTTCTACCATCAGAATCGTAATTAGGATGTGTGTCCCTTTTTCCTGTAACAAATAAAGGACGTCCCCCCTCCGTCAATGAATCATTGATGTCTGAGAGGGGACGTCACTGATGGTTACTTATAGAAATGAATTATCGTTTTATAGCTTAATATTTTCAGAGGGTGATGCGAACGGTCCCGGAATCACATGAACACCGCGATGGTTTCCGAAGTAGTCCGCGTCAAAGCGTATCGGTGTTCCATCAGCGTTTTCAAAGTATTGCTCCGGTTCAAAGGCTTTGCCGAGAATTTCAGTATTGATCATCCGGCTGCTGAAAGCTTTTAAGGAATTATAAACATTTGTGTTCAGATAATAATGACCGTCCTTCTCCACTAATTCGACCTTCGTTTCCTGAGCCGTATTCTCAATGAAAAGCCCATTCACTTCATTTTTCCATGGTTTGGCACCGTTCAGATAAACATTCCCCTCACTCCAGACGGGCAGATGACCTGTATGAGCAGGATCCAAAGCCATCATGTTCGGGCGCTTTGTAAAGTCGAACTGAGCAATCCATTCATCATAAGTTGGGTAACTATCAAAAGGATTCGTACCGACAAGCCTGTTTTCTTTTCTGGCATTTGCGCCTTGATCGGGGTTGTTCACATAATCTTCAGAAGGCCATTTTTGAACAAATATATTGTTGTAGAAGCGGTTATCGCCATGAAGAATGGTCATAAAGCCCATCACTTCCGTACGGTGTGGTATGTGGTAGGGTGTATAGCGCGTACCTGTTCCTCCACCAACATCGGTTAGCGCTCCGCAGATAAGGTTATGAACCATTGCCACACCCTGTGTTGCAAAACGAAGGCTGGCATCGGAGAGTAAAACATTGTTATCAATAAGAGTTGGGCCATGGCTGACTTCTACAAATATATCCTGGGACATCATGCTTCCCGGGAGATTTTTTGCAAACGGCGGCCGCTGGTTGCCATGCAGCAGGTTCTGAGTGATACGCGTGCCCTGAGCTTCCCAGTCACACCAGATTCCCATCGTGCAATGGTGGATATGGTTACGGCGCATGACTACATCAATGGCCGCATGGATTTTGATTCCCGCGATTTCTGCTCCGCCAAGCTCCATCATATTGTTAATATGGTGAATATGATTGTCCTCAATAAGACTGAACACAGCGCCCATACGACCGATGATGCCGCCCTGTTCGCAGTGGTGAATGTTGCAGCGGCGGACGATGTGACTGCCGATTTTTTCTTTCAGCCATCCATGATACTGGCCGCGGCAAAGCGCATCCCGTTCCATTTGCGTGGGACTCTTAACCTGTTTGTATGTAAAGTAATGATCGTTGTCAGGGTCAAGATATTTGCCCAGCGAAATGCCGGCGCACTTGCTGTTTGAAATTTCACAATCCTCAATGATCCAGGCTTTGCTCCAGTGAGGACCGATCATGCCATCTTGAAAGGCTGCAGGCGGCGCCCAGGTGGTGGCAGCTTTATCAATTTTGAAGCCTCTGACTGTATGATAACCAATGCCGGTTCTGGAAGGCATAAAACACCGGCGGCGGACATTGATTTCTACATTTTCTTCATTTGGATTTTTACCCTGTAGATTAGTATAAATAATTGTTTCATCATTATCTTTATCCTGCTCGGTATACCACTTAAAAACAGATTCTTCCGGCACCCAGCTGCATTCATACACATCACCCTTGATGCACTCGTCCAAAGTGATGGCTTCATATAACGCCCTGTCATTTAAATATACACAACCGGTATGTTTGTTTGGTGTCGCAAAATACCAGTCCCCATACACCAAGGTTGTATAAGGGTTATAATCGCCGAAAACACTGTTCGCGATACGGCATACCCAGACATTTTCCTTGTAATGCAGCCAGGTCTTTACCTGTTCTGCACCAGTGATTACAGCACCAAGAGGTGTAGTACTGGAATAAGTGACGCGGGCATCCTCAGTACCGGCATGAACCGGATCTACATATTCCCGGTAAATCCCCGGCGCGACCAGCACTTCATCCCCGGGAAGAGCAAGCTTTGCGGCTTCGTTAATCCTCCGGAAGGGTTGGTCAATGGAACCATTGCCGTCTTTTACAGCATTTGCATCTACATAATACTTCATGATAACCTCCTATGAGTGAGAACTGCAGGCTACTACTCCTGACATAGTTATTATATAATATGATTGTCCATAGTTCCAGATAAAACACACTCAAGAAAGAAGCGATAGCACAGGAGGCAGAATTATGAGACAGGATTTTTCGAATATATCGCAGGAGAAGCTTTCTGAACTATTTCCAGTTATTCTGGAACCACATAATCCGGAATGGATTCGTTACTTTTTTATCGAAAGAGACTTTTTACAAGCTGTTTTTAATGATAAAATTATTAGAATTAGTCATATAGGAAGTTCATCTGTACCCGGACTTATTAGTAAACCTACGATTGATATATTGAAAGGAAAGAAATAGTGGAGATTATTAAGACGCTCAGGAGGGAAAAATGATTTTATCTGATAAAACCATTATTACAATGCTGAATGATGGAGCTCTAAAAATTTCACCTTTGAATAAAGAGCAAATACAACCTGCCAGTGTGGATGTTAGACTTGGTGATACCTTTAGTATCGTAGAAGATTCACATGCAGGTATTATTACGTTAGAAAACGAGATAAATTATAAGACCATAAAAACGGATACCTATGTTTTACTTCCGGGACAATTTGTACTTGCTACTACAATGGAGTATTTTAGTTTGCCAAATGATTTGACTGCATTTGTTGAAGGAAGAAGCTCATTGGGAAGAATGGGGCTGTTTATTCAAAATGCAGGGTGGGTTGATCCTGGATTCAATGGGGAAATCACTCTCGAACTATATAATGCCAATCGTTGTGCGATAGAACTAAAGGCTGGTCGAAGAATTGGACAGCTTGTTTTTGCTAAAATGGACAATGCTGCCTTGAATCCTTATAAAGGTAAATATCAAGGACAAAAAGGTGCAACTGGGTCAAGAGTGTTTCTAGATAATGAAGTGAATGTGTAATACGTCTACCTAAATAAATAATATAACCTTTTTGAAAAAAGAAATTACGCCGCAATATGACGCTTCTGTGAATGCAATTTTTAGACAAGAATCCATCCATTGAACACATATGCGGAAAGTACAAATCCTTGATCAATACCGTGAGTGTGAAACATAGAGGAGAAGAATGATGGGAATAAAAAACATTGAAACCGACAGACTTATCATCATCCCAATAACATATTCAATCATGCGTTCAATCTTAAACGGTGACAATACGGAACTTGATAAATTGGGTGTTAAGACCAATGGAAGGTGGCCGCTTCAGGATACTTTGGACATCTTGAATTTCTTGAAGGATAGCATACCGAAAAACAATGTAGTAAGTGGATTTGACGTTTGGATGCTGGTCAAAAAAGAAGGTATGTGCGTTATTGGAGATGCCGGCTTTAAGGGTCAGCCGGATGAAAACGGCAGGGTTGAAGTAGGCTTTGGCCTCATAGAAGAGGAGCAGAGAAAAGGGTTTGGCTATGAAGCGGCAAGCGCACTCATCGAGTGGGCTTCACACCAGGCAAATGTGAAGACAATAGCGGCCGGCTGCCTGATTGGAAACATTGGTTCCATAAGGGTTTTGAAAAAATGTGGGATGAGCGAGACAAGCAGGGATAACGATTTTATTTATTGGGAGAAAAAAATAGTTTAGCATCATGCAAAGGATCAGCCTGATACGCCGGATATCATAACCGATTGATGGAGCTGGGTTAAAAAGCAGAGGAGGTAAAAATTTATGAGTATCACATTTGAACAGGACTCAAGAAAAGAAGTATTGATGGACGTAGCAAAGAAAATGATGGCTGCTGCCAGAACTGCGCCTAAGGGAAAAGGAATTGATAACCTGATTATTGCAGCTGCAGATAAGGAAACGATAGAGGCAATAGCAGATAAAATGAAGCAAATGGTTCAGGAAGGGATTGCACCCGAGTTTTTTGTTCGCGATGCAAATAATATTCTGGCATCGGATGCACTGGTATTAATCGGTACGAAAATCAGACCGATGGGCTTGAAAAGCTGTGGATTGTGCGGCTTTGAAAACTGTGAGGAAAAAAACAGGTATCCGAAGCATCCGTGCAGCTTCAATACAGGTGATTTAGGCATCGCAATAGGCTCAGCGGTAAGCATCGCCGGTGATGCAAGGGTAGATAACAGAATTATGTTTTCTGTGGGGAAAGCTGTAAAGGAAATGAAGCTGTTGGGTGAGGATGCTGAAATCATCTATGGAATACCCTTGAGTGCGACCGGGAAAAGCCCGTTTTTCGACCGAAAATAGCAGGTGATGGTTTACAAAAAATTGTAAAGCTATTTTGGATCATCCATCAAAGCGTACCAACCCGGAAGGTTTACAAAAAAGGTAACTTGCGGAGGTGCTACATTATGAAAGACTTTATCAGGAAGGACTTAACTTATTCACTTTGCGGGTGCTTAAGCTCCACAGAAAGCCAGTATAATATTATGTACTCCTCATAGTTTCCATCCAGTTTGACATCCAAAAAAATTGTGTCATAAAATGTTTTTAATAGTCAATTTATGTGGTATATATTTTCTATTAATATTGGGCTTAGAGATACCTCTTTTGTTATTTATGTTTCCTAACATTTACTTTTGGAGGTCAGACTGTGAAAAAACTTACTAAGGTTATTGATGTTATTCAGGAAAAATGCGTTAATTGCCATGCCTGCATTGCTGTTTGCCCGATTAAATTCTGTAATGACGGAGCCCAGGACTTTGTAAATATTGATGAAAATTCTTGCATAGGCTGTGGGGAATGCATTAAAGTATGCACTCATGAGGCGAGAATAGGCTTGGATGATTTTGACGAGTTCATGGATGCAGTAAGAACACAGAAAGAAATAGTAGCAATAGCGTCACCAGCCGTAGCATCAAACTTTCCTGATCACTATCTGAATTTAAATGGATGGCTAAGGAGTCTGGGTGTTGAAGCTGTTTTTGATGTCAGCTTCGGGGCTGAACTCACCATAAAATCATATGTAAATTATATCAAGGAGAAAAATCCTAAGGTATTAATATCACAGCCTTGTCCGGCAATCGTTTCATATATTGAGATCCACAAGCCTGAGCTGTTGGAATATCTGGCTCCTGCTGACAGTCCGATGCTTCACACCATGAAAATGATAAAAGAGTATTATCCGCAATACAAGAACCACAAGATTGCTGTGATATCACCTTGTTATGCCAAAAGGCGCGAATTTGACTCAACCGGAATCGGAGATTTTAATGTTACTTATAAATCCCTTGATAAATATTTTAAAAGCAAAAATATAAAACTGTCGTCTTTTGATAAGCTGCCATATGACAATAAACCCGCAGAGAGGGCGGTGCTTTTTTCAACTCCCGGCGGATTGCTGCGCACGGCTATGAGAGATGTAACGGGAATAGAAAACAAAGCCAGAAAAATAGAAGGGGCTGAACAAATTTACGATTATTTGGGAGAGCTTCCCGAAAAAATTAAAGAGGGGTATGCGCCTCTTCTGATAGACTGCCTTAATTGTTCACTGGGATGCAACGGAGGAGCAGGAACCCTGAACATTGGTAAACATGTTGATGAAATTGAAGCCTATATTGAAAGACGAAATAACGAAATGCAAAAGCTCTACTTTAAGAAAGGATTAAAGTTAGGCAAGACTAATCTTAGTAAGCTTAGAAAAACAATAAATACATATTGGAAGAAGGGTCTGTATGAGAGAAAATACCAGGATTTATCAGATAATAAAAAATGGGATATTCCTAATAAGACAGAGCTTTCTGAGATATATAAAAAAATGGGTAAGTTTTATGACAGTGATATAAAAAACTGCAGAAGCTGCGGATATAACAGCTGTGAGCTGATGGCAAGGGCTATCTTCAATGGTTTAAATAAACCTGAAAACTGCCATTGGTACCAGCATAAGGTCATTGAAGATGAACAAAAGGAGATAATAAAGCAGAAAGAATCTACAGAAGAGATTACAAAGATTGTTTATAACTTATTGGATCAAAACAGAACCAAGGTAGCGGAGAATAACCAGCAAATTCATGATATAGCCAGGATGATAGAGCTTCTACAGGTTTCAAACGATAGTATCGTTGAAAAGGTCGAGGAGAATACTAAAAACACCATCATGTCCCAGGATATGCTTGGAGAGGTGAATGAACATCTTACGAAAACTACTATAAAACTGGAACAGCTTCAGGATATAGTTGCTGCTATCGAGAATATATCAAGTCAAATAAACCTACTGGCTTTGAATGCCTCCATAGAAGCATCCAGGGCTGGCGAAGCGGGAAGAGGCTTTACTGTAGTTGCACAGGAAGTAAGAAAGCTTGCAGTTGAAAGTCGTCAGGAAGCAATGAAAATCTCGCCCTTTGCTGACGAGTTCAGACAGGAGTATGAAAATATTGTCAGCAGAATAAACAATGTATTTGCAGCTTTTGAGAAATTATCAAGAAATACTACGGAGGTCTTGGCTTCGGCCCAGGAGATTTCTTCATCAACAACACAAATTAGTAGTGACATCAATGTTTCTGCCAATGAGTATGAAAAATTCGCCAGGGAAGAAATGGTGCAGATGAGCCAAATAAATGAAAAAATTAAAGATATTCTGATCTAAAAACGTTAAACAAGCTGTCAGGTACCTGTCCCCTTTGGATGACCCCTTTAGCTCATGGGGAAAGGTACCTGCCCTCTCTGGTATGGGCAAAAGGTACCTTTCCCCTCCTGGTACCTGGACCAAAGGTACCTCCCCTCTGGCACTCATAATTTCCATATATCCCAGGCATACTCCCTTATGGTTCTGTCGCTGGAGAAATATCCGCTGTTCGCAATATTCACAAGGCATTTCCTTGCGAATTCCTCTCGATCATTATAATCTTTATTCACTCTCAATTTTGCCTCAATATAATCCGGCAAATCAAGCAGAATATAATAGTGGTCGGGTTTGTGCCAGCTGGCGCCTTCCAGTATGGAGTCATAGAGTTCTTGAAACATGCCGGTACCTTCATCGGAAAAAGTGCCATCTATCAAAGTATCCAGAACCTTCTGAACAACCGGGTTGCTTCTATAGATTTTTTTCGGGTTATAGCTGTCCTTCACCTTTTCGATATCTTCAACCTTTGCCCCAAAGATATAGTTGTTCTCAAGGCCAGCCTTCTCAACAATCTCAACGTTCGCTCCGTCAAGGGTTCCAAGAGTGACTGCACCGTTCAGCATGAACTTCATATTGGAGGTGCCTGAAGCCTCGGTCCCCGCTGTCGAAATCTGCTCGGATATATCTGCGGCAGGAATCAGCTTCTCTGCATAAGACACATTATAATTTGTAACAAAATGCACGAACAGCTTGTCTTTTGTATCCGGATCCTGGTTTACCAGTTTCGCGATCTCATTGATATATTTGATAATGCCCTTTGCACGATAATAGCCCGGTGCTGCTTTCGCCCCGAAAATGTAGGCTGTCGGGGTGAAATCCTTGATGGTGCCGTCTTTAATGCCATAGTATATAGCCAATATGGAGAATGCATTCATCAACTGGCGCTTATATTCATGAAGCCTCTTAATTTGAATATCAAAGATAAAGGTCGGATCAATCCGGACATTCTCCTTTTTATAGATATAGTCGGACAATACCTGTTTATTTATGTTCTTTACCCTGTTCAGGGCAGATAACACAGTGCTGTTGTCTTTAAAACGATTGAGGTCCTGAAGGCATTCAAGGTTCTTATCAAAATCGTTGATACCCAGGCTTTGCAAATAACTGCAAAGCTGCCGGTTGCATATTCCCAGCCAGCGCCGCTGTGTAATGCCATTGGTTTTGTTCTGAAACCTTTCGGGGTAAACCGAATACCAGTTCTTTAAGGCATCCTTTTTTAGAATGTCTGTATGTATTCTGGCAACGCCATTCGTTGAGAAGGTGGCATAAATGGCTAACCGCGCCATATGAATCATGCCATCATCAATGATTCTATAGGTTGCTATTTCATCCTTGCCGAGCCCCTTTTTGCCAAGCTCCCTTTTTAACTGGTGGTTCATCTGAACAACAACAGGGTAAACCTGGGGCAATACTTTCTTGAAAAGCCTCAGGCTCCACTTCTCCAGTGCCTCTGCCATGATAGTATGGTTGGTATAGGCGAAAGTGGCCTGCGCTATTGAAAAAGCGGACTCAAAAGAGATTCCGTAATCGGTGGTCAGAATGCGTATCAACTCCGGAATGGCGACGGTAGGATGTGTATCGTTCAGCTGAATCGCATTGTATAGAGGAAATTTCTCAAACTCCGTGCCATGCTTTTTCACAAACTTGCGGACACAATCCTGAACAGAAGCGCTGGACATGAAATATTGCTGCTTCAGACGCAAAATCTTTCCTTTGTTTTTATCGTCATTCGGGTAAAGGACCATGCAGAGATTGTCGGCCTCATTCTTCTCTTTCACTGACTTTTCATATTTTTGCGCATTAAAATCGAGAAAGCTGAAATCCTCGATGGGCTCGCTTTGCCATAGCCTCAGCGTGTTTACGGTTTTTGTTTCAAAGCCGATAATGGGCATGTCATAGGGCACTGCATAAACCAGGCTGTCTCCAAAAGCAACAGTTACTTTTTCATCCTCCCGGCGAACGGACCAGGGGTCACCGTATTGCTGCCAATCGTCCTTGGTCTCCACCTGAAAACCGTTTTCGAATTTCTGCTTGAACAATCCGTATTTATAACGGATGCCATAGCCGTTTACCGGCAGATCGCAGGTAGCAGCACTGTCCAGGAAACAGGCTGCAAGACGGCCCAACCCGCCGTTACCCAGCGCATCGTCCTCGATCTGCTCTAAACTGGTGAGATCTACATCCCGCGATTGCAGGACCCCTTTCATTTCCGTCAAAACACCCAGGGCATGCAGGTTATTGTAAAAAGCCCTGCCCATCAAAAATTCGGCAGATATGTAATAAGCCTGCTTCCTGTTATCATTTTTTTGTACATTATCCTGCCACTGAGGCCATATATGCGTCACAGCAGCCCGTGATATCGCATAATTCAGCTGTGTACCCGTTGCTTTCTCAAGGCTGGTAAAAAATTGAGCTGCTAAAATATTCTCAGCTGTTTTCAGTAGTTTATACATTTCCATATAAGTTAAACCTTTCTGTATTCATCAAATTTTGAAGGTCGCCACTCTATCAGTGCGGGTTCCTTGTTCTTTCATGAGCGGAAATAGGTGTCGGTGATCTTTGCGATCTGCTTTTGTACAGACTTTTTGAACTGGCCCTTATTCAGCCTCCATTTCCAGTTATCTCCCACTGTGGAAGGAATGTTTATTCTCGCTTCTGCGCCAAGGACAAGGTAGTCCTGAATGGGTACGACAACAAGATCGGCAACACTTTGAACCACTGTGAGGATGATGTCGTAAACAGGGTTCCTGCCACTGACACGGCAATACCGCCGCAGCGAGCTCTTATCCTTTCTCGACAGCCCTTTGTACCATTCAAGCAAAGTGGCATTATCGTGGGTTCCCGTATAGGCCACGCTTCTTTGCAGGTAATGATGGGGCAGGTTATCGCTGTCATGACCGTTATCAAAACCAAACTGAATCACTTTCATTCCCGGGTAACGGGTTTCTTCCAGAAGCGCATGAAGGCTTTCGGTCTGAATGCCCAAATCCTCAGCAATAATGTCGACATGCCCCAGCTGCTTTTCAATTTGTATGAATAAATCAATCCCCGGGCCTTTACACCATTGCCCGTTTACAGCGGTTTTTTCATTGTAGGGCACCGCCCAAAAGCCATCAAAACCCTTAAAATGGTCGATTCTAATGGTATCATACAGCTTTGCAGCATACTCTATTCTTTTTATCCACCAGCTGTAGTGATCCTTCCCATGCCTTTCCCAATGATAAAGCGGGTTTCCCCAAAGCTGTCCGGTTTTTGAAAAATAATCGGGCGGAACGCCTGCAACACGAATGGGGTTTAAGCTTTCATCAAGCAGAAACAAGGAGGGATCCCCCCAGACATCAGCGCTGTCCATGGCAACATAAATGGGGATGTCACCGATGATCTTAATTCCTTTTTTGTTGGCGTATTCCTTTAATGCGTTCCATTGCTTTGTAAAGTGGAATTGCAGAAAGCGATGAAACTCAATTTCATTGCTCATCTCTTCTGTGTAACGTTTTATCGCATCAGGACGTCGGAACTTAATATCGTCATCCCATTCCAACCACGACACATCATGAAAACGGTTTTTCACGGCCATATAGAGGCAGTAATTCTCCAGCCAGTAGGCGTTTTTCTTTGTAAACGCAGTATAATCGTTGTGATCGCGGTGCTTTGAATTTTTAAAAGCTTTTCTTAAAAGCGGATATCTTCCTGAACGCAGCTTCTCGTAATCAATCCTGTTGCTGTGATCACCAAAATCGACCCCCTCGCAGTCTTCCCTTGTTAACAGCCCCTCATCGATCAGTATGTTCAGATCAATGAAATAGGGGTTGCCTGCAAAGGTCGAAAAAGACTGGTATGGAGAGTCCCCGAAGCCCGTAGGGCACAGGGGGAGTATCTGCCAATATTTTTGCTTTGAAATTTTCAGGCTATCTACAAAATTGTATGCTTCCTTGCCAAAAGTACCAATACCGTAATCGGATGGTAAACTGAAAATCGGGAGCAGAATACCACTTGCGCGCTTGTTCTGTTTCATAAAAACCTGCCTTTATTGCTGTTAATAATTCAGTGTAACATAAACCTGCATAACTTCTAAAGTGGGCTGCATCCACAACCAAAAAGCGAACCTTACTACCGCTAGCCATCAGCTCCTGCTTTAGTCTGATGTCTTGCAGCTATAAGGGATTATTGCAGTATAGTTGTGGAACAGGGCGGTAATGTTATCAGCCCTTTTTCAATAAGAGGAGCGGAGTTGGCCGAATCGCACAACAAGCTGCCTCTGATTTTTACTTTTCCAGGGTGAAGCATTCCCAGATCCTCGCTAAGCTCACGATCGCTCAGATTATGCATCACCAGGATCGTACGGTTGCCCCATGTCATGGTGTATGCGCATATTTCAGCGTTCTGAGTATCCAACCTGGCCATTTCGCCACGTGCAATCTCGGGAAAACGCTTCTTTAAACCAAGAATTTCTTTATAGAAGTTTAACAAGGAATTCTTATCATCAATTTGCGCGTCCACACCGTCCAGTTCGCTGATGGACTGGGCTGCCCCCGGAGGATTATTGGTAATGCCAGCAGGTTCGGTGGTTGACCACAGCATGGGCAGCCGCTTGTTCGGATCATTACCGGAACCGGTCATGCCAATTTCCTCACCATAATAGATAAATGGATTTCCAGGCATCAGCAAATAAATGGAAGCTGCCATTTTCTTCTTATTCAGATTTCTCATGAGAAAGCCCGCACTGCGTGCGTTATCATGGTTTGACAGGAATGGCGCATCAATTGCCACGGCGTTGGAATTTTTGATAGTATCATTCCACTTGCTGATCGCTTCAGCCAGATTCTCACCCTTCTGTGTGTTCAGGCTCTTTACAATCGTCCCGTCAACCTGGGAAAAGGGAAAGTTAAAAAAGCTGTCAATACCGCTTGAATAATATTTGGCAATGTTCAATGATGTTGTCCAGGCTTCTCCGACAAAATAAGCATCGGCCTTGTATTCTTTGACGCTGTCATTCAGCCATTTCATGAATTCCGCATTTTTGGCATCATTTCCGGTGTAATAGCTGGTTACAGCGTCAAGCCTGAAGCCATCCACACCGCGATCAATCCAGAACTTGGCGATGTTCAGAATTTCTGAACGAACAGCTTCGTTATCCAGGTTCAAGTCGGGCATGTCGGGTGAGAAACGTGCCTCATAATAGTATTGATCTGTAATTTTTGTGAACCCGCTTCCGGAGTATTCAGTGGTAAAATTATAGTAGTGGGTGTATTCGTTTTCTTCTCCATCCCACAGGCCTTCCACCGCTTTTCGAAACCACGGCATCATATCTGAGGTATGGTTCACCACCAGGTCGATAACTACCTTGATATCCCGTTTATCCGTTTCCTGCATCAACTCGTCAAAGTCATCCATGGTGCCATATTGCGGATCTATCGCATAATAATCGGTAACATCATATTTGTGATAGGAGGGGGAGGGCATAATGGGCATCAGCCATATTCCGTCCGTACCAAGGTCTTTACTGATATAATCCAGTTTATTGGTTACCCCTTTTAAATCACCAATACCATCCCCATCCGAGTCGTAAAAACTGCGCACAAATATTTCATAGTAGCTGCGATAGTTGTCTGAATGCTTCGCGGAGCTCATATCCGAGCAGGAAGCAAAGAGAATCGCTGTGCAGATGATGATAGTGACTAAACGTGCTTTCATACCCTATCCCTTAACTCCCCCGGCTGTAACACCTTCCACATAGTATTTCTGCATCTTGATAAACAGCAGTGTGATGGGGATGGATATCAACACAGCTCCCGCGCAAAATTGCGTGAAGTATTGATAGATGTTTTCCCTTGTCAGCATTTGCCACAGCCCTAACGCGATGGTATAGTTGTTATAGTTGTCCTTCATGATGACGCTGACAAAAATGAAATCAAGCCATGGTGCCATAAACGCCATTAATGCCGTATAAATGACAATGGGCCTGGACAGTGGAAGAATGATCTTCCAAAAGACCATATTCTGGGAAGCTCCGTCGATGGTTGCTGCTTCGTCCAGCGATTTGGGGATCGTATCAAAAAAGCCTTTGGCGATATAATAGCTCAGCCCCGCACCGCCCGAATAGATTAAAACAAGGGACACAAGGGATTGGGCCAATCCCATGGCTTTAAGAAGAAAATAGATGGCGATCATGGACATAAAGCCCGGGAACATCCCCAAAATCAATCCGATATTCATCATGGCCTTTCTTGCTTTAAAGCGTAAACGGCTGAGCGAATAACTGGTCATCAGGTTTAAAATAGTTGTGATGATACAGCTGAATACGGCGATGACAAAGGTGTTCATAAACCAGCGGGGATAGTTGAACAGCTCGGTTTGTGTAAAAAGCCTGGTATAGTTGCCGAAGGTATATTCTTTCGGAAATATATAAGGAGTCCATGCGCCTGGTTCTGCCCGGAAGGATGTGATAACAAGCCATATGATTGGCAATATCCATATCACCGACAGTACCGTTAAAATAATATAAATGATAGTGTTGGCAGTACTGCTACGTTTTTTCTTACCCTCTTTCATTGGAACATACCCTCCTTTTTCACAGAGCTGGAGGAATTATAAACAATCAGAGAAATAACCGCGGAGATAACAAAGATGATAATGCCTATTGTTGAAGCCAGGTTGTAATCCTGGAAATTGACAGTCAGCTTATAAAGCCAAGTAACAAGAAGGTCTGTTTTCCCCGCCTGATAATAATCCAGGGCCAGGGGATTCCCTCCGCTTAGAAGATAAATGACATTAAAGTTATTCAGGTTTGATACAAACTGCGTAATCAGGTACGGGGTTGTTACAAACAGCATATATGGAAGCGTTATTTTTGTAAATGTTTTAACGGGCCCGGCACCGTCTATGGTGGCACTTTCATAGAGTTCAGCGGGAATATTCATTAGAATTCCGCTTGTAATCAGCATCGTATAGGGCACGCCAACCCATATGTTTACAATGATAACAGTGACCTTTGCAATAATCGCGTCGGACAGGAATTTAACAGGTGCTATCCCCAGGTAACCCAACAGAATATTCACAGCGCCCCGGTCATCGAGCAATCTGGACATCAGAAGCAACGTAACAAACTGGGGCACTGCAATGGTGATAACAAATATCGTGCGCCACATTTTTTTCAGCTTGATCCCGCTTTTGTTAATCATGATGGCCAGCAGCATGCCAAGAACATAATTTGAAAAGGTCGCAAAAAACGCCCAGATGATTGTCCATGAAAAAATACCCTTAAAGGTGGTGGCCAGAATGCCGCTGCCAGATAATATTTTACTGAAATTTTCCAACCCAACCCATGTAAATAAAGAACCGGGAGGCTGATGGTTTTTATCATAATTAGTGAAGGCAATTAAAATCATAAAAATCAAGGGCAATACCGTAAAAAAGACGACACCGAGTGTTGGCAGGGATAAGAAGGTTATATGAAGCCTTTTATCCAGCAATTCCCGGGTATCGTCAACAATTGAGTTCAGCTTTTTGCCCTCTTTTTTAAGCAGCTGATTATGCCAGGACACGCGTATATTGGCAAAATATACTGCCAGAATTGCAATGCTTATCGCAATGGTCAATACGGAAAATAGCAGGATTAACATGGAATTATCACCCTGCACATATCTGTAAATCTGATCGGCTTCATCCCATACCTGCTTTTTTTCTGCGATGCCCAATGTGGGGAACAGCTGTAACTGACCCCAGCCAAAGGAGATCATATAGACGATATAGAATAATTGCAGGGCTAAAAACCCAAGTCCGCGGATCACCTGGCCCCGAAGCAAACAGCCGGATCCCATGATGAAATAAGATAGCTTCGTGGGAAGATCACCTTTGAAGAAGGTAGTAAAAAAGTATTTTAAACCATTGATAATGCTTTTAAATAAAGAAACAATGGATTTGCCTGCTTTAGAAATAAAAGCAACGAAGTTTTGACGAAAATTTTTAACGCTCTGTAAAAGACGAACGATTACTTTTTTATACCAGGGCAGTGTGACATAATCGATATATTGCATTTCTCTCACATCCAATTCCTTTTAATGTTCGACCCAACTCATCTGAAAGCCAAGAGCGTTGTTAAAAATGTCCCACAAATTGACGCATGCCAGGATTTCAATGCAGAAACCATTCGGAAAAGTGTATGAAATCTATTGAAAAATCACATATATCATGCATGAAATACTGAATCGGAGTTTTTATGTATAATATATGATGATTTTCAGGGTAGAGCAGTGAAATAGTGATATTCCGATGCTTTTATCGGCGAAGTGGAAACCGGCTTACCCCGAGGCTCGTTTTAGACAAGGGCCCAAATTTCGCCAGGGGCTGCCTTAGTTGACAAAAACAACTGTGGGTGGCAGTTGCCACCCACAGATACTGTTGATATTAACCACCAACGATTTGAGCAACCATTGCATCGAGCATTTCCTTGATGGGCTTGGAATAATCCTTTGCTTCCATAGCTGTTCCAAATGCTTCTGCAGGGGACCAGTAAGAGCCTAAAACATCCTTCTGTGAGGTGGCATGCTGGTTTTGCTCTGCAAGTGCTGCCAAAGCAATATTTGCTTTAACCTTATCGCTGGAAGCTGCCTTGATATTGGATGGCCCCATGGCGCGAGTCTCAAAACGGATAACCTGGTTTTGCTCATTGGTGAGCCATTCGGCAAGGTTCATAGCATCAACAGGGGACTTTGTCTGACTGCTAACGCCAACAAGCTTATAACCTGCAAAGCTGCCCATTTGTACTTGTTCGGAGCCCAGCGTGAATGTCGGCAGTTTGGTTGCTGCATAGTTATCACCCAAAATGGTTTTAATATCTTCCGCATTCCAGGTGCCGCTGACGCCGGCTGCTATTTCGCTGCCGATTCCTCCCTTTAATACAGCGTCATCGCCGGTTACAAATGCCGGATGAGCGGTGAAGGCTTTAATCGCTTCGCCGGCTTTAACACCTTTTTCGTTGTTGAAATCACACTGTTGTTTTCCGTCTTTGCCAACGGTCAGGGTCCCGCCTGCACCCAGGAAGAAAGAAGCGATATACCATCCATTGGATACATCCATGAAAACCTTCTTGCCCTTGGCTTTGGCAACTTCAAGCATCTTGTCAAGAGATTTCACATCATCCGCTGTAAAGACACTCTTGTCATAATACATAAAGTATCCATTGTCGGCTGTTTCAGGATATGCATACAGTTTTCCATCAACCGTGGAGGCTTCAATGGAACCGGCCATGTTTTCCGCCGTTATCTTGTCTTTGTTGCGGGTAATCTCGTATAAGGCTCCGGCATTGACCAAATCCTTGATTTGGTCATTTGCGAATGCAAATACGTCTGCAGCAGCAGCAGGGTCTTCGAGAACCTTCGTTTTTGCATCGGCTTCGCTGACAACACCAAATGTAATGTTATAGTCCTTATCGGGGTTTGCTGCTTTAAATCCGTCTGCCATCGTAGCCAGCATCGCCTGATCTTCCTGAGAACCCCATACCTTCAGAGTAACTGTCTGCTTTGGAACTGCAGTTGGAGTTTTGTCCGGAGTTTTGGTGGGGGTCGGGGAAGGTGTGGGTACACAACCTGTAAACACTGCTGTAATCAATAGTACTGACAACATGATTGCCACAAACTTTTTCATAACACAACCTCTTTCCTTTATTTTTTATTCAGCAGTTTATCTGCTAATAAACAATGAATAGAATGACCCTTTATCAGTTCAGTCCCTAAAATAATATTTTGCGAAACCATATCGTATTCAATATTTTGGATCAGCAGCTCCACACTTGTCATGGCAATTTCGCAAGATGGCTGCTTCACGGTTGCCAATGTGGGATGGTAATATTTCGTGGCTTCAATGCCATCAAAACCAATGATGGAAATATCGCCCGGTACGGTCAGGCCATTGTCAAATATAGCTTTAGCCGCTCCTATAGCCATCACATCCGACATGGCAAATATTGCTGAATACTTAATATTTCCAAATTGTAGAGAATTATTTATCGCTGCATACGCATCTTCATACGTAAATTTTGACTGAATGAAAAGCGCTTCATCGAACTCTACGCCATGCTCACGATAGCTTTGCAAAGCACCCATATATCTTTTATAGATGGAGTCACGGTCCAGCAGCTGGCCGCCGAGAATGGCAATTCTTTGATGACCCATTTCAAACAGGTAATCCACTGCTGTCTTCGCGGCGTCCCTATCATCGATACAAACACTGGAAACATTGTTTAAATTCAACCCTTCAGCGGACATGGTTGAAAACACACAAGGCACATTCATTTCTTCGAGCCGGTCAGTTTTTAGCGAGGGGCTGCCGCCTAAAAAAATCACTCCAACGGCCTTTCTTTCTGATATAAGCCGGAAGGCAGTGTCCACTTCGTTCTCGTTCTCGTCAATGTAATGTACCAGTGAGATGTATTTTGTTTTGATAATTTCCGATTGAATCTTTTCAATAATCTGCCCAAAAAACTGGTTGTGCATTCCCTTTACAATGATGCAGATAATATTCGAGCTGATCTGTTTCAAATTCTTTGCATTCGCATTGGGGAAATAACCCAACTCATTGATTACATCCAACACTTTTTGCCTGGTTTCTTTGTTCACATCCGGCAAATTGTTTATCACACGGGAAACAGTACTGACAGAAACCTTTGCAAGCTTCGATATCTCTTTGATCGTTGGGTTTGCCATTCAGTTCGCCCCCCTTTTTGGACAAAATACATAATGAAAACGTTACCGGTATCGTTACCATATGTACAATTTGATTATATTCCCTGCTTTTTTATTTGTCAATACGAAATTAATGAGACCATCAAAAAGGCTTTATAATAACCGTCACTTGGACAGTGGGGGACTGTTCACACACCCCTTATATCCAACCCCTGCACGAAAATTTTCAATTTACCCAAAGGAAATATATGATATAATCTTGTTGAGAGACTGTGAACATGAATAAGTTTCAGATAAGCTTAAGAATTTAACAATGGTGTGGTTGTGTTTGGACATAATGCAACTGAACCTGAAGTAAACGGGCCATGAGGGGGTTAGTATCAATCATCATGTTGAATATTCTGTCAAGCTTTTAATTATTTATGTTCTGCAAAAAAATTTGCAAAGGAGTTTAATATGTTTTCGATTGATTATGCAACTGAACAGGATCGCACCTTCTGGCGTACACTGGATAAATATATTAGTGATGAAGAGTTATCTTTAAAAATCAGGGATAAACGGTGTTACATCATCAAAGATGATGATCGTCCGGCTGGCATCATGCGATACAATCTGTTTTGGGATCTGATTCCGTTTCTTAACATGATCCATTTTGAACAATCCTTCCAGGGCAAGGGTTTTGGGACCAAAGCGATGATTCATTGGGAAAATGAAATGCGCCAATTGGGTCATCAAATTGCAATGACATCAACGATGGTTGAAGAAACCTCTCAACACTTTTATCGTAAACTGGGTTATAAGGATTGCGGTTGTCTGATTAAAGATTTCCCACCCTATGTTGAAACGATGGAAATGTTCATGATGAAACAGCTGTGAAACGAGGTGCTTTATGACTGAAAAAACAAGATGCAAATGGGCGGGAGATATCCCCATATACATAGACTACCATGACAACGAATGGGGACGGCCTGTACATGATGATTTGAAGCTGTTTGAAATGCTTATTCTGGAAGGTATGCAGGCAGGGCTTGCGTGGATAACCGTACTTAACAAGAGAGAAGCATTCAGATTGGCTTTTGACGGGTTTGACCCGAAAAAAGTGGCCTCATATGATGATGCTAAAATTCAGCAACTCATGACAAACGAAAAAATAATCCGAAACCGATTGAAAATTCATGCGGCGGTTAACAATGCCAGGCTTTTTTTAAAGGTTGCAGAGGAACACGGCAGCTTCGATAAATTCATATGGGCATATGTGAATGATAAGCCTGTTACAAGTCACTGGCTGAAGCAAGAAGATATGCCCGTCAGCACTCCGATTTCTGACAAGATCAGCAAAGACCTGAAAAAAATGGGCTTTAAGTTTGTTGGCTCGACTATCGTTTATTCGTTCATGCAAGCCATTGGTATGGTCAATGATCATACCACGGATTGTTTTGTGTATAAGCAGTTATCAGGTAAACAGGGGAGGGAATGATATGTTTAAATCGGAAGCTGGCTTTCAAAAAACAGTTGTTATTCTTCTTATCGTTATCACTTGTATTTTGTTTTATGGATTAGTTAGAGATATAGCTTACGATATGGGAAGGTCTGCGGCTTATGAAGAAATGCAAAGCCTACAGCAATAGGAGATCAGTATGCTGAGATAACCTCCAAGCGGGGCCCTGAGTTAAAAGCATTTCAAATCACTATTTTTTCAATATCGATAACAAGATAAAGAGCTGCCTTGCGGGGCAGCTCTTTTACACGATTCAACTTTACTTTTCAGACAGAATACCTGCCATCAGGTACACCAGCGGAGAATTCCAGTATATCGTTACCTCGTTGCAGGAGTAACTTTGTACGTTATCGACATAGCACTTCGCAGCAGGCTTACCAACCAGGACATTCTGTGCATATGGATCCTCCAGGTCGGAGTTGGCACCTCCCACCAGCATGCCCTTCATAGTAGTTCCAAGCACCATAGAGGGGCGGTGGTGCGTACCGTTCGGTGTCAGATTGCCATAGCCTGTAACAAAACAGTATGAGGTGGAATTTGCACCAAGCAGATAATCCATTTGTGTCTTCGCAAGAGGATCTTCGTTATCAGAAACCTTGCCTGCCATCAGCAGGACCATTCCGTTATTGGCCAGCGTCATGTTGCTGCCCCATGGATATACATCCCCCATGGAGGAAAAATACCCGTCTGCCTGAATGTTTTTCTCGACAGAAGCAAGATATGCATTGAATTTTTCCTGAACCTTTTTTTTCAGGGTCGCATCGGTTTTCCCGGAAGTAAGATATGCATAACAACCATACGTTGAAACTGCACTCCAGCCCATGCCATCATCAAGGGAGGCGATCTCCAATGCTTTTAGTTTTTCATGATAAGCAGGGTCTCCGGTCGTCTTATACAGCTCGCTTAAAGCCCAGAAAACCTCGTCCAATGAATTCTCATCACCATATTCACCTGTAGATACATCCTTTGGGTTTTTAAAGCCGCTCTTGTTCGGATTGCTTTCCAGGTAGGAAAGGGCGGTTTTCGCTGCCGCAAGACATTCTTCTGCAAAGGCGACGTCAAAGGGCTCATAAATTCTTGCTGCCATCGCCATCACCGATGCAAAAGCACCGGAGGCAGCATTGGAGATTGGCATAATATACAAATCGGCTTTTGCTTCTTCAGGCATGATCATTCCATCAAAGTTTAAGCCTGTAACCTTATGGTAAACACCGCCGGATGCTTCATCCTGCATCTTGAACAGCCATTCCAGCTCATATCTGGCTTCATCCAGAACATCCGGAACACCATTGCCGCTTTCAGGGATTCCCAGCTTATCGTTGAAGACACTGCTGTAATCTTCATAAGCAAGCAGCAAATCTGCTACTGCCTTTGCCCCGGGAACAACATAACGTCCATAATCCCCGGCGTCATGCCATCCGCCTGAAACATCCTTTGTTGTTTTTGTGCCGTAAATCGTTGCCTTTTGTGTATGGCAGGCTTCATGAGCAAAATCTCCTGCGAATTTATCTTCCAACTCGCTTCCGCAGCGCATCAGATACAGCATCTTTATGACATCAGCAAAAATTTTGTCATAGGGCTTGTCTGCTACTACGAACTCATAGGATTCGCCGCTGTTTGCAGCAACAATTTTATAGGTGCCAGGTGTGGTTAATTTGGTGAAATCACCATAAGCCACGGTTTCCGCTGCACTTGGGGTGTCTACTGAACCGGATATGGTACCGGTGAAAACAGCTTTGCCTGACTTAACGTCAACCACATCGAATTTGGTATCAAGGCTGCTGTCCCTGAATACAGCTGTTTTCGTGTCATCCGTACGATAACCAACCTGGTTGATGTTAATGGAAGGCCGTACATCTTCAGCAGCGGAGGTTTCAGCCTTGGAAGCATCCAACAGGAACAGTTCTGCGTTATCAATGGTTACAGTATGCGCAGGAAGCTTGCCATCGGCTTCGTGAAACCCTAAATTCAGGCAGAACCTGGGTGCCGGGTCGGAAGCTTCTGTCATGGTAAAGGTATTTTCATAATGCATTGTTTCTGCAGTGATGGCGATCTTCTCCTCGGTGGCGTAAGCATGATAGTCTCCGCCATTCAGCTGAACGCGCCATTCCATGGTTCTGGGGGCAGTAGTACTGATATCAAATGCAATTTTGTATACGGCGTTCTGCAGTACTTTAAAACCATCGCAATATACCTGTACTGCATGCTTCACACTTCCAGTGCTGTTGATGGTCACTTCCAGCTGACCCTTCGTGTTTAAGGCGATTTTCCCATCACCGCCGGATTCCGTGTAAGTTCCCCATTTGGGATTGAGCTGGTTAAAGTATCCTCCAGGCATCAGATTTCCTCTTTCTTCTTCCTCAGAAACCTTTGGTGTTTCTGTGGGTTTTGCTTCCTCCGTGGGTTCAGGTGCTTTGGTAGGAGCTGCAGTTGCTGCTGTTGTGGGTTGCACTGCCGTGGGCTGCTGCTTTTCTTTTTTATTTTTGTTGCAGGCAGTCAGGGTGGTAAAAACCAGGCAGAGGATCAACAATAACGCCCAAAACTTTCTCATACGATTTCCCCCTCTTCTATCTATGGTTTATGCAGTGTTTCACAGGTTCTGCAATGAATACCGCACACAGTCTATTATATGGAATGCCCATGACTTTTTCAATTCATTTTGAACACTTTTGCACAATAGTAGCCACTGCATCGTTACTGTCCACAGGTAAACAGGCGCAGCCTGCTGAACAAAGTGAATGAGCTCGCATAACGCCTGACAAGATCCTTCGCTGTACTCAGGATGGCATCGCTGCACTCAGAATAAAACAGATACCTATGCAGCAACTTATGAACAAATTGAAGGGGAGGGTGAACAGTCCCCCCGCCCCAGGTGTCGCCGAACGACACGAAACCCAGGCAGGTTTCACAGATGTAACACTGCTTCACTTCACTAACTGGACACATGAAACTAAAGCCCGGAATTGCTTTCGCTTGACGACATTCTGTCAACAAGATACGATATACATAGCCTGGTACGGATACTCATTACATTGCGGAGGATGTTGAATTGGATGATCATGTTGTATTACAAGGCGGAAATCTGAACGAAGTGATTCGAATGGGGGAAACTGTCAGGCGCCCCTTAAAGAGCTGGAGCCCGACGATCCATAAGTTACTTGAGCATCTGAAACAATATGGTTTCGAATATGCTCCAAAATTTTACGGGATCGATGAAAACAACCGTGAAATTCTATCCTTCATTCCTGGTGAAGCTGCGGTTGACTTTCCCCGGGTAAAGCCCTACATGATGAAGGATGGCATACTCAGCGATGTAGCTGTGATGCTGAGAAAACTTCATGACATTACAGTCTGCTTCAAGTATGAAAAGGCCGACCAGTGGATGCTGACTTATCCGGGAGCTTTGCCTCCAGAGATCATTTGTCATAATGATTGTGCTCCATACAATGTGGTTTTTTCAGAGGGCAAGCTAAACGGGCTCATTGATTTTGACACTGCCTGCCCTGGTCCGCGCATATGGGATATTGCATATACTCTTTATACCTTTGTGCCTTTGGGTAGGCTTGTCTATGACCCGTGCTCCGATTCGCTTATTGACTACCATTCAAAAAAACATGCGGATGAACGCAGAAACAGGATTTCGATCTTCTTTAAAGCCTATGGTATGGACCAACCTAAGGATTTGATTCATCAGGTGATTCTGCGCCTGGAAGCAATGTGCGATACCTTAACTGGAAAAGCGGCCGCTGGTGAGGAAGCTTTTATCAGAATGATTGACGAAGGTCATCTTGCTCATTATCAGGAGGAGATACGGTTCATTCAACTGCATGGGTGTGAATGGGTATAGGAATAGTAAACCAGGGCTTGAGAATGATGAGAAACGCGAAAGGACAAAAAACAGAAACAAAGTAAATATCTACAAGCGCCAATAGAGCAGACAGTGACTGCCCTTTTCAAACACAGTAATTGAGTGTCGTACACAAATATAATATGGCAAGACGGAACATATGTTCTGAACGAAAGGTGAAGATGATATGAATGACTTGTTAAAGCATGAAGCAGTTATGCAGGCAGACAAACTACATATTATTGATATCAGTCATTTGCAGGATTTAAAGAAGGAAATTGAACAATTCTCCCAAAACGAAGAGTTGAACGGTTTTCAACAATGGATAGTCAACAGCCTGTACAGCTATACCATCCCGGAAGTGGGTTTCACAGTTCGCTCCATCCTTCTTTTGGCACTGCATCATCCTTTTTACGCAGATGTTGTTTTCAACCGACCTGGAAGGGAAGATACCGTCAAGTGTCTGGTTCTTCCCGATATCGAACAGGCGGAAAAAAGGCTTAAAGCATGTTTAGACAAGCATGGTTTCCAGGCCCATAAGGTCGATAACCTTCCCTTAAAACGATTGGGTGTTCAAAGCGGATTATCTGAATATGGCAGAAACAATATCACCTATATTCCTGGCATGGGCAGTAATTTTTTACTGATGGCCTTTTTTTCCGATGTGCCTTGCGAACAGGACATATGGAGACCAACCGTTGTGTCAAAAATCTGTGAGAAATGTGACATCTGCATTAAGAAATGCCCCACTGGTGCAATTCGTAAAGAAAGGTTCCTCATCGACAATCAGAAATGCCTGTCGGCAATGAACGAAATGCCTGGAGACTTTCCGGATTGGCTTCCGGCCAATGTGCACCACACTTGCTATGATTGCCTGAGGTGCCAGGAAAGCTGCCCGATGAATAAAGGGCATCTGGACAGGATGGAACAACCGGTGGTTTTTTCAGAAGAAGAGACAGCCATGCTTCTAGAGGGAAAAGCCCTTGAAAGCTTCTGCGAAAGTACACGACAGAAAATTTCCATACTCGGTCTGGATCGATGGTATACTGCCATACCCCGAAACATACGGGCATTGATGGTATGATTTTTCAGTATGAGAGTGTACCTGCTGGCACACTTCTAACTTTATGCTTGGTTGCATCAAATGTATGCAGAGAAGACGTACGATGATCGAATGTGAATGTGTTAGTGGACGCGGAACAAACAGCTTCAGTCTATCCTTTTTCAGGTTGCTGCTCTTCCTCTGCCGCAGTATCTTCTTTCTTGAAGCGTATCAGGTAGATCAAAACCACCAGCAGCGCGAAAACATTTAAATATAAGTCTGCAACATTGAACACACCCGTTTGAAAAATACCAAAGTTCATGTGCATGAAATCGATCACTTCGCCATAAAAAATTCTGTCTATCAGGTTTCCCACTCCGCCGCTGATCACAAAGACCCAAAAAGAAAGATAAAACCAGTCGTCTTTCTTATTCTTCACAATATAAACAGAGAATGCGATTAAGACCGCCAGAGGCAGCACAACAAAAAACATCCACCATAACCAGCCAGCTGCACCGCTTCCAAAGGAAAGAAAGCCGCCGCGATTCGTTGCATAAATTAACATAAAAAAATCATCAATGACCGGTATGGTTCCTTTGCCCATTAATGAAGCCTGGGCAATTTTCTTTGTGATCTGATCAAGTGCGATCAGCAAAACAATAGACAAAATACTTACGGCAAGCCTTGATACTCGCTTCAAAAACATCACCTTTTCATTGTTCGTTTGCTCCGGGTTACCGGAGGCAGGTCCGATTCTGCATCGTATGGCTCAGTTAGTCTATTTTACCACATAATTGTCATAAACCAAATAATTAATTCAAATCATCATAATATTCTGATAGACAGCAGAGATTCCTGCACAGCAAGGTGTCTGCCGGAAGCTGCAACAATGCCATTGCAGCCTGAAGTCTAATGGAAAACAGTATTGAAGAATGCGGTGAAAGTTGTATAATGTATGAAACTGTTATTGCCGGACACTACAAAAAGCTTTTATAACGAAGGATGGTAAAACCATATGGCAGACTGGAACTCATCTCAATATCTGAAATTTAAAAATGAGCGCACACAGCCGGCAATTGATCTGCTAAACCGAATTGATACAGTCAATCCTGAAAAAATTGCAGACCTTGGATGCGGCCCGGGAAACAGCACCCAGGTTCTGGCACAGAGGTTCAAGGATGCTTATATCCTTGGGGTTGACAGTTCCCAAAACATGATTACGGCAGCGGAAGAGAAATATCCGGAACTGGATTTTAAGATTTGTGATATCAGCTGCGAACTGTCGCAACTGGATCATGATTTTGATATTGTGTTCTCAAATGCCTGTATCCAATGGGTGCCGGATCATCCAGGGCTGATTCCCCGGATGCTGGGCCTTCTGAAAGAGGGCGGGGTTCTTGCAGTTCAAATCCCGATGAACTTTGATGAACCGATTCACAGAATAATCATGGAAGTCAGTTCTTCTGAAAAATGGTGTGCCTGCTTTGCGCAACAGCGGGTTTTTTATACACTGTCACTGGGTGAATATTTTGATGTTTTATCTGATTGTACCGATGAGTTCTCAATCTGGGATACGACTTACTACCATGTGATGAAGTCCTGGCAGGATATCATGGAGTGGTATCGCAGTACTGGTCTAAGGCCTTACTTGTCTGTTTTGGCAGAAGACCGCACTGAAGAGTTTGAAGAGGATATCCTTCAGATGCTGATAAAGGCATACCCAAAACAGAAAAATGGAGAAATCCTGTTCAGGTTTCCAAGGTTCTTCTTCATGGCACGAAGGAAATAAAATTACAAAAATAAAACACATCAAAGGGGAAAAGCGATGGAGAAAAAAACACAGAATAAGGTGATCAAAGAAGTAATTGAATGGTTTTTATATTTGTTTTCTGCCTTCATTATTGCATCAATCCTGCATACACAGGTATTTGCCATGACAGTGGTAGACCAGAGCTCCATGGAGAATACCCTGATTAAAGGGCAGAGGCTGGTGATGGAGCGGATTTCCTATAATCTCCATGAACCAATGCGCGGAGACATCATTGTTTTTCTTCAGGAGGAAGAAACCGACGGGATCCTGGAAAGGGTTAAAATTTTTTTCAACGATATCAGCCTGAAGCTGAAAAAGCAAAATCGTGAGGATCGTTTGATTAAAAGGGTTATCGCCGTAGGTGGAGATGAACTGACAATCAAGGGCGGCTATGTGTATGTCAATGGCGAAAAATTAGAAGAGCACTATATAAAGACCATGACACCGGATGAAATTTATGCCGAGATTGTGCCGGAGGGCTATGTCTACGTCATGGGTGATAACAGGGCAATCAGCAAGGACAGCCGCTTTTTTGGCCCGATTGAACTGGACCACATTGAAGGAAAGGTTATTTTCAGGTTATCGCCGATTGATAAGATAGGCAAGCCGTAAGGTGCGATCTGCCCATCGATACCAGGGGAGGTTGGTTTCACCATCTCCCCTGCGTTGACATTAATCCAGGTATGGCCTTGCATATAATTGCTTTTTTTTCAGTCCATTTTTTCTGCCCATTTGAACCCAGCTTTTGTCGGCGATGAACAGGTAAAGCTTCCGTGGGAACCTCAGATCACTGGAAAAGTTCTCCGCAGGATCGGCTGAATTGCCTTGAATATCCTGTGCCATGAAACTGAAGCCGTTGTCGAGCGTCATGAAGGTTTGCTTCATGTAGGGGACCTCCTTCATGCTTTCAGAAAGCATTCCCCCGCCACCGAGCATGATCCCGAATCGAAAGTCGGCTCCGGTTTTCTGGCTGAAGCACTTTATTACGCCGACGGCTTCACTATTGATACCGCCTTCCGGGAACCCACAGTTCACAACAGCATAGACTTTTGGTTTCATGGCATATCCGCCATGATTGCTTAAAAAAACATTAAAATCCTGTAAAAACCGCATCAAAATTGCAGGCAGGCAGAATATGTACAGTGGAAACGTAAACACAAGGGCATCGGCATTGAGCATCAAACTAAAGTCTTTTTCCCAGCTTTTATGGGTATGACCATCCCGCACATTTATCCTGAAAACCTGGAATTTATCGGAATTCATAAAACCTTCCCCATAACTGTTCAAGAAATTTGAAGCAGATGCGTTGGACATTTTGGGGCTTCCGTTGATAAAAACGACTCTCTTCATTTCCTGCATCACATTTCATCTCCCTGCTTTTTTAAACTCATTTGATCCAATGCTTTCATTATTTCCATGTCATTATCCTGATAAAACAAGACCCCGTCGTTACTGCGGTGTCTGTTGATATCGGTGAAAAGCTTCTTGTCCTCATCCGATAAATCATTTGCATATCCTATCATAATCTGGAATGGGTACTCCTTATACCGCACCGGATGCATGGTAGAGCCGTCCTTCCTCGTGATGAAAAAGGGAAGAATGTTCGGCAGCCACCGGTCCAGCGCAGTTTTAATGTTGCACGAATACTGACCGAACACTATGGGGCTGAGGTAAAAGGCCACATCGCTGTTGATGAAGGAGCGGTTAATGGAACCCATTCTGTCATTGATGACACACTCTCCGGGCTTTTTCACCCAGCATCCAAAGCAACCCATACAATAACCCAGCTCATCCTTTTCAATCCAAACATCTTCGAGTTCAAAACCCTTCTGCAGCAGATATTCATGCACCAGCCCCTCGAGACGTTCGAAGGTTTCTGTCCGATACTCACTGTCTGAAATGATCAACGCTTTCATATAAAACCTCCTAATGTTAACGGTGTCAACATAAATATATCACGAGATGTTTACTCTGTCAACATCATTTGATATAATGTTTTTGTATTGGGGACATTCCGCTTAAGAAAGGACTGATTTTCTTGCCTGAGAAAAAGTATCATCATGGAGATTTGAAGCTTGCATTAATTGAATCAGGGATCGGCCTGTTGAATCGGGACGGCTACGAGAACTTCTCTTTGCGAAAGGTGGCAAAGGAATGTGGTGTCAGTCAAACTGCACCATACCGGCACTTTAAAGATAAGGATGAACTGATCCATGCCATGGTCATGTATGTCACTCAACAATTTAATCTCAGCCTTGAACAGGCGGTTCAAAAATACCCTGATAACCCCAAAAGCCAACTCAGTGAGATGGGTACGGCCTATATACGGTTTTTCGTTGAAAATCCTGAATATCTGCGGCTCATTTTCCTGAATAAAAGGTCGGAGGCGATGAATTATCCCGGTGAATGTCAGGGATATGAAATGACAGAAGGGCATCCTTTTGCCACATTCTTCAGTGCACTTGAACGATACGCGGAACAAACCGGGACTTCCGGGATGGACAAGGACCAACTGATGCTATACAGCTGGGGCCTTGTCCACGGCATAGCCATACTCATTGCAAACAATGAAATCCCTTATCGGAATAACTATATGAAGGTTGCTGAGAAGTTGATGTGGAACCTGGATTTTTGAAATAGTTTCAAGTCGGTTTCTGGATAGAACATTTCTACAGCATGAGCATCGAATGTCCTGGCAACGTCATGTCCTGACGAAAAACAAACAGGTGCATACACTGCGCAGCCTCTCAGCACCCGTGTTCAGATTCTATGAAAGCAATCATAGATAAAACAATAAGCAGCCGGTTTTAAAGTTGATGAGGTGTCCGGCTGCTTATTTTCAAAAGGATCGTTATCAAACATAATATGTCCCGGTGAAAGGCATGGATGTACAATATTCCGGAAAAAGAAACAGTTACGACTTAATAACGCTCCCACCAGTTTTCAGTTTTTCAAATGAAGCTTACTCAGCAAACCGCTTCAGAAGGGCGGATTGCCCCTCCGAAGCAGTTGTGAGTTTTGGAGGTATGAACTTTCAATTATTCAAGGTTCAGTTTCTTTTTTAAAACCTGATTGGTCAGCACATAGCAGCCTGCAGCCATTATCGCGATGATTACACCCATCAACAGCATGGCCTGGTTCATCGGACCAGCCATGTTTTCCACTTCGCCATAGAGTTCAAACATGATATTCGCAAACCTTGGCATCGCCAGCATCATGATAAACTGGCATACGGTATTGACTGCGATGTACATTGCAAAGGAAATGAGAAGCTTATGCTTGTTGAACAAGTGCCCCAATGCAATGGCTGCATAGATTTCCAGCACCCCAAAGGCTGTAGTGGCAATTGCAACAAATATAACCGTGAAGCCTCCTGTAAGACCTATGACTGAACAGATTTCAGCAAGGGTTTCCCACATTGCAGCCAGCTCCGGTTCAGGAATCAGGATGAAGATTGAAAACATAGCGAACAATCCACTTGCGACACTCCACATCATAGCGATCAGAAGCTTGCTGAGAATATGCTTCCAGGTTTTTACGGGCAGTGTAAACATCAGATACCCTTCATCCCCCAACAGGCTTTTATAAAACCGGATGATACAGACTACAAGCGTTACAGCCATAAGGCTTATGAACAAAATGATGTATATGAGGAGGGATAAACCGGTCATTATTCCCCTGAAGGAGAAGCCGGGACCATCCATGATGATCGGGTCTGTAAACAATAATCTGTTGATGCCCGCAAAAAGAAGAATAGCGGCATAGATAGGCAAGAACCAGCGAGCGGTCGCCTTTATCTCATATTTCATTAATTTCCCTAACATCTGAATACCTCCCTGAACAATGCATCAACGGATTTACCGGATTCATCCCGTATCTCGTCCACCGTCTTTTGAAGTACAACCTGGCCGTCCTTCAGGAAGATAATATCATCCAGAATCTTCTCAATATCAGAGATTAAATGTGTGGACAGAATAACCGTTGCTTCCTCATTGTAGTTTTTAAGGATTGTGTCAAGAATATAATCCCGCGCAGCCGGATCAACACCACCGATAGGTTCATCCAGAAGATACAGCTGTGCTTCGCGGCTCATTACCAGAATCAGCTGTACTTTTTCCTTTGTGCCCTTTGACAGGGTTTTCAGCCTGCTTGCAGGTTGAATGTTCAGTCTGCTCAGCATATCATAAGCCTTTTCGCTGCTGAAGTCGGTATAAAAGTCTTTAAAAAAGCTGATGATCTCGGAGACCTTCATCCAGTCATTCAAATAGGTTTTTTCAGGCAGGTAGGATACGATCTTTTTGGTTTCAACACCTGGCTGAAATCCCCCAATCCTGATTTCGCCACTTGTTGGGTTCAACAGCTCATTGCACAGCTTGATGAAAGTGCTTTTTCCACTGCCATTCGGGCCAAGCAGGCCTACAATCCTTCCGCGTGCGATTTCCAGGTTTACGTTCTTCAGCGCCATGGTTGTTCCGAAGGCTTTTGAAAGGTTTGTGCACTGTAGAATACTGTTCATTTTTTCGCCTCCTCCAGCATGCTCGCAAGAATATTCAGGATATCCTTCTGATCAAAACCCAATCGTTTCATTTTCTCAAGAAATTCCTGTATTTGCTCCTGTGCCAGTTTGGTTTTTGTTCTGTGAACCATATTAACATCCTCCGTTACAAACCTGCCGCTTGTGCGGTTGGTATACAGCAAACCGTCCTCTTCCAGCTTTGCCAGGGCCCTTTGCATTGTATTTGGATTTACCGAGGCTTCCTGCGCCAGGTCACGGACGGATGGAAGCTTTGATCCCAACGCATATATGCCCGAACATATCTTCAATTCCAACTGCTCAATCAGCTGCGCATAGATTGGACGATCCGACTTTAAGTCCCAAGACATGCGATCACTCCTTTGTATTATTGTATTAAGCGATTAATACAATAATACAATCATTCATATTCAATGTCAACCCCCTTTTAAAAAATTTCACCGGGGACAGGTTCCTGTGCAATAATTTCATCGGTTTTGTCATGGAATTTAAGCTCTGCGCCTGGTTAGCCTGAGGTTCCGCCGAAGCGGCTGGACAAGGTACCTGTCCCATTTCCTCACATATGATGAAGTAAACAACGACAAAGGAGAGTAACTATGCTAATCATTAATGGAAAAAAGATTATGAGCGGCGAGGATTTTGGATATAGGCAGGGGGACACTGCCGAAAGCGTGATCCTGAACAAAATGCTGTCTGCGGAAACGGTCTTCTCGTACCCTTCGGAAGCGTTGCTGCATTTTGAATTGAGTCTTCGCAAAGAGCTTGTCAACGCATCGGAACGGTTAAACAACAGCTTCTTTACCTTTCAGCTTTTTAAAGATGCTATATGCAATACGCAATATTGGGATAAAACAGAGGAAGGGGGCTTCAGGCTGAAAAAAACGGCCAATCCCCATGAAGCGGTTCTGGATATTCGCAAAAACAGCAGGCGTTATGGTACTGAGTGTGCTACCGCCATCGTTATAGTGTTTTACCTTGCAATCGTGGAGGTGATGCCGCCTGAACTGTTTGATATGCTTTTCTCCGATATTTACCTGATGGACTGGAAGTATCTGGACAAAGACTTGGGCGTGGGCACCTATCAAGGGGTTGAAGATTCTTTGCCCGGGGATTGCCTGTATTTCAAGAATCCGGATGTGAACCCCGATACACC
>JAGOJH010000120.1 GCA_017995215.1 Thermoclostridium sp.
TACTGCTCGTAACAGTACCACAAAAAACAAGGGCGTCTTATCCTTTCCTAGAATATTGTCATTATATCCATCATTTTCTGGACAGGCAAGATCATCAACTTTCGGGCTTTTTAGATTAGCTTAAACAGGTAAGGCCAGTCAGATTGCTGATGAGACCTATGAATACATAACCGGGGTAGCCGACGAGATTGTCAACACCATGTACGTTAAGGGCACTATTAAAAAAATGGAGCCGGAGCTCAGTGGGTATTATTATGAGTGGTTTGAAGAAACAGGCTTCCTTGACCCTGAATCAGAAGATGTTGAAGGAATGGCCCTTGCTTATGTATTGGAGCCTGGTTACGTGGGATTATTCGAGAATTCAACTTTTTTTGCTTTGTTAGTAACATGTGGTATCCTCTTCGTCATCATGGCGGTATTTCTTATAAGGGGCTTAACGGGATCGAATATGTCACAAGTCAATAAATTCATCAAAGAAAATGAAGGTACCATTAGTACTGAAGAACTCGAATCTGAATATCAAAATGCAGTAGAATTTGAGACACTGAGAATTGGAAAGAGCTATACCTTCTATCTCAACAATACCAGCCCTGGCATCGTCAAAAATGATAATATTTTATGGGCTTATTTGAATAAGATTACCCATAGGGTTAATGGCATAAAGGTGGGTACGACCAATGAATTGATTCTTCATACAAAAAATAAGCAGACACATAATGTCGGAATGAAACGTGAAGAAAGTATCACTTCAGCGCTGATGCAGTATGCGAAGAATAATCCACATATATTGTTGGGTTACAGCGACGACCGAAAGAAATCCTTCAAGAACGATATTGATTCACTGATCAACCTCAGTCTCCAACAGGAGGCGAATGCTCAGCATACAGAGCGTGCCCAACAGGAAGCAAACGACAAACAGGAAACGAATTAAGATTGCGCCATGCCGGGCGCATTATAAAAACCGAGCGTGTGAGCGCCGTTCCAAAGCATTGGCATATATACGAAGTTGTTGCAAAAAGAATGTTAATGAGGTGAAGCGTCCGTGCAGCTCTGGTTTCACAGATTCCCACAGTAGTATACATAATAAAGCGGTCGACGCAAGTGCATTGCAGCAAAAAGCAAGCGATTCCTCTATGATTCGACCAACAGCGTGAGCGGTGCCACATCGATTCGCTGGGTACGAACACCTCCTGGGAGAGGGGTTCGAGGGCCCAACTCATCGGCGTCACAAAAAAAATGAGCCAGGGGACCGATCCCTTGGCTCTTTTTAATGATTACAGGGTGCGACTTCCTGTCGCACTCTAAATCTATGGTTTTGGTTCTGTTTTTTCTTTCACTTTATATTTGCCATCCCATATTTTTTTCTCAAGCTCGGGCCAAAACCCAGTGATACCCTGTTTTGCTTTATTGATATATATACTTTTGATAACTGCCTTCCCATGGAAGCGGGTACCCCGGGCTGCAGAAACCTCACACCCTGCAGTAAAGGCATTAAAACCAATGCGTCCGGTTGCCTCGGTTTTCGAATAAACATCAATGTCATTGGGTGAGAAATTACCGTTAGCATCTTTAGTAAAAGTGGCTCCGATTGTAGTGGACAGTTTGGCATCCGCTTTATCATTGCCCACCTTCGCTGTAAAGGTAATGCCACCGTTGTAGGTCGTTGCATTTGTAAGATGATTTGTCATCTTCCCAAAGTTCACGCTGCTTCCGAACTTTGCTTTGACCCCCGTTAATTGGGTTGCGGCTTCAGATAGTGCTTCTGAGCCAATGTTAGCTTCCCACCCTGTTTTGTAAGGGCCTACCCTCGCTTTGACAATAATGAAGTTGATTTTTGCCTCATAAGGCTCAATACACTTTTTATAATAAAGAGAGTTCTCGTCAATTTCGCCTGCCTCAAACCTTTTACGAGCTTCTTCGTCATTGAGGGCCTGGAACTTCTCGGCTTCTGCCTCTGCTTCGCGTCTCGCCAATTCCTCCGCTTCCAGTTCCGGCAGGTTGCAGCATTCAAAGGGTTCTTCATATTTAAAAGCTGAATAAGCAACATATACATTGTTCAATGCACCGGTAACAGCGTTGAGCACTTGTGAAATCAGGCGGTTTTCAAGGCTTTTCTGTACTTCACTGTCACTGATCAGCATGATATGCCCCATGCAGTCGTTGTAGACCTTCTCGGCATTGGGTTTTATATGTTTCAGATAAGCTTCATCTGTAAGCGAGGTTAACTGATTATAAGCCAATTTTTTAGCAGCATTTCTTTGTGGACGGTATGTTTCATGAATTTCATGAAATTTGCGGGCTTTTTCAAGCGGTGTCAAATGATCATTGTTTTTAAGCTCCTCTTCTAACAATTCGATTGCTTCTTCTTCAGCTTCATCAATCTTTGCAATCTTTTCGGCAACAGCTTCAATCTGCTCATTCATCTCAATTTGAATCCGGCTATTCATCTTCATGCTGTAGAAAGGCAGAACCTGCATTTTCCTTTGTAGCGCTGAAACATTCAGGCGCTGTACGAAGAAATCCAGATAATTGCTGTATTCATAGGGATCATAGTTATAGATCTCATTCTCCGGAATGACCTGAGAAACTGAGCCGAGCACCTTATCTACATTTTCAGCACCCTGAAAATCGTTGGCTTTGAGGTTATTCGCCGCATCCATGGCCTTTTGCACCATTTCCATGAGTTTTTCTTCCGCTTCTTCCACCCCGGTTACGGTCGTTTCCAGATCTTCGTATTTTTCAGGGTTTTGAATGATGTCTTGTATGGAAGCACCTCCCAGGTCAACATCTATTCCGAGCCTCCCAACTGAATCCAGGCTTTCCTGCGCTTGTGCTTCGCCAAACTTTTTATACAGCTCCTTCAGACCTACACCAAAAGACTCCAGAGCCGATTGCCCCATTGGTTCTGAAATTCTCTCAAGGGCGGAATACTGGGAGATGATCGTTATTTCGGGAGCGTTATAACGCATTTCGCTTTTTACGTTATCAATAAAATTTTTTGCATCGATATAGGCCTGCGGATCGATAAATTCATAGAAATCAAAGCCGGATATCACGGGTATTTCGGTATTTTCCTGCATGATTTCTTCCATTTCTGCTTCACCGGTTTCTGTACTTACTGGTTCTTCGTCCTGAATATCCGGTTGTTCCTTTGCAATGTCGGAAAGCTTTTGCGCAAAAATCGGATACCCCTGTCCATCCAGGTATTTCAGCGCGTTTTCAAGATCCCCTTTGGCAAGATAATAATTCATTAGGCCAAGTCTTGCACCGGAGCAGTTCTTATCAAACTGATAGGCCTCCGAGAACGCAGCATAAGCCTGATTGAACCGATTCGTATCCATATACAGGTTGCCGAGCGATACCAGGATAGTCAGACTGCCGGAAGTCAGCTCCCCTTCCTTTTCAGACTGCTGGAGAGCATACAGCCACACAGAAGCAGAATCCTGATAGATTTCCTCTGTAGCCTCTTCAGTTTCTAAAAGCCTGTCATTATAGGAAGCAATAGCCGTTGCAAGATTATTTGCGGTTACCGCACTGTCCGGATCCAATGTGAATACGGCGGCAGCAAAAGCAGTAGACATGTTTTTTGCGTCTGTAAAGGTGATCAGGCTTGCCGTATCCATTGACATACCGCTTGCCTTTTCAGGATCCTTACCAGCTCCGGTAAAATCAGGAGTGAAATCGATAACCCGAGAAAATTCATCCTTCTCTTCCACTAAATCAATTGTTTTTTGATAATATTTTTCTGCGATTTCCAATATCGCTATTTTATTAAGAGTGCCCTTGCTCAGCTCTTCCTGTTCGTTATAAAACTCATAAACCCGCTTGGCGATGACAACTGCCATCTCACGTGTACAAGTACCTTTGGCATTGAACTGGCTGTTCCATCCAGTAATAAATTTCAACTGAGAGGCCCGGTCAACACTTTCCTTTGCCCAGCTGCTGATCTGATTCTCATCCGTGTACGAATCACTTTCTGATGAAAAGGTATGCATGTCCGGGGTTAAAGCATTCAGTAAACGATTGAGCATCGTAGCGATTTGCTCCCGGTTTGTTGTTAAATCCGGCCCGAATTTACCTTCGCCAATCCCCGTTACGATACCGATATTAAAGGCCTTAAGCACATTGATGTCCTTTGTGTCGGTAAAGGTAGAAGCCGGTGCTGACTGTGCTGTCATTTTTGTAGTTAGCTCATAAACAAGAACGCAAACCTCTGCGAATTCCTTTCGGGTAATGGGCTTTGACATATCGTTTTTTATTGAGTTTGGGATTAGCCCGTAAGCTTCAGCCTTTGTCAGCTCGGGCACCGCCCATTCCGAGGCTTTGTTAAATGCAGCAAAGGCAGCAACCCCAAGCTGTGACATCAGAATGCAGACAATAACCAGTGTTATTATAACCTTTTTCATATCAAACACCACCAAGAACTATGCTATACGATGTTACGAGTATAGAAAACCAGAAAAACCTTAATTTAACTGACTAATTCTTCATACTATCTTTTCCTTAACCGCTCCTTTCTGAACACTAAAGGGCACATACCATCCGTGTGAGAGACAACCACGATTTAGTCAATTCAGCACACCTTGAATATTTATTGAAAAAAAGACAATGGATGCCAATTAATTCAAGGTTTATTTTGCCACCTATGATCATAATTACATAATTCCTATCAGTTTGCAAGAAGAATTTATCCATTCATAATTACGGACAAACCTTCATTTCCACCATATGCGGTGAAGAAAAACTCATAAAAATAACTTGTTAAAAATGGAGCGATATGAAAAAATGAATATGAGGAAGCTTTATACTTAGAATTTGATTTAATGGGTTGACATAATGAAAACAATCATATATGGGAGGTCAAATAATGAATGGCATGAATGTTAATATTGGTGTATGTTTGTTTGTTGAAGACATAGAAAAAATGGTTTCGTTTTATAAAAATATCATGGAATTTGAAACCGATTGGGACGGTGGATTATTTGCTGAGTTTAAAACAAAAAGTGGTCCATTGTCACTATTCATGTATGACAGAAGAGCTTTCATAGAATCAGTAGGGGAGCGCTATTACTCTCCGAAAGGAATTAACTTGACAATGGAAATAGGTATTTGGCTGCATGGATTCTCTGATGTTGACAGAGAATACGAGCGCTTAACGGCACTTGGAATAAAGTCATTTACTGGAGCACCTAAGACTTTTCCATTTGGTATTAGAAACTTTTATGTTGCAGACCCTGAAGGCAATTTGCTCGAAATTGGAAGTTGGGGAAAAGAAGAATAGATTCATGATTCGGCAGTAATATTTGCTTGATAACAGCGTCGGGCATACAAAACGTTAGCTGGAACTGGCCGTGAGAGCTACGCCATCCTGGCGTAGATTATTTCATTGATGAAAATATAAGATATAAGATATAGCACCTAACTTTTCACTATATACAAGGAAGATATGATATAATTTAGCTATATATTGGTGTATGAAACGGAAGAATTTATCATGGGAAGCATTAAACAAACCGCAAGTAGATTATGCCATATACAAATATATTAAGAAAGTAAAGGTGAATATATGGATAATGAGAAATTTGTTAATTGCATTATCAAAGGACATACACTATATTGGGATCTGCTAGGAAACATGCGAGGGAACAACAATCATAAGAGTGATATTTGCTGGCTTTCCGGAGATATCAGTTTTACATATTCTATTCATTTAAACGGCTCTGCCTACAGGAATCAATTTGATCGTATTGTTCATCGAATAGAAAATAAAGAGGTTCCCAATAATATTACAGTGTGTCCGGATTCTGCTGATCAAGGCATTGATCTTATAGGCTACATCAATAAGACCGGGCTTTTTAGAAGATCATTTACATCCCTTGGTATGGCGAAAGAATTAAATATTGACACTACATTTCCCAAGGCTGATAAACGCTTGAATATATTCCGCGTAAATAATTTATGTGAACTAAAAATGTGTGGTGCGATATTGAACACGGTATTTGAGTATGACTTGTTCTCATTTGAACATTATCTTGATGCATTTAATACACAGGAAGTCACTTTCCATATAGCTGAATATAATGGCCTGCCGATTGGTGCGTGTATGTCGATAACAAAGGATGACATTCTTGAAATAGCATGGGTAGGCACATTAAACGGATATAGGAAAAAGGGTATCGCAGCCTCCCTGATTCATGCGGCTGAAAAAGATGCCGTGCAAAAGGGTGTATCTGTTGCGGTATTAACTGCGTCTGAAGGCGCTATAAATGCGTACAAACGTATTGGTTATCAGGGTTATTGCAGCTTTGAAGTCTTTGATTTTATCGGGAGAGAAAACGAAAAATAGTCTCAGGCCTTTTCAAGAAAGAGATTGGACTGCAGAGAACAAAGTGCTTCGCTTTTCGCAAACTTAATAGAAAGGAAAATGGATCATGAATTTATCAAATCGTATTGAAAAAATGAAAAATCCTCAATACCCCTTATCGAATAAATATGATCCCTACTGGGTAATTAACAATCATATGGGATCCCATTGTCTTTGGTTAACGGAGTCACTGATAAAAATCATGAACATAAAAGCCGGAATGCGTATTCTGGATGTTGTTCTTTAATTCGCTGCCAGTTATCATTCGCACTGATCCATAAATCAAAAGCCCAAACCTCAGCATTAAATTCTTTCGCAAGGAAGATAGAACTTAGTGCTTTCCCACAATGCCGGAGTATCTCAAACCATATTGGCATCCTGATTTCAATTCTTATCATTCCCCCGGTTGGTGGCAAAATTTATGGGAGAAAGCAGAATCCATCAATATAAACCTGATCGATGCCTTCGAAAACAAAGAGGGTGCAAAGCTATGGCGTGATTTTGCATATGTTCTTGGTCCGGATGAGGATAAAAACATCATCGTTGATGATGGCAGAAATATCACCTTTCTTCGATTGTTGGCAACTAAAAAGTGAATGGTTATATGAGTAAATCCTCAAACAGGCAAACTTACAGAGGGCATCACCGCCCAAACAGAGCAATACTTTAAGAATCTTTTCAACATATTGGAATCAATGGGGTTAACATCTGATAATGTTGTAAAAGTGAATGTGTTTTTAGTGAATATGGATGATTTTTCAGCAATGAATGCAGTTTATTCAAAACAATTTTCTTCACCATATCCGGCCCGTACGACTATTGGAGTAGCATCATTACCTCTGGGCGCCCAGATTGAAATAGAAATGATTGCCAGAAGATAATTGATACGGCTATGGTAAGCAGAGCTTGTAACGTAATTGTTTGATACTATAAAGTAACGGTTGCTTATTTGTGGTGGGATGAAATGAACAATAAATTAGAATTTAATACTGAAAAGGCGCTAAATATGGGATTACTTATGCATGTTACATACAAAGTTAAAGAGGGGAAAAGAGATGAATTCATCAGAAAGGTGAAGGATTTGGGGATTATGGCTTAGCTCTGAAGCAGCTTTCGTTCATCCAGCCACTAATTTCTTGAGGGGACGCAATAAGAATTAGCCGAAACAAACAAAAAATATCATGAAGGCGAGGTTGTTTTTTTCTATAATAAAAACAGACAGAGGGGGTGAGCAAATGGAAACGTTCAATTATATTCAAAGAGCAATCGATTTTATTGAGGATAATATCCTTGACGATTTAAAGACTGAAATCATTGCAAGTCAGGCATATATGTCAAGCTTTCATTTTCAACATGTTTTTTCTATTATATGCAGTATTTCGCTGGGTGATTACATTCGCAACAGAAGATTAACACTGGCGGGGAGCGAGATATTATCATCAACGACAAAAATAATCGACATTGCTTTTAAATATGGATATGAGTCACCGGAAAGCTTTTCCCGCGCTTTTAGCCGTTTCCATGGAGTTTCTCCTATGATCGCGCGCAGTCATAATGAGAAAATCAAATTGTTCCCCAAAATTTCTGTCCAATCTATTTTAGGAGGAAAACATACTATGCAAAATTTGAAACAAAGAGGCTATTCTGTAAAAGAAAACGGTCCCGTCTATTACACTCAGAACATGGATGAAACCGCAAAATGGTTTGAAACTGTCTTGGG
>JAGOJH010000020.1 GCA_017995215.1 Thermoclostridium sp.
TTAATAATTAAAATCGGAGAAGATATCTCCTTGAGGGGTCTTCGGAAAAGCTACTTGAGAATAAAGACGGATCGTGATACATTTGAAAATGATGACCGAAGGGTTAATCCCTGTGTACAATGTGTCGATGTAATGATTAGGGAATCTTTTACGCAATTTATGCGGTGAGGCATTTATGGCTTACCACAAAGATTTGAACAGTGTTCACCTATACAAGAGTCTTTATGGTCTTGTACACAGGAACAGAAGGATAGAATAAAGGTTGTAAATTAATGGGCAGCAAAATGAAAAAATTGTGGTTTACAATTGTTTCCGGCTTTATACTGTGGTTGATGCTTTCCTTTGCCGTTATGGCTCAGCAGACAGCATCTTTGCAAAGCCTCAGCGTTCAGTTCAGCGGCGGATCACGAGAGGTCAAGTTTGTCCAAATTGACTTGAAAGATCCTCTATACCGTGCTGAGGTTGTTTTGGCCAATAAGAACATTGGCAAGGTTGAACCCTTTATAAAACTGGCCGAACAGCCGTCAGACAGTGAAACGGAAGTGATAGCTGCGATTAACGGCACATTTTTTAATTCCTATTCCGATTTGCAGCCGGTTGGAAACCTCCAAATCCGCGGGAAAACCGCTTATATCACCAATTCTGGAACCTCCATCGGTTTTGCAGCCGATAATACCATCCGGTTTGAGCATCTTTTTACCACGGTCTCCGGCTGCGTAAATGGAATGTGGGAATACCCCTATAACTGGAGTGTATGGGGAATTAACCAGGTTTATAGCCGCTCAGACGCGAACATCCTTTATACCCCCGATTTTGGGAAACAGGTGGATGCAGCAAACAAAACCGCCATCATTACCCGCAATAAAAAAGTAGTTGAAATTAAAAAAGGTGTTGTCCCGATTTACAGCGACGGATACACCCTGGTTTTTGGAGCCGAGGTTTACGCGTCCATGTTTAAATTAGGAGACAAAGTGGATTATAGAATCAATTACAACCAAATTGATTACAGCAATGGCGGAAAAAAAGGCAATCCTGTCCAGTGGTCCGACATCCGATCAACTCTTGGCGCAGGGCCATTGCTGGTACAGGGCGGGAAAAACGTTCTGGATGCCCAGAAGGAAGGCTATACAGATAAAAAGTTCACCGGAGCGGCACAAAGAAGCTTTATTGGGGTAACCAAAGAACAGGTATTAGTTTTTGGAACAGTGCCGAGTGTCACTTTGAAAGAGCTTGCAGAGATCCTGCTTAAGCTCGGTGTACAGGATGGTATGAACCTGGATGGAGGAGCATCTTCTGCGCTATATTTCAAAGGACAGGTCGTTACAAAACCCAGCAGAGAGATTAGCAATGCTATCGTGATCACCAGGAAGAAAACACGTCCCATCAGGCTGCAATTAAATGGTACCGAGCTGTTTCTGGATACGGATCCGTATTTTGAAAACCAGACCACGATGGTTCCAATGAGGGGAATCATGGAAGCACTCGGCGCGGAGGCTGGATGGGAGCCCGATACAGGTACCCTGTGGGCGATGAAGGGCGATACCCGGGTCGAGATGTGGAACGGCAGTGATTTGGTGAGTGTGAACGGTACCGAACGGAAGCTTTTGGCGCCCTGCAGGGTTGTGTATAACCGTACCCATGTCCCCGCCAGGTTTATGACCGAGCTGTTTGGCGGAGAAATAAGGTTTGACGCTGAGCGCAACATGGTTGTGATGACGCTGGAAAATGCAAAACCGGACGACCTGTATGAAAAAGCTGTTTTAGATTATGAAAATGGAAAATACGCTGAAGCTGTCGCGTTATTTTTGAAGGTGCTGGAGGATAACCCCCATCATGCCGGAGCTTCTTTGAAGCTGGCAAGGCACTATGCTGCAGAGTCGGATTACCGTAACGCTATCGTATGGTACGAGAATTATCTCACTAACCAAACGAAGGATTATGATGTTTGGAATTCTCTTGGTTGGGCCTATGCAAACCTGAGCGAACTGCCCAAAGCGATGGAAATCTTCGAAATGCTTACCCGTGTAAAACCGGAAGAAGCAAACTATTGGATAGCCCTTGGCGATATATATGCACATTATCAGATTCAAGATATGACGAAGGCAAAACAATGTTATGAACAAGCCTTATCTTGCGCCAACACGGAAAGCCAGAAGCTAAGCGTGCAATCAAGGCTGCAGAAGTTTTTTTGAAAAATCCGTTAAAGCGGTATTTCATAAGGTGGCTTAAACCCTTCAGTGCAGCCTTTGCATCTAATAATTCCCTACTTGACATCATTTAATAGTCCCTTATAGCAACAGAAGCAATTGCAAGCAATCGCTTCTGTTGCTATAATAGGGTTAATATTCAACATGTATTGATATAAAGAGGAGTGAAAGAATGGCGGGAACAATCACCGAAAAAATACTGGACAGACATATTCTTGAAGGGGAAAGAAAACGCGGAGAAGAGGTCGCTGTGCGTATTGACAACACACTCACTCAGGATGCAACCGGAACCATGGCGTATCTGCAATTTGAGGCTATCGGCATGGACAGGGTTCAAACCCAGTTCAGCGTCAGTTTTGTAGATCACAACACCCTTCAAACCGACTATAAAAACGCAGATGATCATCGCTTCCTGCAATCCATTGCACAGCGGTATGGTATCTATTTTTCAAGGCCTGGGAATGGCATTTGCCATCAATTGTTCCTTGAACGGTTCGCACGCCCCGGCAATACGTTAATAGGCTCGGATAGTCATACGCCTACTGCGGGTGGCATCGGCTGTTTCGCCATGGGGGCGGGGGGGCTGGATGTGGCTTGTGCCATGGCCGGAGCTCCATTTCGGATCAAATATCCCCAAATCGTTGGGGTTCGTCTTACCGGTAAGCTGCAGCCATGGGTATCGGCCAAGGATGTTATTCTTGAAGTGCTTAGGCGCATTGATGTGAAGGGCGGCGTGGGAAAGGTGCTGGAATATTGCGGCGAGGGTGTGAAAACACTTAGTGTTACCGACCGTGCCACCATTACGAACATGGGCACCGAGACCGGTTGTACCACCAGCATTTTCCCCAGTGATGAAATCACAAAAGCCTTTATGGAAAGCCAGGGCAGGGCTGAACAATGGGTTGAATTGCTGCCTGATGCCGACGCGGTTTATGATGAAATCATAGAGATCGACCTGAGCAAGCTCGAGCCGATGATCGCTCTGCCGCACAGCCCCGGGAACGTGAAAACTGTGCGGGAGGTCGGAAAAATTAAGGTAGACCAGGTATCCATCGGCTCCTGCACAAACTCCTCGCTTCGCGATTTAAAGGTTGTGGCGAACGCCTTAAAAGGCCGTACGGTACATGCTGGCTTGCATGCCACGATCAGCCCGGGCTCCAGACAGGTGGTAGAACACCTCGTCGAAAGCGGAGAATATCTTGAGCTTGTAAAGGCTGGGGTCAGAATCATGGAAAACGCCTGCGGGCCTTGCATCGGCATGGGCTGTGCACCAAGTTCAGGTGCGGTTTCGGTCAGAACCTTCAATCGGAACTTCAAGGGAAGAAGCGGAACTGCTGATGCAGATGTATATCTGGCCAGCCCCGAGGTTGCCGTAGCTACTGCGATAAACGGTTATCTGTCCGACCCCAGGGACCTTGGTGAGTTTCCGGAAGTAAAAATGCCGGATCAGTTCTTTGTGAACGACAATATGATTTTAAAACCACTGCCACTGCAGGAAGCTTCAGCGGTTGAAATAGTTCGTGGCCCTAACATTGCGCCGCTGCCTGTTTTCTCACCTTTGGAGGATACTCTTGCAGGAAAAGTCCTTATCAAGGTGGAAGATAATATTACAACGGATCATATTATGCCTGCGGGGGCTAAAATCCTGCCCCTTCGAAGCAACATCCCCGAAATTTCAAAATATGTTTTCGAGGCGGTAGACAGCCAGTTTTACCGCACTGCAAAAGATTGTGCCGGCGGTTTTATCCTTGGCGGTGAAAACTATGGTCAGGGTTCCAGCCGCGAACACGCCGCACTGGCGCCGAAATATCTCGGCGTAAAAGCGGTTATTGTAAAATCCTTTGCACGCATTCACCTGGCAAACCTGATTAACTTCGGCATTGTTCCGTTAACCTTTGTCAACCCGGAAGATTACAACCGCATCGACAAGCTGGATGAGCTTGAGATTGAAATTGGTAACCTGAAAGGGAATTGCACCCTTCATAACAGAACAAAGGGTGTTACTATCGAATTAACCCATACCCTGTCTCCGCTGGACGCAGAGATCCTGAAAGCAGGAGGAAAGCTTCCATGGATCAAAAAGGTCATGGAGGAAAGGAAGCAATAATATGAGCAAGATTAAGATGACAACCCCCCTGGTAGAGATGGACGGAGATGAGATGACCCGTATCATGTGGCAGTTTATCAAGGACGAGCTGCTGCTGCCGTTCGTAGATTTAAAGACCGAATACTACGACCTGGGCCTTGCCCACCGTGATGAAACCGATGACCAGGTCACCATTGATGCGGCAGAGGCCACAAAGAAGTATGGTGTAGCGGTGAAATGCGCCACCATCACCCCAAACGCTGCAAGGGTGAAGGAATATAACCTGAAAGAGATGTGGAAAAGCCCCAACGGCACCATCCGTGCAATATTGGACGGCACCGTGTTCCGCGCTCCGATTCTGGTGAACGGAATTAAGCCTTCGGTCAGAACCTGGACAAAGCCTATTTGCATCGCTCGTCATGCCTATGGTGATATCTACAAGAACACGGAAATTCGCATAGAAAAGCCCGGGAAGGCCGAGCTGGTCTTTACCGGTGATGACGGAACCGAAACCAGAAGCCTGATACACTCCTTCGATGGCCCCGGTGTGATCATGGGCATGCACAATGTGGATAAATCCATTGAAAGCTTTGCGCGTGCCTGCTTTAATTATGCACTGGATCAGAAGATGGATTTATGGTTTGCCACGAAGGATACCATATCAAAAACATATGATCATCATTTCAAGGACATATTTCAGGAAATATTCGACACTGAATACAAGTCGAGCTTTGAAAAAGCGGGAATTGAATATTTCTATACGCTCATCGATGATGCCGTGGCTCGTGTAATACGCTCCGAAGGTGGTTTTGTATGGGCTTGTAAGAATTATGACGGCGATGTGATGTCCGATATGGTAGCCACTGCTTTTGGAAGCCTGGCAATGATGACTTCGGTTCTGGTTTCTCCTGAAGGGTATTATGAATACGAAGCGGCTCATGGAACCGTGCAGCGGCACTATTATCGGCATCTGGAGGGAAAACCCACCTCATCCAATTCCATAGCGACCATTTTTGCGTGGACGGGAGCATTAAGAAAACGTGGCGAACTGGATGGTTTGCAGGAACTGGTGGACTTTGCCGATAAACTGGAAAGGGCTTCGAAAAGAACCATCGAAGAAGGTGTTATGACGGGTGATCTTGCAGCGTTGTCCGAGCTGGACGACAAGCGTTCTGTCAACACTCTGGAGCTTCTGCAGGAAATCCGCAAAAGGCTGGAACAAGAGCTATATTAAGCCTGCACCTGCGCTTTGCCTTAATGAAGCGTTCATAGAAAGCTTTACTCAAGCACCCGAAATGCATTCGTGTTCCGGGTGCTTTTTTGCGCATATGCCTGCAATAACACACTCTGCGCTCAATACCTGGTGCATGAAACCCTAAATACCTCAAAAACCCCGATAAAATTTTAAAATACGACAAAAAGCGACTTGACAAATGATGCCAATAGTGTATAATTAAAATGTATAAGCGAATAGAGGAATCACGCGACTTTCAGTCGATAATGGCAAACCTGCTGAAAAGCAGGGGCGCAAAGCTATAGGGCCTAAAGCAAAAGCAATGGCAGCCTGGCTACCGAAATGGGAGTTTTTTGTTTTCTTAGAACCTGAAAAGGAAGCTTGATAAATGGAAAAGAATAAAGCCGAATACCAAGTTTCCAAGTACTACTAGATATACGACATTCCGAGCTACTTAATACTGCTGAATATGCGACAACTCTTGCTTCAACACAGATGACTGCGTAGTTACTGAAATTGGCATACCCCGGACGGTAATTATTCTTCTCCCTTTAATTCAGGGTTTAGATGATTACCGTCCCACACGAGTTATCTTATGCTGCCTGTCCTGTTCCTAACTACACGTTATATCAGGGCAGGCGGCTTTTTTATTCCACTGGCTGGAGGTTATTCACCAGGACCGTTCATTACAGCAATTTTCTCGCTTCCAGCTTGCAGTCTTGCTGCGATATGTTATAATTGTTGATGAACTTGAATCCGGACGACGAACAGAGAATGATTCCAGTGCAGCTGGCATATGAGTGCTTTGCTCATGCAGGCATATGTAATTGTTATAGCCATCCTTGCGTTTGTTTTTACCAAATTAACAGCGGCCAATCCGGAAACAGGTAATTTGAAACCCAAGAGGGGATATCAACGGAAACATTCAGGCTTCAAAAGTTTCTGGCTCACTGCGGGGTTGCATCCCGAAGAAAGGCCGAAGAATATATTCGTGACGGAAAGGTAAAGGTGAACGGTAAAGTTATCACCGAAATGGGTGTGTCCGTCACTTCAGGCGATCACATCGAAGTGGATGGGAAACCGGTCCGGCTGGAAAAAAACAAGGTCTATATCCTGCTGCATAAACCAAAAGGTTATGTTACAACCGTTCATGATCCGGAAGGGCGAGATACGGTGATGGATCTGCTTCAGGGCATTGAAGAGCGGGTTTATCCCGTTGGGCGGCTGGATTATGACAGCTCCGGGCTGCTGCTTTTCACGAACGATGGTCAGCTTGCCCACCAAATGATGCATCCCAGCCACGAGGTTCTGAAGGTTTATATTGCAACCATCGAAGGCACGCCTTCCATCGACGCAATCCACAGGCTGGAAAAGGGGATTAAAATCGAGGATTACACAACCGCACCGGCACTTGTAAGGGTTCTAGAGGATTATGGCGATAAGACAAAGCTGGAAATCACGATTCATGAAGGTCGAAACCGACAGGTTCGCAAGATGTGTGAGGCGATTGGCCATCCGGTGATCCGCCTGAAAAGGGTTGCCTATGGCAGCCTTGTGCTTGGGACCTTGAAACCTGGCCAATGGCGGTATCTGACAGAGCGTGAGAAAAAACAGCTGGAAGAAGAGATATAAGAATATGGTGAATGAAACAATTCGGCATTTTACATACTACGTCAAACGTATGTTTAAGTTTTATGACCTAAAGGCACCGTATGTCCCGCAGGTTCTTTTTGTATTGCTGCTGCTGGTATCTTTTGGTTTGCGGCTTGTTGCACAGCCAGTTCTGGTGAATATGTCCATCTATCAGCAGCAATGGGTCATTCCATATCTGGAAGGCCTGACATCCGCCACGATGACAGATCCCGCGGCGATGAACGGGTTGATGCTTCAGATCATCACTTCGGATGAGTTTCGCCAGTTTTTTACCGAATTCATGAAGGCCTCGGGTGTTTTATTGATCCAGCAGGTTCTTCTTTTGGTGTTGCTTTTCTTTTATCTGGGTGCCTATCTGACAGATTTGGAAACGAAGACCCCTGCGGCTACACAATATTTCAAGAAGTTTTTTAAGTCTTTTCCAAGATTTCTAGGCTTCAATGTGATATATTACACTCTCATAGTGATTGTGTTGATGATCCTTTCTTTCCTCTTATCCTTCATCATGCTCATTCTGCCCATCGCTTCCGGCTTGTTGCCGATTGCCTGGTTTTTGATTCAGGTCATTTTTATTTTCAAGGATGTTGCTCTGCTGGACACACGGGTGGGTATCCTGAAGAATTTCAGCCTTGCCTGGAAGCTGTCTGCAGGTAATCGCAGCATGATCGGCGTGAACACCTTCTTTCTGGAGTCACTAACCATGATACTCTTTCTTCTCCCTATCATCACAATCGTACAGGAGAGCTCCCATATTACGCTGACAATCTTTATTGTTTCATTTATAGAGGTGATTGCTCTGTTGGTAAGGCAAAGATTAATTGCACTCATGTACTTTGACCGAACCAGAATCATCCGGGAGGAAGAGCCTGACGCAGATTGACAGATTCCATGTAAAAACGTATAATTTGTTCAGAAAATCGTCCATGATGTTTAGAGATGTTTCTATTGTTGTTGAAACATAGGGTGGTTGGGCATTTTTGTTAGGGTTCGGGTTGGGCCTCAAACGGTTACAAGTTTCCCTATATATTGGAGGATATGATTATGAAGCTTACAAATCTTGAAAAGATGGATCCACAGGTTGCACAGGCGATTTATCATGAAGTGGACAGACAGAGGGAAAATATCGAATTAATCGCTTCAGAGAATTTTGTCAGCAGAAATGTTCTGGAAGCGATGGGTACTCCCCTGACCAACAAATATGCAGAAGGGTATTCCGGTAAACGTTATTACGGCGGCTGCGAGCATGTTGATGTTGTTGAAACCCTGGCGATTGAACGCGCAAAAGATATTTTCAAAGCTGAGCATGCCAATGTTCAGCCACATTCGGGCGCACAGGCCAATATGGCTGTTTTCTTTGCAACCATGAACCCGGGGGACACCTTTATGGGCATGAATTTGGCTCATGGAGGGCATTTAAGCCATGGTATGGGCATCAACATGTCCGGGAAGTATTTCAAGGTAGTGCCCTATGGTGTTCGACAGGATAATGCACTGATCGATTATGATGCACTGAGAAGCCTGGCAATTGCCAACAAGCCAAAACTGATCATTGCCGGTGCCAGTGCTTACTCACGGACAATCGATTTCAAAGCCTTCCGTGATGTCTGCGATGAGGTTGGCGCGTTATTAATGGTAGATATGGCGCATATCGCAGGCTTGGTTGCTGCAGGTGAACATCCAAGTCCCGTACCCTATGCCGATTTCGTTACCACCACCACCCATAAAACCCTGCGTGGCCCAAGAGGCGGCATGATCCTGTGCAAGGAAAAATATGCGAAGGATATCGATCGGGCTGTTTTCCCTGGCGTACAGGGCGGTCCGCTGATGCATATCATTGCAGCAAAGGCAGTGTCGTTTAAGGAAGTGCTGAGCGAAGAGTTCAAACAGTATCAGAGGCAAATAACCAAGAACGCGAAGGCTCTTGCCCAAGCATTGCAGAGTAATGGATTTGACATTGTTTCGGGCGGTACCGACAATCATATGATGCTTGTAGATTTAACGCGTAAAAACATCACTGGGAAAGATGCACAGCATATTCTTGATGAAGTGCTGATCACCGTGAACAAGAACGGTATCCCGTTTGATACACAAAAACCCACCATCACCAGCGGCATCCGTGTCGGAACTCCTGCTGTAACCACCAGAGGGATGAAGGAAGCCGAAATGGAAGAGATCGCAAGGCTAATTGCGATGACGCTCACCAATTTTGAGGGAAACAGAGAAGAGGTTGTGAGAACCGTCAAGCAGCTGACCTCCCGTTTTCCACTATACGCATAGGAAAATGAAGCCCAAACAGCCGGAACCGAATTGGGTCGTTGACAAATAACTTTACAGTGTTTATAATGTAGTTTGTTGACTTTTTAACGGCCGGAGGGAATCATGAGAATTGATATATCGGCAGTGAACAGGGTAGCAGGTACGCAGCTTACTATCAGCGAGTCCGGCATCATAGCCGACTTAAATGATGTTTTTGGCGTTATCTCGGTTACGCAGCCGGTAGTTTTCAACGGAACCCTGACAAACCAGGCACAGCTGCTTCGTTTAGATGGAGAAGCCCAATGTACCTACGAAACCCGATGCGATTTTTGTGCTGAACCCATACAAAGGGTGCACCGGGTAGGTGTTCATGAAGACCTGTTCGAAGAAAAGCCCGATGGCGAAAAACACGACGAGGATCAATTCACTTATCAGGGAAATTGGCTGGAGCTGGACAAGATTCTGTCGGACAACATCGCCATGACATTACCGATGCATCATCGATGCAAAGAGCAATGTCAAATTATGTGCTCAGAATGCGGAGAACCCGTCACCGGTTCAGGATGCGGCTGCGACAAGGATCAGCGCATAGACCCGAGACTGGCCGCTTTGAAAGATTTAGTCGACAAACAACAAGCCGATAAGGCAGATTGACCCGATAACCGGAACGGAGGTGTTATAAATGGCAGTACCAAAGCGAAAAACTTCCAAACAAAGAAAGCATAAAAGAAGGACTCATTTCAAGCTCAGTGCACCGGGGCTGGTATTATGCTCCCAGTGCCATACCTTGAAGATGGCTCACCGCGTCTGTAAGGAATGCGGTTATTATGATGGCAAGGAAATCGTAAAGGTGGAAGCATAGTCTGAAAATAGTACAGGAAAAGAAGTAGCAGTTCAAGGGGTTTACGGAATTGAAACGCTTCTGTAGCCTTCGCCATTGGCTGAAAAGACACTGGTAGGGCAATTGAAGCGCTTGAACCATAAAACCGGGGGCTGCTATTTATTTTTCATTTTTTACCGCACTGAAGTAAGTTGATTTCCGGGCGCTTAACCCTTGTGGGAAGCGTGGCAAAGCTGGAGGGGATGAGAAATGAGCAAATTAATCATATCCGGGGTCGAGGATGGAAGTATTGCCCAGGAAGCTGGCATTGAAGCCGGTGACAGGCTTGTTTCAATCAACGGCCAGCCCATCGGGGATATATTTGACTACCGGTTTCTTTCGTCAGAGGAGGAAGTGCTTCTTGAGGTATACAAGGCCGATGGCGAATTACTGCAAGTTGAAATAGAAAAGGATGAATGGGAAGAGCTGGGGCTTTCTTTTGAAATGCCATTGCTCGACGAGGAGAAAAGCTGCTGCAACAAATGTGTTTTTTGCTTTATCGACCAGTTGCCCAAAGGAATGCGGCCATCTCTCTATTATAAGGACGATGACGCCAGGCTTTCATTTCTATATGGAAACTACATTACCATGACCAACATGAAGCAGGAGGAACTTGACAGAATTGTTAGGTATCGCATGTCCCCGGTGAACGTATCGGTTCATACAACAAACCCGCAGTTAAGGGTTTCCATGCTGAACAACCGCTTTGCAGGAGAGCTGTTTCCAAAGCTGAGGTATCTTGCGGATCAGAATATTCTGCTGAATGCGCAGATTGTTTTATGCCTCGGTATCAATGACGCCCTCGAATTGGACAGGACCCTTGAAGATTTGGCGGGACTGGCCCCCGCGCTCAACAGTATTTCCATTGTTCCCGTGGGTTTAACACGCTTTCGCACCGGGCTCCCGCTGCTGCAACCCTTTGACAGGAATTCCTCCATCGGGGTCATTGAACAGGTTCAGCGCTGGCAGGATTTTTTTATGGAAAAAACAGGGTCCAGAAAGGTTTACCTGTCCGATGAATGGTATCTGATGTCTGAGTCGGAACTTCCGCCTTACAGCCATTATGAGGATTTTCCGCAGATTGAAAACGGGGTGGGGATGGCTGCTTCTTTTCTGCAGGAGTTTGAAGATTCGCTTGCAAGACGCAGAAAAAAACCTGGAGACAAAACTGTCAGCCTGGTTACCGGTGTTTTAGCCTCGCGCATTGTGAACGAAGCAGCCCGGCGTGCAAAAATGCGCTTTCCGGGGTTAAGGGTTCTCGTCTATCCGATAGAAAACCAGTTCTTTGGGAACACTGTTACGGTGACAGGGCTTCTAACCGGAACAGACATCTGCGGGCAACTAAAGGGAAAGCCTCTTGGGGATATGCTGTTGCTGCCTTCGAATATGTTCAGGGCGGGAACGGAAATCCTTCTGGATGATCTGCCCATGGATGAGATTGGTAAGACACTGGGTGTTAGCGTCAGAAAAGTGGACATCAGCGGTGCTGCCTTTCTGAAAGCAATACTGGATGGGTAGCGGGAAATTCTGTTTCCGGTTCCTTTATAATGTGTTATAATGGCATCAAACAGACTCCTCCAGACGTTATGGCGTATTAGTTGATAGTGACTGTAAAGATCGAGCGTACTCATAAATCAGTTGCACAATACAGATATAACAACAAACCGGTATTGCCGGTTGCGTAACGTGTGCAGGTAACAAAGCTCAGGGGAGTATTATGGACAATAATTTGGTTACAGGCCAGTTTAATGACGCATTCACACCTGTCATGGATGGTGTGACAAATGTAGTGAAGAATTATGCTTACTGGCTTGATAAAAAATATGGCGAAAGCTATGTTGCAACACCGGCTTATCCCGGGTATGTTGACAGAGAGGATTTCCCGGTGCTGCGTTATTATTCCATCCCAATCAAGAAAAGGGAGCCTTACCGGTTTGGCCTGGAAGTGCTGGATATCAATTTCCGCAGCACGCTTAAAACCATTCCCTTTGACATTGTTCATGCCCATTGTCCATTTACATCGGGGGTTATTGCTCAGCAAGTTGCAAAGAAAAATAACATTCCTATCGTTGCTACCTTCCATTCCAAGTTCTATGATGACTTTAAGCAGGTGTTGAAAATCGATGCCTTTGCAAAGATCTGCACACGGGTCGTCATTGATTTTTTCAACAGGGTGGATCAGGTTTGGACCGTCAGCAAGGGCGCCGCAGATACCCTGCGTGAATATGGCTATAAGGGAAAGGCCGAGGTCATTCCCAATGGAAGTGATTTTGTTATCCCCACCAACATGGATGCGCTGGTACAGCAGACCGAAGCAAGGTTGAACATTCAAAAGGAAGACCTTGTTCTTCTTTTTGTTGGTCAGCATATCTGGCAAAAGAATATCAAGCTCATTGTTGATGCGCTGCAGCGTGTTTCCCAGCATAATATCTCCTATAAAATGTTTTTTATCGGGGATGGCTATGCCCAGGAAGAACTGCAAAATTATGTACGGGAGCTGGAGATGACCGATCGCATCACTTTTCTTGGAAAAATACTGGATCGTGATTATTTGCGTTCATTGTTTGCAAGGGCTAATCTGTTTTTGTTCCCTTCCATTTACGACAACGCTCCTATTGTCGTGCAAGAGGCCGCCGCAGTGGGTACACCGTCTCTGGTCATTGCCGGAAGCAATGCTGCCGAAGGCATTGTGGACAATGTAAACGGCTTTTTCAGTGATAACGATTCTATTTCCTATGCCAACCGAATCATCCAGATCGTTCAGAACAGGGAAGAATTGAAGAACATTGGTGAAAAAGCAAGAATCACGATATACAGGAACTGGGAAAACATAGTAGATGAAGTGTATGACAGATATATTGATATCATTCAAACGTATAAACGCAAGCACAAAATATCTTGAATGATGGTTTCCGGCTTGAAATATTCATTTATTTATATTAATATGATTCAATGGGCACTGTACAATCAATCCTTCTAACCTGTATAGCGCTGCTGCCTGCTTGCCAAAATTGGTTATAATTGTATGCCTGTTGAAAATACGAAGGGCTAAACCTGTTTTCTGCCTTACTCGGCAGAAAATAATGTTAATTGGGTGATTAAGTATGGATCTTTTTTTTATCTTGATGCTTGCCGTTGGTCTTGCGATGGACGCTTTTGCGGTTTCAGTATACTGCGGGCTGTGTGTTTTACAAAAACGAACCTTTCATGCCACGAAAGCAGCCCTGTTTTTTGGTTTTTTTCAATGGGGCATGCTGTCTTTGGGATGGCTGGCCGGTTATACCTTCCGAACCTTTATCGAACCCGTAGATCATTGGATTGCATTTGTGCTGCTGGCTTTTATTGGTATCAGGATGTGGAAGGAATCTTTAGATGACGAATCAGAACCACTTGATCTAACCAGCCTGAAGCTAATGCTGACGCTGTCCCTTGCAACAAGCATAGATGCCTTTGCAGCCGGCATCAGCCTTACTGCATTGGGGTACCCCATTCTGGTTCCATCAGCCATCGTCGGCGTTGTTACCTTCATCCTGTCATTTCTGGGTGTGCTGCTGGGTTGCTGGCTAACCCAATATGCACGATACCGCAAGTATCTGGATCGGATTGGCGCATTGATCTTAATTGGCATTGGATTAAAGATTCTTCTGGAGCATATATTATAGCCGCAACTTATTATCAGTTCCTGCATTTTCAATCCTTAGGGTTGAAAAACGCCTGGTGATGGGCGAATGGGGTTAGTGCGTTCAAGAAGGAAATGAAAATCCCCCGATTTGCATGTTTTCCAGAGAGGTAAAAGCGCAAAAGTCGGGGGATTATCATATCGGAAAAGAGCTTGCGTATCAGTCAAAATAGAAAATGGGTATATCGATTGAAAGCTCTTCCATATCCAAAGAGAACCTGTTGCTTTCAAAGTCGAGAGGCCCTGTAATCTTAGTGAACTGGTTGGAGTAGCCCAGCCCTTCTGTGGGGATTCCCTTTTTCAAATCAAGATCCATGTTTCCATTTTCGTCATGGAACACAAGAACTGAATAGTCACCAAACATCAGGTTTTCAAAGCTTACTTCGATCATATCATCCTTTATTTCTACGAGCTGGGTATTTACTATCTGGTTTGAACCTTTATATATTACCACAATTGCCTTTCCACTGCCTTTACGGAACCCGTCTGCTCTAACCGTGATGCTGCCAACTGTTGCAGTGGCAGGTTGGGTATTCTCAGATGCAGTGGCAGGTTGGGTATTCTCAGGTCCCTCCAGCGGAAATGCTGCCTGATACACCATAAAACCATAGAAGGACAAAGGTAAACGGAATACGCGCGGCCCTCCCTGGGTCTTCAGCTTCCCCGAGTTCATCCAGGAAGGAATGGAGATACTATCAGTCCCTCCCGGACGGTAAACCATCCACACCTGTTGATCCTTCGGCAGTTCGTCCAATGACCGGATAATTACTCCATTGGGTTGGAAGGCATCGAAATTACTGAATCCTCCGGTTCCCTGCCCCACATAATAGTAATTCATATTGTCAGGATAGTAGTAACTGAAGGTTCCGATGGTGTGCTCATCGGTATGCAGGAAGATGTCGTCGGGCTGAACCTGCAGCGTTTGAACAGCTTCCTTCATGGGGCCGTTGAAACGGTTGGTTAATGTATGATGAATTTGCAGCCCCGAAACAGCCAGTAACAATACCAGCGCAATGATGGTAGGGGTGACCTTCTTTCCGAGGTTAGCCACTGCGTATGACAACGCAAGGATGAACAACCCGAGCACGTTGACCATATAACGCTCCACCAGAACCGGACGGATCACCCAGGAGGCTACTATTCCTGCGATGATGGTTAATAAATAGGTTCCCAAAGCGATGATGGGCAGAATAACCGTTTTGTCCTTCTGAAAAATTCTGGACAGGATTCCCCAGGAGAGGATGATGGCTGCAATCATATAACAAAATTCCGGAAAGCTTTGGGATAATGGTACACAGGACTTATTTGAGAAAGGGTATGAAAATGTTTTTTGGATAACATCAATGCCAACCGGGGGAATCCAGTAGCTTTCTTTTACACGGCTTACTGCACCGGTAAGCTTCACAAGCCATGGTATGTAGGCCACTGCCATTGCTGCAGCAGCATACAGAAACGGTATTGGCTTTTTCTTTTTTATCAGGATCATCATAAGGATAAGCGCACAAACGATAATAACCGCCAATAAAGCATAATAATGAGTATGGGCGGCTGCGACAGAGAAAATGCAAAACAGGATCCAATCTTTCCGTTTTCCCTCTTCATAGCTGAAATAGCCGTAAAGAGCGCTTCCAGCAACAAGAAAAGCAGCCCAGGTATACATCCTGGCTTCCTTTGCCATGGAAGTGGTGATAGGCATTGCCAGAGAAAGAATTGTATAAAGAATTCCTGTGCGATCACCCAAAGCACGCCGGACAGGCCCAATGCCCAATGCAGCCAGCGATAATGCTCCTATCACCGAAAAGGCACGCAGACTGAAAACCGTATTCCCGAAGATCAATGTGAAGAGTCGAAGTATCAGATAGTACAGCGGCGGATGGTTGTCTCCGCCTGTAATGCGGATGATATCAGCCATGGATCGCCTGACCAGTGCCCCGGTATAGGATTCGTCATACCAAAGGCTTTCATTGGTGATTCCGATAAACAGCAGAACCGTTCCTGCTGCCATAATGCATCCCCATAAGAGAAGAACCCTGGAGCTGAGCTTTTTTTTGTTCCATACATTAGCCCTCCGAAGATTTGTTATTCAATAATAGAACTGTCAATAATGTTTTATCACAAATTGAGCTTTCTGGCAACTGAAGGGAACACAATCAAAACAGTTAAAAATATTCCTCACAAGTTTTATGCTGCGGAATATACTGTTAGTATCAACAATTGAGCCTGGGGGTGCCCACCGATGAAAATCATCGTTCTGAAAATGCCACGCTTCTTGGGAAGTATACTGAAAAGAGTCTTCAACATTCATTGAATCAATAGGATGAAGTATATCATACGCAGGCATAAAAGCTTTCAATCATGATCTGCTGTGAAGAACGCATTTGTTCGCGGCTTTTCCAGCCCTTCTATTTTTCCTTCAGGAGCTAAATCGACGAATGAACACACAGTCAGTGGAAGGCAAGCAAAAACCCCCGGAATAACCCCGGGGGTAATCGTTCTGGAAATTTTTAATGATAAGAACCGTATCCGCTTAAACGGATTTCTTGTTGGAACGCATGCAGCTTGTACAGACATTCAGCCTTTTGGTCTCACCATTGATCGTCAGTTGGGTTCTTTTCACATTGGTTTTCCAAGCAGTATTGCTTCTTCTGTGTGAATGGCTGACCTGGATACCGAATTTCTGTCCTCTTTCGCATAAATCACATTTTGCCATTGCTACACACCTCCTTATCGTTTTAAATCGGTTATGGTGCCTCAATTCAGGTTTACAGGAAACCATATGTAAGCACTGTTCCGTAATGTTCAATGTGTATGCAGTTCCCTGGAACCACAGCAACTAATATTCTAACACAGCCCCATGATGGAATGCAAGCTTTTTTTCACCATCACATTCATATTACTGCAGGACCTTTATTCCGATGCATAAGGATTATGATGGATTCAGAAAATCACATATTTCATGCATAAAAACCAAACCGGAGGTTCTTATGCGTGAAATACAAAGATTTCTGAGTTCATGCAGTGAAATCAATTACATTGCATTTTCATAAAAAATGCGATAGACTTTTTTTAACAAAAGCAATGGAAGGGTTGAACCTCTTGGACAAGGATTTGATAAACCCGATGCTGACCAACAATGTTCAGTCGGTTGCACAGGTGGGCAAGGCCCGAGCACAGAAGCTCAGCAAGCTGGGGATTCATACTATTGGTGATCTTGTCACTTACTATCCCAGGGATTATGAGGACAGAAATCTGGAAAAAAGAGTGGACGAGCTGGAAGATGGCGATGAATGCGCCGTTACCCTGCAAATCCTTTCTGATATTGTTTTAAGCCGTCCAAGGCGTTCCCTTCGCATTTACAAGACCACAGGCCGTGATGACACCGGCATTGTCACGCTCACCTGGTTCAACCAGGACTATATTAAAGATTACATCCGTAAGGGTTTGGCTTACGTTTTTTTCGGCAAAATTAAAAAACGAGGCTCCCATATCGAGATGACAAACCCCATTTACGAGCAGGCAGAAGCCATCCGCAAAAAAACCACGGGAATTCAACCCGTTTATCCATTAACCGAAGGAATCACTCAAAGCTATCTTCGGATGATCGTCAACAATGCCCAGCAAATGGTGGGCGGGAAGCTTTCAGATATCCTTCCGGAGGAATTAAGAAAGCAGTATTCACTGGCCGAGATCAACTATTCACTGGAAAAAATTCATTTTCCACTGAATGCGGAAGAGGCAGCAAAGGCCAGAAGGCGTCTTGTTTTTGAAGAACTGCTGATGCTGCAGCTCGGGTTAATGAATATAAAAAACACACAGATCAAGGTGTCTGGAATCCGGTTTGAAAAAAAGGCCGAGATAGCACAGTTTATAAATAAGCTTCCTTTTCGGCTCACAGGTGCTCAAGCAAGGGTTTATCAGGAAATTGAAGCCGACATGACTGAAGAAAAACAAATGAACAGGCTTGTGCAGGGTGATGTGGGTTCCGGCAAAACCATTGTTGCGGTGATGGCTATCCTGCTGGCGGCACTGAATGGCTTCCAATCGGCGTTTATGGTGCCAACTGGAATTCTTGCCGAGCAGCATTATCAAAGCATTGTCCCCCTTCTTCAGGGCTATGGGGTAAGGACTGTACTGTTAACTGGCAGTGTTTCAAAAAAAGAAAAAGAACGGATTAAGGAAAGCATCATCAATAAGGATGTTGATCTGGTCATCGGTACCCACGCCCTTTTGCAGGAGGATGTTGGCTTTTCCAACCTTGGCCTGATTGTAACCGACGAGCAGCACCGCTTTGGCGTAAAGCAAAGGGCTGTTCTTTCGGCAAAATCAAACCCGGATATCCTGGTCATGACTGCCACGCCCATCCCCAGAACCCTGGCGCTGATCCTGTATGGTGACCTGGACATCTCAATCATCGATGAACTGCCGCCCAACCGTAAGCCCATTGAAACCTATTCGGTTACCGAAGCCATGCGCCAAAGAATAAACGCCTTCATTCGCAAGAAGGTTAACGAAGGGCGACAAGCCTATATTATCTGTCCGCTTGTGGAAGAATCTGAAGCCATCGAGGCCGAGGCTGCCATGTCCCTGGCAGAAAAATTAAGGGAAACCGATTTGAAGGGCTTATCCATCGGATTGATCCACGGGAAGATGAAGTGGAAGGAAAAAGAAAAGGTAATGCGGGAGTTCTCTGCCGGGAAGCTGAATGTATTGGTGTCTACTACCGTCGTAGAGGTTGGGGTGAATGTGCCCAACGCCAGTGTGATGGTGGTTGAAAACGCAGAAAGGTTTGGGCTCGCACAGCTGCACCAGCTTCGTGGGCGGGTTGGCAGGGGAGAATACCAGTCCTATTGTATTCTGTTCTGCCAAAGCCAGACTGAAATTGCTAAAAAACGTATGGAGATCATGACCACCTATTCCGACGGCTTCAAATTATCGGAAAAGGACATGGAGATTAGAGGCCCGGGGGACATCTTTGGCATTCGTCAGCATGGGCTTCCGGAGTTTAAGATCGCCAACCTTTATCAGGACATGGAAGCCCTCAAGGAAGTTCAGGCTGCAGCTGCAGACATCATCAAGCATCATAAGCTATCAGGAAGGGAAGATTATAAGAGGCTGCAGGCTCAACTGTTAAAACAGTTCCAGCAAAAGGTGCAGCAAGTGGCGTTGAACTAAAGGTTCAAAAGACAATTTGGGAGGAATGCATATTATACGCGTGATTGCAGGGCAGGCCCGTGGGATGAAGCTGAAAACCCCCAAAGGCATGAATACAAGGCCTACAGTAGACAGGGTCAAGGAATCTTTATTCAATATTATTCAACCTTATCTTCATGGAAGCAAGGTTCTGGATTTGTTCTCCGGCACAGGAGCATTAGCGATTGAAGCTTTAAGCCGGGGAGCCATATCTGCAGTTCTTGCCGATGCGGACAGGCTAAGCTGTGAGGTTATCAGGGACAATCTGGCTCATACAGGCCTTAAAGAAAAAGCGATGGTTTATTGCCGAAAGGCTTCAGCGGTCGTGCTGGACCTGGGGCAAAATGGTGACCAGTTTGACATTGTTTTTATGGATCCCCCCTATACTCAGAATTTTATCCAAGAAACACTACAACTTTTAGTGGATAATGATATAATAGTGGATGGAGGAATGGTTGTTGCCGAGCATCATCGACAGGAATCAGTCCCCGAAGTGCTGGGATGTCTGGTAAAAGCCAGAACACAGGCCTATGGTGACACCTGCATTTCGATCTTTGTGCGTGAAAGCAGTGCGGATATTCCAGCCGAACCCTGATGTTTCCTCCCCAGCCAGTGTTTCAGCCTTTACGCAGGGTGTATGAACTTTTACTGGCAGGCTTCTGGTTGAAGCATTGGGCTGGACACAAAAGAGAAACGTTTTTCCGAACAATCGGAAGGAGATGATCATTCTTGCGGATATTTGTGTATCCCGGCAGTTTTGATCCTGTTACCAACGGGCATCTGGATATTATCGACAGAGCCTCCAGGATATGTGATGCCCTTGTGGTGGCGGTATTGGTAAACCGCACCAAAACACCTGTTTTTTCAATGGAAGAGCGTATCTCATTTCTGAATGAGGTACTGGGTGACTGCCCCAATATTCAGGTTCTTCCATTTTCAGGTCTTCTTGTAGATTTTATGAAGGAACAGAAGGCTACCACAGTCATTAAAGGCCTTAGAGCAGTTTCAGACTTTGAATATGAGTTTCAGATGGCTTTGTTAAATAAAAGCCTGAACCCTGAAATTGAAACACTTTTTATGATGACCAATATCCATTATTCTTATCTCAGCTCCAGCGCGGTCAGGGAGCTTGCAAGCTATGGCGGCAACATTCGCGATTTGGTTCCAGAGGTGATCGCGGATAAAATATACAATAAATACAAATTGAAATAACCCGTAAGCTCCATACGAAAAAACGCATGCGTTTTGTCCCGGAGAAAAGCTCCGTGTTTTTTACACGAAAAACAAGCCCATGAATTTTACCAGGGGGAAAAGGAATGGAAATTTTAGCTGTTTTGGAAACACTGGAAGATGCCATCGAAAAAGCGATATCCTTGCCGCTTACCGGGAAATGCCTGGTGAACCGGGAAGAGGTTCTGGAAATCCTTCAGGACATCCGCCTGAAGCTTCCCGATGATATGAAACAGGCAAAATGGGTCAGCGAGGAGCGATCGCGCATCCTTGCCGAAGCCCAGCAGGAAGCAGATAACATTGTAAACGGAGCAGAGGGAAAAATTGCGTCGATGGTTGATGAACATGAAATCTGCCGAAAAGCGTACGAACAGGCAGAGGTCATCATCACAAACGCCAAGAAAAATGCGCGTGAAATCCGTTTGGGCACCAGAGAGTATGCCGACAACATCCTGAACAAGGTGGAAGAAATTCTGGAGGATACACTGGATGTCATCAAGGTGAACCGCAACGAATTGAAATAATTCAATCCTGCCGTTTTCGGGCTGGTTGTTTGCGAATCAGGATGATCATGCAGGCAATCAGCACGAGGATATATATCGTTATCAGAATGTTTACGGGCACCTCTCCAAACGGAGCTGAAGCATTTGTCATGACGGGAATGGTTCCGTTCGCTAGAAAAAGGCCCGTATAAACCATAGCCAGCACTCCATGGGTCAGCTTTCCCCAAAAGTATTGTTTCAGCTTTAAATCTGCCGGGCAAAGGCCTGTTACCTGCGTATGCACCGAAAAGCCTCCAAAACCGCAAAGAAATGACGTCAACAATACTTTCAGATAATGCGGTATTCCGTTGGATGCGCTTAATAAATACAGCCCATAAGTGACTTCAAGGCTTCCTGCCACAAACACCTTCAGGCCTTCTGCCAGCACATTGGCCTGACGGGATGCGGACAAATTACCCAGTATCATGAAAAGCCCTGCTGTTTCAAGGGCTTGAACCAATACCGCAAAAAATATGATGGTTCCGCAGATCTGCAGTAACACCTTCATCGCATCAAGAATTGCATCGGTAAGCATATGACCGCTTATTGCCACCCGCGTTTCCGCCCGGGCGATCTTTTCTGCTTCGTTACCACACCCTTTTAACCTGGAAATCAATCCATATGCAATTCCAACGCTGATACTGGCCAGAAGGTGGCAAACCAGAAGCACAATGCCCAGCTTTGGGCTTTTAAAAAAGCCCGTTCCCACTGCCCCTACAATAAACAATGGTCCTGAGTTGTTACAAAAAGCGAGAAGCCGTTGGGCTTCATTTTTTGTCAATAATCCGTTTTCATACAGATCCGCCGTGTATTTCGCACCCGCAGGATAGCCGCTGAACCATCCGGTTATCAGCGGAAAGGCAGCCTGTCCCGGAAGATTGAAAAGGGGCTTCACAAAGGGCTTGAAAAGCCTGCTTATGGCATGGATGGCACCTGTCTTCAGTATCAGCCTTGAAATCACGAAGAACGGAAGCAAGGAAGGAATGATGATATTCAGACATAGATCCACAGCTTTTTTACCGGAGAGCAGCACATTTTCCGGATCGACCAGCAGCAGCGCAAAAAAACCCAGCAACAATGCTGCCATCAGGCAGGTACGTGCGCTTTTTAATTTTATCATAGCATTTCTCCTGAATGGGTTGGTTTTCCGCTAAACAAAGCAACGGCTTGCTTCATTCCCGATATATTACTATATGGCACCGAATAGAATATAATAACCACAGTGACTGCAGCCATCGAAGCGTTTTTCATGTACCGCAGTATGCAGCATAGCTGCGATATGATATAATAGAGGACATGTTGGCAGCAATTGCTGCGTGTAAATACTATCCCGCAATAACCGCATACTCCTGGAATTCATCAGGCCGTTGGCGGTTAAGGTAGAATGGAGGTTGTCATGTCTGAGCCAAAGAACGCCAATAAGGCTGCTAATCAGCCTGAACAGGAAAAAGAACAGTTCATTACCGAAAGGGAAGAAATGGGTGAAATCCGTATTTCCAGCGAGGTTGTATCGGTAATAGCCAGTAATGCGGCGATGGAGGTTGAAGGCATAGCAAGCCTTGGCGGGGGAATTGCCGGGAACATTTCCCAGGTTCTCGGAAGGAAAAGCCCATTTCGAGGGCTTAAAGTAGAAGTCACTGAAAACCGCGAGGTGAATCTGGATCTGCACATTGTTGTGGAGTATGGGGCGCGTATTCCTGATGTTGCCTGGAAGATCCAGGAGCGTATCAAGCACAATGTCGAGCTGATGACGGGGCTTCATGTGCAGGAAATCAATATTCATGTGCAGGGGGTCAGCTTCGATAAGGATTCTAAAAAAACGGAACCTTCTGCCTCCGCCGACGATTTGAATCAGGAATAAAGCGGGGGACATATGTTCGGATACATCACACCGGATAAGCCGGAATTGAAAATGTGGGAGTATGAAGTGTTCCGGGGCTATTATTGCGGTGTGTGCAAGGCCATTGCAAAACAGGCCGGGCATGCGGGTCGGGTTATTTTAAGCTATGATACGGCTTTTTTGGCATTGCTTCTCGATTCTCTGCAGCCCGAGCCGATTCAGGGCAACCGGAAAAGATGCTTTGTCCACCCTGTGAGCAAGAGGCTGATGATAACCGATAATGCTGCTGTAGCATATGCATCAGACATAAATATTCTGCTTGCGTACTATAACCTGAGGGATAAGTGGCAGGATGAGAAAAACCTGGTCGGGCCTGCCGGAATGCTTGTGTTGCATAAAGGCTTCAACCGGGTTAAAAAAAAGTATCCCGGGCTGGCTCAGGACATTCATCACGAACTTATCAACCTTCAAAAGCTGGAGCAGCAGAAATGTGAACAGGTTGATGAGGCAAGCGAACCCTTTGCGGGGATCATGAAGGCTGTTTTTGGGTTTTATACCAAAGACAAAGCGATGAAGGAAGCCTTGGAATGGATAGGTTTCAATCTTGGCAAATGGGTTTATTTGTTGGATGCATATGACGATATTGAGGATAATATAAAAAGCGGATCCTACAATCCGTTGTTAACGCAATTTCAATACGAAAAAAAAGAAGATATTCAATCCTTCAAAAACAGGATCAGGGAGAAAACAGAGTTTATTTTGGTCTACTCGCTCAGCGAAATGGAAAAGGCCTTCTCCTTGCTGGACCTTCAAAAAAATCAGGGAATACTAGAAAATATTGTTTATCAGGGGCTTCTGGTGAGGACCAGGAGTGTGTTGGAGATAGGAGCAGGTTGTCATGAGAAATCCATATGAAGTATTGGGAGTGAAAGATGGTGCAAGTATAGAGGAAATCAAAAAGGCCTACCGGGAGCTTGTTAAAAAATATCATCCTGACAGGTACATGGATAATCCTCTTTCAGATTTGGCTGAAGAAAAGCTTCGTGAAGTAAATGAAGCTTATGATACGCTGATTAAAAACGGTGGGAACGCTTATTCCCAACAGCAAAGCTCCTATCAACAGCAACAGCGCCAACAGCAACAGCGTCAACAACAATACCAGCAGCAGCAACAACAGCAGCAACAACAACAACAGCAGCAACAATATCAGTATCAGCAACAGCAAAGGCAAAACACCGGTTCACAAACGAATTATGGGTATGCTGATGAAAACCAGATGTATTATCAGATAAAAATGATGATCCAGAACGGGAACTTCCTGCAAGCTCAGCAAATGCTCGATTCAATCCAAAACAAGGGCTCTCAGTGGAATTATCTTCAGGGGTTGCTGTTTTTAAGGCGTGGCTGGTATGACAGAGCCAATGTGCTTTTACGCAAAGCAGTCGATATGGAACCCAACAACATGGAATACAGGGATACATTAAGCCGTGTAAGCAACCAGTATAAAGTGTATCAGCACAATCCCCGGTTCTATAGGGGCGGGTACCGCCGGGATCCCGACATGTGCCAGATATGCGGTAGTTTGTGGTGTGCCGACAGTCTGTGTGAATGCTGTGGTGGTGACTTAATCGGCTGCTGTTAGTCAAGCGCCGGGGAATTTGCCTGCCGCATATGAGTACCCATTGGAACAGTGTCGCGGTAATCCAGTCGCTGGAATGAAAGTATGGATTCACATGGGAGAAGCATGGAAAAATCGAGCAAGCTACATTCAAAAAAAATCGCACTTGCAGGAATATTAACAGCCCTGGGGGCTGCGGCACTTTTTCTTGAAAACCTTATTCCCACCGGAAAGCTGGGTTTTTATGTTCTTGCCGGTTTTATTTTATCGGTGGTGATCATGGAATGCGGTTTTTCTTTTGGCTGGCTCAGCTATGTGGCAGTCAGCACAATTGCCTTTCTGCTGGTGCCTGAAAAAACCGCAGTGCTCCCCTATGTTCTTTTTTTCGGTATTTATTCCCTGGTGAAAAGTCATATCGAGCAAATCAACAAGTTAATTATCGAGTGGGTTCTGAAGTTCGCGTTTTTTAGTTTATCTCTGTTCTTCATGTGGAATATTGCTGTACAGGTGTTGGATCTGATTCCGCCAAAGCTTGTTCAGTCTCTTCCTGTTTATGGGGTGGTTCTTGTCCTGCAGGCAGCATTCTTTACCTTTGATTGGATTTTTACCTTCTTTACTCAATACTATATAAACAAAATATCTTCTAAAATTCACAGCACAGATTCCGCACTATAGCCAGCTTCTCTTACAGTGCCAGGGTGCCTGCCGCCATGGTAAAGCTTCCTTTCTCAGTGCCAGAGTTTCTACTGCCATAGCAAAGCTTCCTCCTCCATACCACAATTTCTGCCCCATAACGAAGCTTCCTCTTTCAGCACCCCAGTTTCTGCCACTATTGCAAAGCTTCCCACTTTAGCGATAGTCTCATTGCTCTAGAACCATGTTAAGTTAACATAACATTTCTGTTAAGAGTTTTGTAATTCCGTTACAGTTCCATGAATACGCTTGTATTCCCGAATAAATTATGTAAACATAGTACTGTCACTATCTGTACAGGAGGCAACTGTAGTGCTGAAAAAGGGCTTTATCCTCTTATTTTTGATGATCTTATTTTGCGGAGCGCTTCCAATTTCAGCAACGGACTATGATGGAAATATCCCCTATGATGCCCGTTTATGGGTAGACAACCAGCTGGTGGAAACCGAATCAGGTTTCCTTACACAAAAAGGAAACATGCTGGTTCCCGTTTCAACTGTTGAAAGGATGGGTGCATCCTTCCAATGGGATCCGGAAGAATGGATGATTCGTATCACATCTGAAAACCGGAGACTGGTCATGTATGTGAACAATTTTCAATGCGCCAACGGTACGAAGGTAGAAAAAATGCCTGCGCAGCCAACATTGTTTCAGGGTACAGTCATGATCCCCCTGAGATATGTCGCTGAGAATTTGGGAGCAGCAGTCCTTTGGGGCGGAAAAGACATTTATGTTTCAACAACAGGAGAACACCCTGTTATTGGACAGCAAAACCCGGACGAACAAGAGATAAACATTGAAAAGGTCTTACCAATGAAAAAGACGATTGTTTTGGATCCGGGGCATGGGGGCAGCAACCCCGGCGCTGTGGCCGGAAAGGTTCAGGAGAAGGATTTAAACCTGCAGGTTTCCAAAATTCTGAAGGGCATGCTGGAGGAGGCTGGAATGACCGTCTACATGACCCGCTCAGAAGACAAGGATGTAGGTTTATACACCAGGGCGGATATTGCAAATCATCTGAAAGCAGACCTGTTTGTCAGTATTCATCACAATGCCTCACCAGACACAGCAGCCCAGGGCTTGATGACCCTGTATTATCCATCATCATCGTATCAAAAGATGAATGGCCAGAAACTGGCGCAAATCGTACAAAAGAATTTGGTAAAGGAACTAAAGACAAAGGACTGGGGGATTTTCCCCAGACCCAACCTGGTCGTCACCAGACAGACAAACATGCCTGCGATAATTACCGAACTTGGCTTTATGACCAATAAAGCCGAGCTGGAGAAGTTGGTTACATATCAGTTTCAAAAGCAAGCGGCGCAGGCCTTGTATGCAAGTATAATTGAAGCGCTTCAGCAATAGACGGGCAAAAGCCCGTTTTTTTTTTACACGGATTTGGGTTCAGTGCTAAAGCAAATTTTGATGATTTACCATGAATAATGAATTTCGCTTCATAAATAGGGCAGACAATGCTTTGACGATAATATGCAGGAGAAAAAACAATTATACAAAAAGAGTGCATCAGTGTTTGCATCGCTAAAGCTTTCCAGTAGTAATATCGGTATGATATAATGTTTAAGCAGTTATTAAGCGAATTCCAGCAAAGCTTTGGCGCATTCCATGAATATTTGGTTCGGGGCTGAAGCTATAGCAAGTTTGAATGATAGAACGGAAGGTTTTGAAATGACTGAAAAGGTTCTCCGAGTTCTTGAATATGATAAAATAACCGAAAGGCTGGCTGAAAGGGCATCCAGCCAGCTGGGGAAGGATTTGGCGTTGGCTTTGGTTCCATTTACACAGCTTGAACAGGTCCAATCCGAACAGAAGGAAACCACGGATGCGGTTACCTGTATTTTAAGGAAGGGTTCACCGCCGTTGGGGGGCATTCATGATGTCCGCTCACAAATACGCCGCGCCGAGGCAGGGGGAATGCTAAACCCGGGAGAACTATTGAAGATAGCCGATGTCCTGCGCGCATCACGGCGATTGAAGGCCTATCTGACCGAGGATAAAATGGAACTGGCTCAGACCAATGTTGTGGCTGCTTTGTGCGGCAGCCTTGGCACGAACAAAACCCTGGAAGAAAGGCTGACCCAATCCATCGAATCTGAAGATACCTTATCTGACTTTGCCAGCCCGCTTTTAGCCTCTATCCGCAGAAACATCCGTCGTGCACAGGATTCCATCAAGGAAAGATTAAATCATATCATCCATTCAGCTCAAAATAAAAAGTATATGCAGGATGCCGTGGTTACCCTCAGGGGAGATCGATATGTCGTACCTGTAAAGCAGGAGCACCGAAGCCAGATCCCCGGTCTGGTTCATGATATGTCTTCCAGCGGGGCTACGCTTTTTGTTGAGCCCATGGCAGTTGTTGAAGCGAACAATGAAATCCGCCAGCTTAGAAGCAAGGAAGAGCAGGAAGTAGAGCGCATTCTGCTGGAATTGACCGCAGAGGTGGCGAATATTGGCGGGATGCTGCGGGAAAACACCGATCAGCTGGCAAGAATTGATTTTGCATTTGCTAAGGCCCGGTTAAGTCTGGATATGAAAGGAACGGAGCCGGTGATCAACCAGGAGCGCCGCATTGTTATAAAAAGAGGCAGGCATCCGCTGATCGATCCCAAAATGGTTGTCCCCATCGACATCGATCTGGGGGGAACCTTTTCAACAATGGTGATCACTGGCCCGAACACGGGCGGTAAAACCGTAACACTGAAAACCACAGGCCTTTTTGTGCTGATGAGCCAGGCCGGGCTACACATTCCGGCGGCCGATCAAAGTGAAATGGGGATATTCCATCAGGTGTTTGCAGATATCGGCGATGAGCAGAGCATTGAACAAAGCCTCAGCACCTTTTCCTCCCATATGACCAATATCGTTCAGATTCTGAAAAACGTGGATCAGGATTCGCTGGTTCTGTTTGATGAGCTTGGGGCAGGAACCGACCCGACTGAGGGGGCAGCCCTTGCCACCGCTATCCTGGATACCCTTACAAAAAAGGAAATCCGGGCTATGGCAACCACCCATTACAGTGAATTAAAGCTATATGCCATGTCTACCGAAGGGGTTCAGAACGCCTGCTGCGAGTTTGATGTGGAAACGCTTCGTCCCACATACCGGCTTCTGGTGGGAATACCAGGAAGAAGCAACGCCTTTGCCATCTCTAAAAGGCTGGGCCTTGGGGACGATATCATCGGCGAAGCCCGTAACTTTTTAAAGGGTGAGGACATCCAGTTTGAGGAGCTTCTTTCTGATATTCAGAAAAACCGTATGGCTGCTGAAAAGGAACGGGAGCAGGCTGAAAGAGATAAAAAAGAAATTGAGCGGCTGAAGGAGAGTTCAGAGGATGAAAAACGGCGAACGGAAAACGAAAAACAGGCAATTTTAAACAAAGCAAGGCAGGAAGCCAGAAGAGTACTGACCGAAGCAAAACGGGAAGCCGATGAAATTATGGACAGGCTGAAGGAGCTTGAAAAAAACCACCAGCAAATGATCGAAAACCAGGAACTGATGGCCGTGAGGCAGAGTATCCGCCAGAAGGTGGATGAACTGGATCACCAGCTGGCCGAATCGGTGCTGCCGCGCAAAGGCTTTGCAAAGCCTCCTGAAAACCTTAAGGCCGGTGACACAGTCATGATTCTTAACCTGAACCAAAAGGGCACAGCGCTCGAAGCGCCGGATAAAGACGGACAGGTGCAGATTCAGGCTGGCATCATGAAGATTAAGGTGCATGTTACCCAGCTTCGTGCGGTAGATGAGCAGAGGGAGCTGACAGATACCATCCAGAGCGCAAGGGTAACCGGTGTAAAAACAGGCAGTGTGAAGCTTGAATTGGATATCCGGGGCCATAATATCGAGGAAGCCATGGTGAAGGTGGACAAATATATCGATGAAGCCGCTATTGCAGGGCTGCATGAGGTGTCCATCATTCATGGCAAGGGAACCGGCGCACTTAGGAAAGGGATCCAGGATTTCCTGAAATCCCATGCCCATGTAGGGTCTTTCCGTATTGGCAAGTACGGAGAGGGTGAAACTGGCGTCACTATCGTTACACTGAAATAGCTTTGTTTCCAGGGATGATTCCACGAGGGAAACCCTGGCTTAAAGCCTGTTAGCAGGCATGGAGACCGTTCGGAAAAGCATATTTATTCATAAGACACTACTTTCCATGGCTTGAAACCCGCATAGTTCCGCTCAATTTTACATGTTTATTCGTGTTTCTACAGATTCAACGGACTTTCCGAGCCGGCTCCTAGGTAGACGTATTTTTTCAGATTGTTCAGTTTTTCAACTGTTTCACTGTCCAGTGTCAAATCGCAGCTTTTCAAGCCCTGCTCCAGCTGTTGCTGGCTGCTGAAGGATACGATGGGAACTGTTACGAAGCCCTGATGCATTAGAAAAGCCAATTCCAGTTCTGACAGACTGCAATTGAGGGAATGGGCTTTACGCGTCAGTTCTGCAAATATTCGCTCATTGGACGCATTGGAATACCATCTGGCTGTTTGTGCCGGAATGGATTGTCCTGTGGCTGTTTTTGTAAAATACCCTTTTGCCAAAGAAGTGTATGCCATTACATTCAGGCCTGTTTCACAATGGTGTCTATAGAGCTCTTGATCCATCAGCACCAGTGTTTTATCACTGATATTGTATTCATTGATATCAGCCAGGCTGTACATGATCTGGTTGCATACAAACCCCGGAAAGTCTTGCCTGCGAACCTGTTGAATGCGGCTCAGGGGCCAGTTAGAACACCCGTAATAACGGATCTTCCCATTCGCCCGGGCTTGTTCTAGAACACCCAGCAATTCCTCAGCAGGAATATCAGGATTATCTCGATGATAGAAATACAGGTCGATGTAATCGGTATTCAAAAACTGCAGGCTTTCGTCCAGATCCTTCAGGATATCCTTTGGGGTAGCCCTGGAAACATGGAATTTCGCCAGGTCTGGATGCCCACCCTTCGTGCTGATCACGGTTTTGTGCCTTAGTCCTGATTTTTTCAGCCAGGCACCAATGATCCTTTCACTTATCCCCTTGGGGCCAGGAACCCAGTCACCGTAAATATGTGCGGTATCAATGAAATTTCCGCCATTATCCGTAAAAAAACTCATCTGGGATTCGGCTGTTTTCTCGTCGATAACCGTTCCATAATGGACAGTGCCCAGGCTGATATGTGATACTGTCAAAGAAGTATCTTTCAATAGCACATTTTTCATGATTCCACCTGCTTCCTTTAAAATGCTGTATCTTCAGAAGGTGATGTCTGCATGACATATTATTACCACCATATTATCAACAGGGACAGGAGCCTTTGTATAAAATTTACGAAGGTTCCTGTCTCCACTATAAATGCTTAGAGAGCTGTAGAAAGATAGCTATAAGGCTTCACTGCTCATATCTTCATTTTCCATGCCCTGATATTCGTTAAACAAAGCAAACAAGTAACCAAAAAACAGAATGTCGATAATATTGGAATAGAAAAAACTTGTTAAATTAGAAGAAAATATAGCCTGTACAAAGCTTATGATAAAACCGCAAGCCATCACAGCTGTGTAGACACCCGTCAGAGTGGTAATCCTGGCATACTGTTTTTTTGCAAAGAGCGAAACCAAAGAGATGAGGAAAGTGTAATACAACACGGATGACACCGAGTCGATAACACTACCTACGAGATTAATGACCGGGATTTTTGAAATGATCATATAAAAATAGAGATTATAGTAAGCATTGACAGCGATAAAAATCCATGCCAGCATGCTGTCGATACCGGTAAGAAACCCCACTATCGGATTCCCTTTCACAACATCACTTAATGAATCCGATATGGGAGTGAGGCGCCCTCCGAAGATCAGCTTATCTTTGGATGTATGCAATGCGAAAAATAATGTGGCAGCCAAATAGACGATTCCCCTAAGCAAATAAGGAATGTTTCCTCTGAGCAGTGAAAACAGAGCTGCGATGGCCATGAGTCCAGCGAGCCCAAGGTAGCAGATTTGAATTGGAATATTCAGTTTCTTTCCCATATAAAACTCCTTTCTGGAATAAAATGACTTACATTCCTGCCTGGTTGTGAAACTTTAGCTCTAAATGTGATCAAGGATCAGATTTCTGATTTCCCAACGCAATGATAATACTACTGCCTTTTTGCATAAAGGTCAGGCAACATGGTTTTTTTTTGATTATATCATTATAGACTAAGGCAATCAATCAATGATCAGGTGTAAATGGATGATGTAAATATATAGAACATATGATATAAATAAAGAATAAATGTACTATATTTTACTCTTCAGTACTGACGGTGTTCTGAAGTATTCTATTTACATACCAGCCGAATCATGTATAATATATATTTAAGCCACTTACCACGGAACAGAGAATATATTGTGAGGAGAGACAGATATAATGAAAAAACTGATGCTTGGCAACGAAGCGATTGCCCGGGGCGCTTATGAGGCGGGAGTAACTGTTGCATCAGCATATCCTGGCACCCCCAGTACTGAAATTACCGAGACCATCGCAACTTATAATGAAATCTATTCAGAATGGGCACCAAACGAAAAAGTAGCATTGGAAGTTGCTATTGGTGCGTCCTTTGCCGGTGCGCGCTCTGTCTGTGCAATGAAGCATGTGGGCTTGAATGTAGCGGCAGACCCGTTGTTTACGGTTTCCTACACCGGCGTTAACGGCGGGCTGGTGATCTGTGTCGCGGATGACCCGGGTATGCACAGCTCTCAAAACGAGCAGGACAGCAGGCATTATGCCAAAGCAGCCAAGGTTCCGATGCTTGAACCCTCCGACAGCCAGGAATGCAAGGATTTCCTGAAGAAAGCCTTCGAGCTGAGCGAAAGGTTTGATACCCCCGTTTTCCTTAGATTAACCACGCGCATTTCCCACTCCCAAAGCCTGGTGGAACTTGCCGACAGGGATAATGTGCCGTTAAAGGAATATATAAAAGACTCGAATAAATATGTTATGATGCCGGGCATGGCAAAAAAGCGTCATGTCGTTGTCGAAGAGCGCATGGAACGCCTTGCCGAATACGCCAATACTTCCGAATTGAACCAAATTGTTTGGGGAAACAAGGATATCGGTATTATTACCAGTGGAATTTCATATCAATATTCCCGTGAAGCCTTTGGAGAGGTATCTTTCCTGAAGCTTGGCATGGTGCATCCGCTGCCTGAAAAACTAATTCGTGAATTTGCTTCCCAGGTGAAGACATTATATGTGATAGAAGAATTGGATCCGATTATCGAAAGCTTACTGAAGGAAAAAGGCATTTCGTGCATTGGCAAAGAAAAGCTTCCAGTGCTCGGTGAATACAGTGCCAGCCTGCTGAGGGAGAAGCTGCTGGGCGCTGGCGAGCAAAAAAACACCGGCCTTGCGCAGGATGTTCCTGTCAGGCCTCCGGTATTGTGCCCAGGCTGTCCGCATCGCGGTGTGTTTTACAGCTTGAAGAAAAACAAGCTTACCGTTTCGGGTGATATCGGCTGTTACACTCTTGGCACACTGGCGCCCCTTGAGGGTATGGATACCTGTGTGTGCATGGGTGCGAGTATTGGTGTGGCCCATGGCATGGAAAAGGCCAGGGGGCGCGAAGCCGCAGGGAAAACTGTTGCGGTAATCGGGGATTCCACCTTTATTCACTCGGGGATTACCGGGCTTATCGACATTGTTTACAACAAGGGAACTTCCACGGTGATCATTCTGGACAACTCCATCACTGGCATGACCGGTCATCAGGATAACCCCACCACCGGCTTTACCATCAAGGGTGAACCCACCCGTCAGGTAGATCTGGTGAAACTGTGCCAGGCCATTGGCATCGACAGGGTAAAGGTATGCGACCCCTTCGATTTGGACGCCTTTGACAAGGTTCTCAAAGAGGAAACAGCAGTGGAAGAGCCATCGGTCATCATTGCACAAAGGCCCTGCGCGCTTTTGAAAAAAGTGAAGTACAAAGGGCAGGTCGTCGTAAACAGCGATAAATGCAAATACTGCAAGGTATGTATGCGTCTTGGCTGCCCTGCGATTGTCGATACTGGCAGTGGCATACACATTAATGATGCGCTGTGTGTGGGCTGTGATCTGTGCATGAAGGTTTGTAAATTTGGTGCGATGGAAAAGGCAGGTGACAGCAATGGGTAATATTTCTATTATGATTGTGGGCGTAGGCGGACAGGGAACTCTTCTAACCAGCCGCGTGCTTGGGGCAGCGGCGGTAAAGGCCGGGTATGATGTCAAAATGTCCGAGGTTCATGGCATGGCTCAGCGTGGCGGTAGTGTGATCACCTATGTCAGGGTGGGCGAAAACGTGAATTCACCAATTATTGAAAAAGGCGAAGCCGATATACTGCTCTGCTTTGAAAAGTTGGAAGCCCTTCGCTGGATAGACTTTGCCAAAAAGGACGGGGTTATCATCATCAATGATCAACAAATCGATCCCATGCCCGTCATCATTGGCAAGACAAAATACCCCGAAGGTATCACAGAGAAAATCCATGCCGCTTTTCCCAATGTCCGTTCAATAAACGCTTTGGACGCCGCTAAAAAGCTGGGCAACATCAAGGTGCTGAATGTTGTCATGTTGGGGCTGATGGCCAGCAGCACCAAAATAAAAAGAGAACTCTGGCATGAAGCAATCCGGGAAACGGTAAAGGGAAAATTTGTGGACCTGAATCTGAAGGCCTTTGACGAGGGCTATCAGATGGCGGAATGTATGCTGTAAATACCTGACGGAGGAGACTCCGACTGCAGGGTTTGTTGTAAAAATCATGGTTGAATGGGGGAACTGTCATGGGTATTTGGAATGCCGAGGTTGAGTGCATGGAAAGGGAAAAGCTTTCCGAATTACAGGCACAAAGACTATGTAACACGGTACAACGGGTTCACAGCAATGTTGCATTTTATAGACAGAAAATGAAGGACAGGGGGGTCGAGCCAGGTGACATCAAAACGGTGGAAGACCTTCGAAAATTGCCCTTTACCTATAAGCAGGATTTAAGAGATACCTACCCATATGGACTGTTTGCTGCTCCCATGGATAATGTGGTGCGTATTCATGCATCCACAGGCACAACCGGAAAAAGAACAGTTGTTGGATATACTGCAAAGGATATCGATACATGGGCTGAGCTTATTGCGCGCAGCCTTACAGCTGCGGGTGCCGACAAATCAGACTTTATTCATGTGGCTTATGGGTACGGGCTTTTTACCGGTGGCCTGGGCGTACATTACGGTGCTGAAAAAATAGGTGCAACCGTTATTCCTGTATCAAGCGGGAATACTAAAAGACAGATTGAGATCATGCAGGATTTTGGTTCCACCATCTTAACCAGCACACCATCCTATGCGCTGTACATTGCTGAAACCATGCGCGAAATGGGGATTGATCCAAGAAAAGATCTGAAGCTGAGAGCTGGTGTGTTTGGCGCAGAACCCTGGACAGAGGAAATGCGCAGAGAGATTGAACAGCAGATGGGCATCAGGGCAATCGACATCTACGGCCTTTCTGAAATTATGGGACCCGGTGTTTCCGTTGAATGCGAACATCAGAATGGGATGCACATCCAGGAAGATCATTTCATTGCTGAGATTATTGATCCGGTCACCGAAGAGCCTCTGCCTATCGGATCAGAAGGGGAACTGGTATTTACCTGCATCACCAAAGAAGCGTTTCCGCTTATCCGTTACCGCACAAGGGATATTTGCCGCCTGAATGGTGAAAAATGCGCCTGCGGCAGAACACAGGTACGCATGAGCAAGGTGACGGGACGCAGCGACGACATGTTGATTATCCGTGGAGTAAACGTGTTTCCATCACAGATCGAAAGCGCTCTGCTGGAACTTGGTATTGCCACACCGCATTATCAGCTGGTGGTGGATAGGGTAGGCACACTGGACAGTCTTGAGGTTCATGTGGAGATGACTCCAGAGATGTTCTCTGATGCCGTCAAGCAGGTTGAAAAGGCAGAACAGCGCATGCGAAACAATATTGAAAGCTTGCTGGGGTTATCCTGTAAGGTTCGTCTGCTGGAACCAAAGAGCATTGAAAGAAGCGAAGGCAAAGCCAAGAGGGTCATTGACAAGCGGACAAAATAGAAAGGGTAGCTTGTAAATTTGATCTTTTGAAATTTATAAGGCAGACCTGCTTGGGTCTGCCTTTTATACACCTGCGAAGAAACATCTATTTCTTTAATGACAAATCATGTAGACCAACCCGCGAAATTCTTCTTGACCAAACTGTGTTTGGACAGTATAATATTATTTGCGCTAACTGTTAGACGTTCCTCAATAGCTCAGCCGGTAGAGCATGCGGCTGTTAACCGCAGGGTCGTTGGTTCGAGTCCAACTTGGGGAGCCACTTGGGCCTTTAGCTCAGTTGGTTAGAGCAACCGGCTCATAACCGGTTGGTCCGGGGTTCGAGTCCCTGAAGGCCCACCAAAAAAAGGGATGGATAAATCATTATCCATCTTTTTTTATGTTCAGGAACGAGGGAGACCTTATGATCCATTTACAGGGAAGGCTGCTTCAAACGGCTTCCATGCTTGAGGGCTGTGAAAGGCCTGCAGATATCGGCACAGACCATGCCTATATCCCCATTTATCTGGTACAATCCGGTAAATGCGGCAGGGTGATTGCCACGGACGTGAAAAAAGGGCCACTAAAAAAGGCGGCAATGAATATTGAAAAGTATCTTCTGACTGAAAAGATAGAGCTTCGCCTTGGAGACGGAATAGAGCCCGTAAAGCAGGGGGAATGCGATAGTTTTATTGTTGCTGGTATGGGGGGCGTAGTCATTTCGGAAATCCTTGAAGGATCTCCTGAGGTTGTGAAGCAGGCAAAAGCACTTGTTCTGCAGCCGGTCTATACCGAAGCGTGTCTGCGGGAATATCTGTGTCGAATGGGGTTTCGTACAGAGTCTGAGGTTCTGGTTTGGGATGAGGGACGATTTTATGTGGTTCTTCGTGTTGTATATGATGGTATTATACGGCAGGAAGAAGACCTGCACTATCATATCGGAAGGCTCTTGTTTGAACGAAAAGACCCGCTGCTGAAGCCTTATCTGGAAAGACGCATTCGCATTCAGTCAAAGATTGCTCATGGTATGGCAAAATCAGGCCTTCGGGATCCCAATGACATTAAAAAAGAACTGCATCTTCTGGAAAGAATGAAAGAGGCCTATGTAACCGTGGAAACCTGATAGAGTATCACAGAAGCAGATGAATCATCCATCGCATGCGTTGAAAGCTTCAGATAAATCTGTTAAGATGAACTGGACAATGGTGTGAAGGATGTGAGCTGCTTGCAGTGTAAAGAGATTATTGCTTTTTTGGAGAAGGAAGCTCCGCTGTTTTTGCAGGAAGATTATGATAATTCCGGTTTGCAGTGGGGAAACCCAGACAATGAGGTTCAAAAGATACTGGTCTGCCTGGACCTTACACAGGAAGCTGTAAATACTGCCATAAGAGAAAAGGTGCAGATGATCCTTTCACATCATCCCATTCTGTTCCGTCCGATGAAAAGCATTCATACCGGCTTTGGAACAGGCGCCATGCTTGCGCAGTGCATTAGGGAAAACATATGTGTGTACGCGGCACATACCAATTTTGATGTTGCCCGAAACGGTCTGAACAATTATCTTGCCGCAGCATTGGAGCTGCAGGAGATTGAAGGTCTGAAGCCGCAATACAGGGAAGCGTTGTACAAGCTGGTGGTGTTTATCCCTGAAAAAAGCCTGGAACAGGTTCAAAAAGCGATTTTTGAAGCCGGTGCCGGATGGATCGGAAAATACAGTGATTGCGGTTTTTCAGTGGAAGGGAAGGGAACCTTTAAACCGGGTGACGGAACAAACCCTTATATTGGGCAAAAGGGAGAGCTGGAGGCTGTTCGTGAATACCGTCTTGAAACTATAGTGCCTCATGAACGGCTGGATAAAGTGATTGAGAGCATGTTGAAAGCACACCCATACGAAGAGGTTGCTTACGATGTTTACCGCCTGGAACAGCCTATGGTTGAATACAGTCTGGGCAAGGTGGGAATACTGAAAGACAAGCTGAGCGCAGCAGCATTTATTGATTATGTGAAGGAAAAACTGCAGGTTTCAAATGTACGCATTATCGGTGGAATTAACCCTCATTCCATCAGCAGGGTAGCCGTATTTTGCGGAAGCTTTGACGGTGATGCTAAGGCGGTGAAAGCCCGAAAACCAGACGCTTTGGTGACTGGTGACCTGAAATACCATGATGCGCAGGATTTGCTGCAGGCAGGTATTTTTACCGTGGATGCCGGGCATTACCACACCGAAAAACTGTTTATTCAGGGAATATCTGATGTATTGAAAAAACAGTTCAAAGATGTTATAATCTTCGAGCACTATGGGCAGGACATATTTGAATACAGGTAACAGCTGAGAATGCATTATCAACCTAACCTAACAATTGTATGTCCTGAAACCTTTATTCCAGGACCTGAAGATGACGACTTACAACTACATATTGAGCAAGCCAGGTGATCGCGTGTGCAGGCCGAAAGGCCGTATACGAGGAAAGTCCGGGCTCCACAGGGCAGGGTGCCGGGTAACTCCCGGTCAAGGCGACTTGAAGGAAAGTGCAACAGAAATAAACCGCCTTAACGGGAAAACGCAGAGAAATTTTCCAATGGAAAATTTTAAAGTGTTTTCTCCTGAGGTAAGGGTGGAAAGGCGAGGTAAAAGCTCACCGGTTCCCTGGCGACAGGGAACGCTCTGTAAACCCCACCTGGAGCAACACCGTGATGAGGACGCACTGGCTGCCCGCCAGTCCTCAGAGGTGGCTTGAGCCGCGCAGTAATGCCCGGCCTAGATAGATGATCATCCAATACAGAACCCGGCTTACAGGCTTACTCAATAATACATGCATGAACACCCGCTTTCAGGGCGGGTGTTTTTGCGTTCATGGCCGGGAATAACTATTGCCGGAACCAGTAAATTGTGTAACAATGAAT
>JAGOJH010000021.1 GCA_017995215.1 Thermoclostridium sp.
TAAACTGCATAGTGATGAATCTGGAGCAACTGCTCCGGAATTTCTTTTATTCTTTTTTCAATGTGCGAATTTCAATTCATTTTATATGCGTAGTATAATTTTAAAGACTGTTTTTCAGTAGACCCTACTTAAAGATAATTTTAAGTTTCACTATATAGATGTATATAATGGGGCTTATTCGAGAGAAGGCAAACTAAAAGCTAATGAAGTTACCTTTCCAGTAGAAGATGATTCGCAGGATATAATAATTATGTGGTCTGTTTTTACTCATATGAATTTAAACGATATAGATGCATATTTAAGAGAAATATATAGAGCACTAAAAAAAGGTGGAATGTTTATAGCTTCCTTAAATGTATATAACGAATTTATTCATAATCAAATAAAATTAGACAAGTCACATCTTGATATTAAATTTAAGGTAGATGAAAACTCTTATACTTTGGATAAAGAGGTGCCTGAATGGGGATTCGCGCATAAAGAAGAAAAATTAAAAGAATTATATTGGAAGCATAGGTTTATTATCAGTGAAATAAAATATGGGATTTGGCCTTGTAAAGAGTTAACAGGAGAGTTTCATGATTGTATAATTGTGCAGAAATAATTTTATAATATTTTGTTCGTCATCTTTACATTATGCGCAACAGCCTATTATAGAAATCAAATCATATTGATCGATTTCATCCGGGTTGATCTGCTGAGGCGATTTAATCTGTGCATCCAGGACATCTGCAATAACCTTTGTAATTTTCTCAGTATTTTTGTGATGATAGGACATTAAAAGAATCAACGATTTGTTTGCCATAATCTGCTTAACCATTCCCTTCTCTGTTCATTATTTATTTATCGTTCTCTTCATAGGAGAAAACTTCTTCCACACCGGCATTAAAGACTCTGGATATTTTAAAAGCCAACTCCAGCGATGGATAGTAGGCACCCTTCTCTATGGATAGGATCGCCTGCCTGGTCACGCCTGCTCTATTGGTCAGTTCCTTGCTGCGACATTTCATTATTTTCAAATCTATATTTTCTAATGTTGTTTTTGATTATGAGTTTGTTACAACCCAATTGACTAGTGAAATAAGAAGTGAATAGGTAATAGATACACATGAACCTTTGTTGATGGGTGCGTTATACTGTAGAAATTTGTATTAATAGTTTGAACATATATATAGGTGGGTATAATGGAAGTAATTGAAACCTAAGTGAACCTAATAACTAGAGGCTTGTGCCCCGATGATTGTGCCAATAGAATCCGTTGAAGGGATCAATTGGAAATTCCTTATCAGAGATGATTATATCACGATTGCACCAGAAGTTTTTATGTGTATTACGCTGAAAAAAAGCGTAGAAAAATATATTAGAAGGATTGAAAAGTGAACTCCGAAAATAGGTGAGATAAGAATGGTACATCGCTCAACCGAAAGTGAGGAATTAAAATGGATTTGAAAAGAATAGAAAATTATACACCGGATGACATTCTCGAAATTTTTAAAGAACAAGTAGACGCTATCTTGATTATTCATGCTGAACTTGACAGCTACAAGTCTATTATCAAAAAGGGAATATTTTCAGATATAATCAAAGAAAACGGAAAATATCACGACCTCATTGAAAAGCTGTTCTTTAACGTTAACAACGGTTTAAAGAGAATTGCAAGTGATTATCACGTCTTTATTCCTTCATTCGGAAAATTCCATGGCAAATACAGTAAAAGATTAAAGCTTGTATATGACAATACTCTACATATAATTCAGATGACAATATATCCTTTAGACGATAAAAATATCTATATGCTCATTCTCGACGAACTTGATAACAGCGAATATATACAGGAATTCCTAACCAATGAAAAAATGAATAGTATTCAGAATACATACCTATTCTCCATGTATGTTGACCTAATCAAAGACACAACAAGCAGCATTAATGTTACGGAAATCTCTGATGAACCGATGAAAGCAAATGAATTAAAATACACCAACTGGCGTATGATGATCGTAAATATGATTTGGTCTGAGGACCAGTCACTCTTTCTTGAACACACAGAGCCTGATTATCTGAAAAAGAACCTTGCACCGGGAAGAACTACGTCTTTTGACTGTCAGATGCAAAATCTCGAAGGTAAATATATCTGGGTTAAGTTGATTTTCAGTCGTGCTGAAACAAACAATAATGATGATTTCAGATTTGTATTTATTGTTCAGGATATTCACGAAGATACTGTTGAATTACTGTCTACTCTTAAAAAAAATGAAGAACTTGCTTCAAAAGACTCCTTGACAGGTGTATTTAACCACGGCAGAATTGAAACCGAGTTATATAACGCTATCGAAAATAAAAAAGTAAACGAACGGTCTCTTTCTATTATGATGATAGATATCGACTATTTTAAAAAGGTCAATGATATGTTTGGTCATTCCATAGGGGATATCACTTTAAAGCACTTTGTTGCAATTTCCTGTGATTTCTTGAAATCCTATAACATAAAAATGGGACGTTGGGGCGGCGATGAATTTGTAGTCGTGTGCTATGATATAAATGCCTCGGAGCTTATGACCATCGCTGAAAATATGAGAATAGAAATTTCCAAAGCAAAATTCGATACTGTTGGTAATATCACTTGCACTATCGGTATAACCGAGATAAATAGAAATGACGAGGTTAAAGAGGCATTCGAGCGTGTTGACAAAGCAATGTACTCTGCAAAATTAAGTGGTAGAAACTGCGTTAAGGTTGAATTATAAAGGTAGCATAGTACAAAGTTCGCTTGACAGCTTTGCGCGATATTGCCTAAAAATCCTCTTATTGTAATCTCGATATCGAGTATCACTTTAAGGGTATATTTTACTGGAAGTATGGTGATTTAATGAAGATAATGAATGCATTGAATGTTTTTCCCGTAAATGATATGAATAAAACAGCAGATTATTATGTACAAAAGCTGGGGTTCCGATGTGTAAAGTACCTTGATGTTGCACAGCCGCATGTTTGTCTATATAGGGATGCCATAGAAATCATATTGACCAGGGCTGAAGGAGAAGTCATTCCAAACAGAATAAGATATGGATATGGCGAGGATGCGTATATAATTACTGTGGAACAGGAAAGCCTGCAGGAGGAATTCAGAGCAAAAGGGGTCACTCTGGTAAAGGAAGTTTCCATTACAGATTATGGCAATAAGGAATTCATCATTCAGGATATCGATGGCAGACAGCTTGTGTTTGGAAGGAAACAATGGAATGATTGTGATGAAGATAAGCAATGGGAGGAACTGTATTCCAGGGCCAAACACGTCCATCGTGACAGAAAAATTTCAGAAACGATGCAGGCAGGATGTGTTTCAGCGGCTATCATGACAGCGAGCGGAAACATCTATGTGGGCGTCTGCATAGACATGGGCTCATCTCTTGGAATGTGTGCCGAGCGGAATGCACTGGCAAATATGATTACCAATGGAGAGAGTGAGATAAGAAAGGTGCTTGCTATCATGCCGAATGAAAACTGCGGTGCACCTTGCGGAGCATGCAGAGAATTCATGATGCAGCTTGGCGTTAACCCAAAAGAGATACAGATCATGATCGATTACAACTCGAAAAAGCTCGTTACACTTGAAGAACTATGCCCAGACTGGCCGAAGTAGTCTATCGCCGGTCGTATGCTATTCATCATTGGCTATTATCATTATCCTTGATTTGGCCAGTACATCGTGTTAGCTTTGTTTTTACATCATGAAGGGGAGATACATCCCATCATCATTGGTAAAAATCTGGTGAAGATGAGACTGAAAGCTTAATCTCCAATAACATACTGGCAGGAGGAAATAACCGATGGAATACATTATAAGAGAAATGAAAAAAGAAGAGTATCCTTTACTGGATGATTTTCTGTATAACGCAATCTTTATCCCGGATTGGTATACAAAAGAAGTGCCGAAAAGTATTATCTATGAAAATCCCCAAATATATGCGGCTATTAAAGATTTCGGAACGCATCCCGATGATTACTGTCTTGTGGCAGAAGTGGACGGTAAAGTTGCAGGTGCGGTTTGGGTGGGTATTTCAGAATCATATGGATATATGGATGAACACACCCCAGCATTTTCCATATCATTATACAAAGAGTACAGGAATCGGGGTATTGGAACAGAACTCATGAGACGGATGCTCGAAATGTTAAAAGCAAAAGGGTATAAAAGAACATCGCTTGGGGTAAACAAAGAAAACTATGCAGTTCGTATGTATCAGAAAGTTGGGTTTGAAATCATCGCAGACGGTGCCGACGAAACAGAATACCTGATGATATGCAAGTTAAACGATTAAGCAACATTCACGATAAAGAGAGCAAAATAAAAAAACCCCCGCAGCAAGGACGCGGGGGTTTTTTTATGGAAAGGCCTTCCTGCAGAAGCAATTGTAGACTCAGCAATAAAGGCCCAGTCAGTGGAAGTGGATGTTATAAGCGGAGCAACCATCAGCAGTAATGTCATTTTTAAATCAATTGAAAATGCTTTGGAATGACGTCATTGATTCTGTTTGAAAAATCCTTATTTTCTGGTATGATGAAAACAAAACCCAAAAGGTATAAGGGTGAAGTACAACATGAATGCAGATGTAAAAACGAGCAAAACATCCCATTTGAAAAAACTGGCAGAATTATTCGAATCCGGTGAACATAAAGCCTTCATTCAAATGCACAATTCACCCGATCCCGACTCAATTGCCAGTGCATACGGTCTGCAATATCTTTTAAAGCATGAAGGTGTTGAACCAGTCATTTGTTATCGGGGTGAGATTGAAAAATACAGCACCAACAGGATGGTAGAGCTGTTGGACATCCGTTTGAAGAATATTCTGGATACTCAGGACATGAAGGAAACAGACTTCATTGTTCTCGTCGATTCACAGAAGGGTAACTCTAATGTTACTGATTTTATTGGAAACGAAATCGCGTCCATTGATCACCATCCTGTCTTTTATGAAGTGCAGTATCTTTTTGAAGATATCCGCCCAAAGGTGGGCGCATGTTCTTCCATCATCGCGGAATACTTTTATGAGAACGCGGTTGATATGCCTCAAACGATTGCCACAGCACTTCTCTACGGCATCAAGACTGATACGCTTGATTTGTCAAGAGGTGTCAGCGAACTGGACTTGGAAATGTTCTACAGGCTTTATAAAACTGCCGATATTGGTCTGCTAAACCAGATTCAGCTGAACAAGCTGCAGTATTGTGAACTAACAGCATACAGCAATGCAATTAATAATATTAGGCTGTATGATAATGTTGCTTTTGCCTACCTTGGGGTTGACTGCCCGGATTCCCTAATTGGAACCATATCAGATTTTATTATGTCGCTGAAGGAAGTTGAGCTATCAATCGTTTATTCAAAAAGAGAATCGGGTGTTAAGTTTTCGGTTCGAAATGAGACACCGGGTTACGACGCCGGTAGGATTATTATGAAAGCCTTGGATGGGTTAGGCAGCGGAGGTGGGCACAAAACCATGGCGGGTGGGTTTATTCCAGCGGCGGCAATCGAAGAACTGGGGCAAACACTCCATTCATTTATTGAAAACAGAGTCATGGACGTTATTCATGCGGAGTTCTCATCAACGGAATAGAGAGAACAGCTTGCAGTCACTGTGCTGAAAATAGTTCAGAGTTATTGATTATCGTGGTGAAATGGGGTAAAATGGGTATGACTTTACAATGAACTTGTTCTTTTGAAGCTGAAAATCAAGAGGTTGCTGTGTCGGAACAGGCAATAGGCTTCAGAGTGGAGCTGCCTTGCTTATAGAAGTGGTGGTCTGATGAATGTGATGAATGGAAAGGGGAGAGAAGCATGATCCTTGGGTTAATCCTGTACTCAGCGTTAATTTGCGCTTTTGTAGCCATGCTCAGGTTCATGAAGCCTTCCCCTTCTTCCAGGTTAGTCCACTGCATCCGTTACCAGTTAGAATACATTTTTGATCTGCTCGGAAAATGGATTCCCGTTCTAATCGCGGTGGTTCCGTTGCTGGTTGTTCTGGCTTTGTCCAGCCAATCCAATCAGCTCATCCTGTCTTTGGAAATCCTATATTTGTTCAGTATGTTGTTGCTCGTTTTGTTCCAACGCATCAAACAGTCTCAAATTTTTTCCGCTCATGTTATCCCTGAATAACTGAAGCGGAGGTTTATGATGAGAGGCTCAGAAAAAAAACAGGTTCCGGTGGTTCGCATGGAAGATGACAAAAACCATCTGGAGCTAAACTTTTATGCTGCATGTCTGAAAAAAATAAATGAAACAGATTTTAAAAACTGTCCGGATCAGGTTTTAAAGGGTTTTGCTGCAGAGCTGGGCAATAAAGCAAATCAGGGCATTCAATCGGATCTGCTGCTTCCTGCAAGCTTTGCCGTGGTGCGGGAAGCTTCCCGGAGAATCCTCGGCCTTTGGCCTTACGACGTTCAGATCCTGGCGGGGATTGCTCTTCATAAGGAAAGGCTTGTGGAAATGCAGACTGGAGAGGGTAAAACCCTTGCAGCTGTAGCACCAGCGTTTCTGAATGCACTGTATAAAAAAGGTGTCCATATCCTGACCTTTAACGATTATCTGGCAAAGCGGGATGCTTTGTGGATGGGGCCTGTGTACGAATTCCTGGGGCTTTCGGTCGGGTACATCCAGGAAGAAATGAGCCCGGACGCCAGAAAAAAAGCCTATCAGGCCGACATAACCTATGTAACGGCAAAGGAAGCCGGTTTTGACTATCTGCGGGATCAAAGATGTTTTGAACTGCAAGGCAGGGTGCACAGAGGTTACCACTACGCTATCGTAGATGAAGCCGATTCCATTCTGATTGATGAAGCCAGAATACCGCTGGTGATTGCAGGAAATACGCAGGACCGGGAAGACCGTACAAAACGCGCTGCAGCAATCATCTCAACGCTGGTTGCCACCGACTATGAACTGGATGAATATGAGCGCAATGTAACTCTTTCAGAAGCAGGCCTTAAGAGGGTTGAAGCAAGCCTGGGCGGAATCAACCTGTACGAAGAGCAGAATTATGAATGGTTAACCTTGATCAACTGTGCTCTGCATGCCCGTGTATTACTCAAACGGGATGTGGACTATATTATTCGGGATAACCAAATTGAACTGGTGGATGAGTTTACCGGCAGGGTTGCTGAAAAACGGCATTGGCCTGATGGTCTGCAGGAAGCGGTGGAAGCCAGGGAAGGGATCAATTCCGGCCAAAGAGGCAGAATCCTCGATACGATAACCGTTGCCAACTATATGGGTCTGTATACAAAACTATCCGGCATGACCGCCACGGCACAAACTTCGCGGGATGAATTCATCAGCCTTTACAAGCGGGACATCGTACAAATCCCAACCCATCACCCTTGTATCCGTGTGGATGAACCCGATTTAATCTTCACCCACAGGCGGGCAAAGGAGCAGGCTCTCGTAAAGGAAATCAGCTTGGTTCACGCCACTGGCCGACCCATTCTGATAGGTACCTCAAGCATCGAAGAATCTGAAAGGTTATCCGGGCTGCTTAAGGAAAAGGGGATTCAATACAGGGTTCTGAACGCTAAAAACGATGAAATTGAAGCGGAGTTGATTGCGCAAGCCGGAGACCTGGGGGCAGTGACTGTTTCAACAAATATGGCCGGTCGCGGCACCGATATCCGCCTTGGCGGGAAGAATGAACGAAGAAGGGACGACGTTGTTGGTTTGGGTGGTCTTTATGTGATCGGCACCAACCGACATGAAAGCAGGCGGATTGACAATCAACTTCGGGGCAGGGCCGGAAGGCAGGGAGACCCGGGAACGACGAGGTTTTTCATCAGCCTTGAGGATCCGCTGTTCAAACGCTTTGGCCTCATCAACGCCCTTCCTGAAAAATACAGAGAATTGCGCCAGGACAGCCCTATTGATGAAAAGGTTTTTGCGCAATCGATAGAACATATCCAAAGGGTGATTGAAGGCCAGAACCTGGAGATTCGGAAAAACCTGACAAAGTATAATTATATTCTGGAGCACCAGAGGCGGATTATATCGGAACAGAAGGATGCCCTGCTTCTGGGTAAGGGAAGCATTCTGCGAAGCCATCCCCGTTATCAATCCCTGCAAAAGTTGTATGGGGAAGAAGTGATGCAGAGGGTTGAACGGGAAATTGTGCTCTACCATCTGAATGAAGGCTGGGCTTATTATCTGGACGAGGTCAGTGCTATCCGTGAAGGTATTCATCTGACAGGCTTTGCCGGCAAAAACCCCATGGATGAGTTTCATATGACTATCATTCCACTATTTAACGAGCATCTGCAAACTACCAATAAAGCAATCATCAGGTGCTTTGAGGAAGCTGACATTACTGAAAAAGGAATTGACCTGGAGAAGGAAGGGCTGAAGGGGCCATCCTCCACCTGGACCTATCTGGTCGAAGACAATCCCTTTGGCAGCGACGGGATGTTCATTCACTTTGTGAAAAAGACAGGTACGCTGGCCCTGACATTGTTCAAGAGAATGCTGGCCTCGCCGGGAAAGCTGATAAAACGATTGTTTGCTTATAAAGGATGACAGATGCAGGTGGAAGCAGGGGAACTGTCCCCCTGCTTCCATACCAATCGCAGAGATAATGAATAATATAATCACTACGTACCTGGACTTCACGGGCAAAAAGTAGACTACTACATGGGTTTTTTATTCTCATTCAGCCTGCCAACAATTTGTTCCAGGCGTTTCTTCTTAGTAGCTTCCGATTTGGCATCCAGATAGAGCAGCGTATAGGTTCTTCTTACTGAAAAGGACATCTTCATGAAATTTGAGTATGCTGGTTCATGGCCAAATAAGGCTTCCTCCAATATTTTAATTTGATCCTCCGTGAATTCCTGCTTCGGGACATCCCAGTTCCCTGATTTTTTTGCCTGCTCAATAGCAGCAACTCCCGCTTCAGTCATAAACCCGTTTTTTATGAGCTCCATCGCTGTTTTACGGTTCTTTTCCGACCATACGCTGTCCGTTCTTCTGGCAGAGAACCACTTCATGTATTTCGTTTCATCCACTCTTTTGATCTGACCATCAATCCAGCCGAAACACAGGGCTTCCTCTAAAGCTACTTCAGGCCCTATGGTGCTTTCCTTGCCATTCTTTCCGAAAACCAGCCAGACCCCCTTGCCGGCAACATGGTGATTCACGAGCCATTGTCTGAATTCCGACCGGCTTGTAAATAACAATTGTTCTTCCATATAATCCTCCAAATTTTCATATCAGGTTTTAAAAGCCGCACGCTTTCAATGCAGGTCTGGGATGAATGGCAAACAGCTCTGGAACTTGTTTTATGTTAAATATTGTAACGCAACCTTCCATGTGTTACAATAAGAACGTAAGTTCTTCTACGGTTGTGAATGAAAAGAGTTCAAACTTCAGGTCAATGGATTCGATATAAAAAGGTATATCTGGAAGTGAAGAAGTATTGAATTTGGAGGGATACGAATGGAATACAGAACATTGGGTAATACAGAGCTAAAAGTAAGTATCATAGGGTTGGGCATGGAATATTTACAATCGAATGTCTCCAGAGAAACAGTGATCTCTGTTGTTCATGAAGCGATTGATCACGGCGTGAATTACTTCGATATGCTTGCTTCATCACCAGAGGTTAAAGATAACTTCGGGGCCGCTTTTAAGGGGCACAGAAATGATATCATTTTAGCTGGTCATTTAGGGATTGCTGAAACCAATGGACAGTATCGAAAGTCAAGGGATTACAAGGAATGTGAGGACCTGTTTCATGACCTGTTGAAAAGGCTTGATACCGATCATTTGGATGTATTACATTTACATAATATTGATGAAGAAGATGATTATCAAAATGTCATCGGTAAAAATGGCCTGTATGAATTGGCAGGAAAGCTGAAGCTTGCCGGAAAGGTTCGCTTTATCTGCTTAAGCGGGCACAGCACCCATATTGCTGCACAGGCCATAAAGGATGATGTTGTGGATGTTCTGATGCATCCGATTAATATTGTCTGGGATGTTAAAGGCAAGAGAGAATTGCTTCATCTTTGTGCTGCAGAGGGGGTAGGAGTGGTCGCCATGAAGACCTATGCAGGCGGTGCTGTTTTCACAGAGAAAATACCGGTAACGCCGCTGCAATGCATCCACTATTCATTGTCTCAACCAGCGGTAGCAACGGTGGTTGTTGGAGTAAAAAGCAACGATGAACTAAAGGCTGCCCTTCGTTATCTGGAAGCGTCAGCAGATGAAAAAAGCTTTGATCAGGCTTTAAGCATTATCCAGAAAGATACGCAAGGCATGTGTGTATACTGTAACCATTGCCTGCCGTGCCCTGTGGGTATTGATGTGGGCCGTGTGAACAGTCTGGTATCTTCAGCGCAGTATGGGGTTACAAAAAACCTGAAGCAGGAGTATGATGCACTCATGGTTAAGGCTTCAGACTGCGTAGAATGCGGGGCCTGTGAAAGCAGATGTCCGTTCAGAGTGGACGTGGTGAACCGAATGCACAAGGCCTCAGAGCTTTTTGAATAAAACCGTGAAGAAAACAATCGAACCTGCATCATGCATGCAGGTTTTTTTCTGTTGAAGTGACAGGACCACAGACACCGATTTTAACAGACCTGGAGAACCAAAAAGGACCTGCACAGTTCATGCAAGTCCTTTATGTTGTTTGAAAAGCTTTATTGGTAATTCAATACTCTGGGAAATAGATGATTTTATGTTTCTCATCAGGAGTTAAAATTTCATGCTTGTTATTTCTTAAGGAAGCCCTTTAACAGATTTCCAACATCATCCATGATATCGCCATCTTTATCAGAATCCAGCAGGTTCGATACCATACCCATAATGCCATTGTTTCCACCTTGCGTTGCCAAGCCACTGAGCATTCCGGCGATCCCTGATGCATCCAGCTTCTCTTCTTTTTTCTTCTGACCCAATGCACCTAACAACAATGGTGCCATTTGAGACAACAGACCGGATACCTGGTTTGATTTCAACCCCGTTTGATTTGCCAGTTTGCTTTTAATCATATCATTTTTGCCTGCGAAGATGTGTTGCAGCATCTTTGCGCCATCAGCAGTGTTAACATTGCTTAAGAAGCCATCAACATCCGCCACATTGTCATCTTTATGATCGTCCAGTGCACCAGCCAAAGCAGCGGCTCCTTCAGACGTGCTCGCATTGCGTCCTAATGCCTGTAATAATGCCGGCATACCAAGTTTGGCAAGCTGTTGTACCTGAGAGGGTTCTGCCCCAACCGACTGGCCCAGTTTGCTTAATGTGCCCTGATTATTCATCTGCTCAGTAATTAATTTTAGAACGTCCATAACACACCTCCTCAATATGGTTGAGATTTCATCTCATAGACATTATACCATGGTTTTCAAAATTAATAATATGTTTTATCGTAAAGCAATGGTGAAAATTGCAATTAGCATCATGACCAGGGCAAGAAAGGTCATGACAAACCCGTTCAGCGAAGACGTTGTTCGATGAGGGTATTGCCATTGGTGTTGACAAGTGGGATATCATATAGTAACATATTGAATATAAATTCAATGAAAAGGTATTCAACCAATGCAAATACGAAAACAACAGAAGGAAAAACGAAGAAGAGAGATTCTTCTGGCCGGGCTTGATTTATTTGTCAGGAAGGGCTATTCCGCAACGAGAATTCAAGATATTGCCGATCAGGTGGGAATGAGTGTGGGGCTGCTCTTCCACTATTTTGAATCTAAGGAGAAGCTTTATGAAGAGCTGATTCAGCTTGGAGTAAAGCAGCCGATGAGTATGGTGGCAAATAAGGAAATAGAACCGTTAATGTTTTTTAAGATTGCGGTAGAGCAGCTTTTTCACTATCTGGAGACGGAACCATTTTCAGCAAAAATGTTTGTACTTATGAATCAGGCTCATTACAATGAGGCAGCGCCTCAGTATGTAAAAGAATTACTGCAGGAATTTGATGTGTTCACACCATCCACTGAGATGATCAAGATGGGGCAGGCAAATGGCACCATCAGGGAAGGAGACCCTTACGCTTTGGCTATCGCTTTTTGGTGTGCCATCCAGGGCATTGCCGAACAGATCGCGATGGATCCTTCTGCTCCATGCCCAAAGAGCGAATGGATGATAGATATTATCAGGAGGGAGTAAGGGCGTAAGGCTTTCAAGTATTTAACAGGATATGGATATTATGGCTCAAGAAAAGAAGAAAGGCAGGATTACAGGGGATATATGCAAGTAATTTCAAATAAAACCGAAGAAAGAGGCAATAAGAGAATTATTATTGACATATTTATCTTTTCTGCAATCACCATTTTGTGTGGATGGTTGGGAGTTGCGATTGATAATATCACAAAACAGCAAGCTGGAGGGGGCCGGATTGATGGAGGTTCTCTGGGGGAATTAGTTTGGCTTGTCCTCCCGCTTCTAACAGCGTTTATTCTAAGACTTCTTTCACGGGATTTTAAAGAAGGAGGATTGAAGCTTAACCTCAAACAAAGCTGGAAGTGGTATCTTTTTTCGATTGGAATTTATCCTGTTGCAGGTATTCTATTATTAATAGTTGGCTTTATTACAAAATCCATCAATTATAAATTACTGAAGCTTGAAATGACAGCTTCAACGCTCACGATAGTATTACTTCAACTATTCTTTATGAAGATTTTCGAAGAGCTTCCATGGCGGGGATTTCTTGCCCAGAAATTAATTTCTTTAAAACTGAATGATTGGCTTATCTATTTGATTAACGGTTTTATCTGGTCATCCTGGCATTATGCATATTATATGGTATTTCTGCCCGACAGCTTCTTTGAGGAGGGCGGAATAATGGGTGGCTATAGTAGATTTACAGTCTGCGTCATAGCAACAATCATCATGATACTGTGGTCGGTAATGTACGTCGAACTTTTCCGCCTGGCAAAATCAGTCTGGCCTTGCTTGATAGTGCATGTTGTTGAAGATATACTTTTTATATATATACTTGCTTCCTGGAATTCAGCAATTACTCCGGGACGGCAATTTTTAATGGATACGAATTTCGGCATTGTCTCTGTTGTTATACTTCTTGGAGCAGGATTAATACTTCGTTCAATAAGATTGAAAAAAGAAAATGCAGAGCAAAAGAATAAGGTCGCCCGGCCGTGTTAATGTAAAAGCTGTTACGTCCATGGTGACGGTAATATAGGTATCCAGGGCAACAATATATTGAAAGGCAATATCGCCGATGGCAGATGTACAGGCGGAGTTCGTCCTGCTATGTGGATGAGGTCTTGACTTTCAATTGACTTCAGCTTATGATCTAAAGGAATAAATAGTGGTATGCTGTTATATGAAGCATGCCACGAAGAAGCCTGTTCGGGCATCATTTTTGATGCTTGCTTGATTGGCATTTGTAAGAAGTCAGAGCATAGAAAGGGTAGCATGTGAGGATTGGTTACGCCTGCATTGCTCTTGGAAGACCCGGGAGCAAGATGAAAAGCTGTATTCTGAGGAATGCAAATGAACAGCTGTTGTTATCCCTTATTGCGTCTAATTTAGACTCTCTGAATCAACTTATTGAGTATAATATTCGAAACAATATCAGTCTTTTTCGTATCTCCTCCGATTTAATTCCATTTGGTTCAAGTGTAGCTGCAAATCTACCATGGCAAGCTTTATATGCACAAAAGCTTGCGGAAATTGGAACAAAAATTAAGAATTCAGGTATGCGCGTATCCATGCATCCAGGCCAATACACTGTACTGAACTCCCCTGATGAATCAGTTGCACAAAGGGCTGTACAGGATCTCGAATATCACACCAGGGTATTAGATAGCCTGGGAGTTGGAGCAGAACATAAAATAATCCTTCATCTTGGTGGAGCATATGGAGATAAAAACCAGGCGATAAAACGTTTTGTATCACGATACCAGGAACTGAACCCCGCTGTAAAAAGCCGCTTGGTTCTGGAAAACGATGATAAGATATTCAACATTGACGATGTGCTGATAACAGCTTCAGCCACTGGTATTCCTGCAGTTTTTGACAACCTGCATCATGCTGTGAACCCTGCGGGTGAAGATGGCAGTGAATTTGATTGGATTCATAGGTGTTCCGAAACCTGGTCCGGGGAAGATGGCCCCCAGAAAATTCATTATTCGCAGCAGCATCCTGACAAAAAGCGGGGAGCACACTCTGATTTCATCGCAATCGATCCGTTCCTTGAATTCTATCATCAAATATCCAACAGGAATATTGATATTATACTGGAGGTTAAAGATAAAAACCTGTCTGCATTGAAGTGCATTCATTGTGTTTCGAACTTAGAAATCAGCATACTGGAAAATGAATGGGCGCACTACAAATATAGCGTCCTTGAAAGATCAGCTGAGCATTACAACGCGATTCGAAAACTGTTGAAAGATAAAAATACCTATCCGGCAATAGAAATGTACCATTTGATCGAAGACGCACTGAGAACCCCTCTAGAAAAAGGGAACGCTATCAATGCAGCACAGCATGTCTGGGGATATTTTAAAGACAAGGCTTCGACAACAGAAAAAAGACGATTTCAGGATGTTTTGCACAAGCTGGAATGGGGAAACAATGATAATAATTATGTAAAAAGCACTCTGTTCGCAATGGCCAATAAATATCAGGAGCAGTACCTGCTGAACAGCTACTATCTCTACATATAGGAGAAAATGCATGCAATATGATGTCATCATTATAGGCGGCGGCTTATCCGGATTAACCGCAGGAAGCCTTCTTGCCAAAAGAAACCTGAAGGTCGCTGTGGTTGAAAAAAGCTACAACCCTGGGGGCTCCTGCACTATATTCAAGCGGGGCTCCGTGGTTTTCGATGTGGGTTCTGCCATGCTCTATGGCTTCGGAGAAAAGGGCTTCAACGCTCACCGGTTTGTATTCAATTGCCTTGAGGAACCCATTGATATCATTCAGCACGATCTTTTATACTGTGTTAACTTTAAGGGAAAAAGAATTTACTTCTGGCCCGATGTACAAAAGTTTGCGGATGAGCTGTCGCAGGTTTTCCCATCAGAAAAGGAGAACATTCACCGTTTCTATAACGACATGTTGAGAATATACCAGCATGTCATGGTGGAGAATCCCAGCTACGCCTCAGCTGAAGAAACGAATCCGAAGACCGCATTGAAAAGCATGGTTCGTAACCCCTTGTCTTATATTCAATTTTTGGGGTATTTGTTTAAAAACGCAAAAAGCTTACTGAAGAAGTATTTTTCTGATCCGGAACTCTTTAATTTTTTTGACAAACTCACTTCCACTTATTGCTATGCAACGGTTGAGGAAGCGCCTGCAGTTCTGGCTGCTGTTATGTTTGTGGACAACCATGTTGGCGGCAGCTTTTATCCGGCAGGTTCTACGTTGTTCCTGCCGGGTAAGCTGGAAAAGGTGATTGAGGAAAACGACGGAGATATGCTGCTGGATCACGAAGTGACCTCCATCCTTTTTGAAAATGAAGAGCCAGCCGGGGTTAAGCTGGAGGATGGCACAGTGCTGAAAGCACCTTATATCATATATTCCGGAACCGTATGGAACCTTTACGGCAAGCTCATCGATCCCCGGTACACAAAGCCAAAGCGCAGAGAATGGGCTAGAAAGCAGGTTCCTACTTATCCGAGTGTGGTGTTGTATGCCGTGGTTGACAGGAATGTGATCCCGGAAGATACACAGCCCATAGAAATGCTGGTGTGCAATCCCGATCACCTCGATGAAAGCGAAGTGACGGCATACATACAAAGCATTGAAGACAGGACCCTTTGCGCTGAAGATGAGCATACCGTCGTCGCAATCGGGCCAACCTTTGAAAAATGGGATTCGTCGGATGCCGTTGCTTATAAGAAGAAGAAAAGCCAGGAGCAGGCAAGGCTGGTTTCTGTGTTGGAAAAAAGGTTCCCCGGGTTTGGCCGGGCTGTTCGTTTTTCAGAAGTGGCCACACCCTGTACAATCGAAAGGTATACCCTGAAAAATGGCGGTGCTGTTGCAGGGCCAAAGCAGATGATGGGGCAGCATATGTTCCACCGGCTGCATATTCGCACCGAATGGGACAATCTGCTTTGCTGCGGAGAATCAACCGTGATGGGTACGGGAACTCCTACCGTTACCACCTCCGGCCTTACGGCAGCAAACGTTCTGCTTTCAAAGCTCGGGAAAGAACCTTATGTCTGGCGCGAGGGTATGAAGAACTACATCCGGCTGGTCAAAAAACCCTTCACATCGGCACAGCTATATGAAACCTATCCTGAGGCACAGCGGCATGTGATGCGACAGGCGTTGCGCTGCCGTTTTTGCGAGCATCCCTCTTGTGCAAAAAAAGGCACAACAGACATTCGCGGTATTATGCGCCGTGTGGCGGTTGGTAATTTTGCCGGCGCAAGGAAATGCTGGCTGAAGGCACCCGTTGATACGGCTACACTACAGCATTATGAGAATCGTTGTATTTATGCACTTGAAAAAGGTACGCCCATTGCCATTCGGGAGATCATTTCTGCCATTGCGAATGAATCGACGATTTTGCTCAGATGTTTCAATCTATAACCATGGCTTGTTACTTCAGATCAAAACTTCATATACAGGAGGTGTGAATTTTGAAATGGTTCGATATGCTAAAGCGGAAACGGACGCCCCGTGAAAGAGATGCACCCCTATCAGAAATAGTAAGCGATGACGCGCCGCCGGGCAATCAAGGCCATCGCACCGAACGCGGATTACAACGTCAAGGGCGTCAAGGACTTCCCGGACCAAAAGGATATTTCCTCCTGGGCAGTTGACGGGACCAAGTACATGTCAAAGCTCGGTATTATCAAGGGTGACTCGTCCGGCAACTTCATGCCCAAAGCTACTACCTCAGCGCAGACCGCATCCGGCTATGGCATGGCAATCCATGAGGCGGCCGTTCTAATGACGGTGCGGACCTACGATGCCATGGAATAATTCAATGGACAATCAACTGGGGAGGAGCGCCTTTTTGCGCTCTGCCCAGAAATCTCGGAGGTGACAGATGAAAGAGCAATATTTCAGACTCAGTTGTTTTACTCAGGACTGCTCGCTCTGGCCATTTGCGTCGCAGCGATCCTTCCTGGCTGCGGCGGAGCAGCCAGGAAAACGCCGGGAAACGAGCAACCCGGTATCGCACAGGTTAAGAAGGAAGCGGCAGATGATACTCTTGCTATCGGTCCTTATTGGCAGATTGAGGTAACGGACACAAAAAACTTTTCTTACGCTGTTCCGGTTGGCAATAACGGCACTATTGATATGACAGCCACGCTTTACTTTATTGCCTGGAAGCAAGGCGGCGAGGATATGTTCGGCCAATACGAGGGACGGGCGCTGGTTGCCGTGGATATGGATTTCAGCAAATTGGGAACCGGCCGCGAATCATATGTGGGCGGCATAATGGGTGACAGTATCAGCGATAATATTACTTTTGAGATACAGCCCTTTGAACAGTCTGCCGTGAAGGTTGAAAATGAAAATGTGGATTTGGCACCCCTGGTTAATTTCACGGGGCAGTCTGAAATTCTTACGGACGCGTATTCGATCTCTCAGGCGGCGTATAAGGAGATGTATGACGGTAAGGTCATGTGGGAAGATAACAGAAGCTTAGGCGATGGGGAAAAATTTCCGTATGGCTTCACGCTGAAAGCCACTAAAGACACCGTTCTGATATCCGATAGAACTCTCAATGCCGCCTACGGAGTGGGACCTTTTACGGGGACAATTGCATCGGCTGACACACAGAAAGACGCGCGCTCCTGGTTCCGAGATAAGGTAACAGCGCGCATGGAAGAACGCCTGTCCTTATCAGAACAGTCAGCCAGCCAACAAATGCCCCCTTCAGACTATCAGAACTCTACCGGTTTTGAATCACAAAACGGATTTACCGTTGATTCGCAAGGTCGTGAAGGTATGGACACAAACGGCGACGGAAAACTTGAGATGTATTTTGACGAGGATGGAGAAGTGTGGACTGATTTTGACGGTGATGGAAAGTATGAAAATATCGAAAGTAGTTATTCAGATTAAATTTTTGGGTACTAACAGAAATTGCCGGTATTTAAATAGAAGGGGGCGTTCACCAGATGAGGGAAAATTTTATCTCACCAATGATGTCAGCCCTCTTTTTTTCCTATTTCTATCCCCTGTGGTGGGAATCCGACCGGCGCTTCGATAGAAAGACCCGGCAAAACACGGAGACGTAAGACGTTCTTTTGACAATACCGACCGCCACGAGGGCATGGAGCCAAATTTGCAGCGCGAACAGTATTTCTACTCTGTAGGAACTGTTATTACGGCTTTAATTCTGCGAACTCCTGAAGATGAACTTTCTTCTTTAATTATTTTAAAAGATCCAAGTTCATGCGTATTCAAGGCATGTGGACCTCCGCAAATTTCTTTTGAATAACCTTCAATAGAATAGATTTTTACTATTTCACCATACTTTTGGTCAAATACTCCTATCGCTCCTGATATTTTTGCTTCATCAACGGTCATTTCCTGACATAATACTGGGATACCTTTTAAAATTGCTTCATTTACTATTTGTGAAACCCTAAGAAGCTCATCATCAGTGAGTTTTCTGCCAAATGAGAAATCAAAACGAAGCCGTTCCGCAGTGATATTGCTTCCCCTTTGATAAACATCATCACCTAATACTTGCCTCAGGGCGGCATTCAACAAATGTGTCGCTGTATGCAATCTCGTTGTCTGGTCGCTATGGTCTGCAAGGCCGCCTTTAAATTTACCGTCCGTACTGTTTCTGGATTTTTCCTGGTGTTCAAGATATTTTGTTTTAAAACTATCAATATCTACTGTGATTCCTTTTTCCTTGGCGAGTTCTTCTGTAAATTCAATCGGGAAACCAAAGGTATCATACAACTTAAAAGCCAGTTCCCCAGATAAACTTCCGCCATCGGAAGCATCAGTGAAAAACTGTTCCGCCTTTTTAATTCCTCTATCAAGAGTGGAGATAAAAGACAAGTATTCTTTTTCAACCTGCTCATGAATGAATTCCTTATTTGCATTAAGTTCAGGGTATACCGATGAATTATCCGAGATAACAGTTTCAACAATTTCATGCAATATATTATTCATTACACCTATTTTTTTGATGTACCGGATACTTCTTCTGATAAGCCGGCGGACAATATATCCTTGTTCTGTGTTTGATGGTGCAACCCTCTTCGGGTCACCGATAACAAATGTCGCAGCTCTCATATGGTCTACAATGACTCGCAAATATCTTATTGTATCTTTCGAACGTAAAACGCCGGTTAGTTTTTCGATTTTTGATATAATCGGCTCGAAAAGGTCAGTTTCGTAATTGCTTGAAACATTATTGCATATGGCTAAAATGCGTTCAAGGCTCATGCCGGTGTCTACATTTTTCTGGCTTAGACCAGTGAAATTACCTTCGCTGTCTTTGTTATACTGCATGAATACATTGTTCCATATTTCAACGAAACGTCCGCAATCACAGAGGGGGCTGCAATTATTACTACAAGGCGCTTTCCCGGTATCAAAAAATATCTCTGTATCCGGTCCGCATGGTCCGGTTTTACCGGCTGGTCCCCACCAATTTTCTTTCATCCCGCCATAAAATATCTGGAAGTCATTTAAGCCGACCTTTTTCCAACATTCATAGGCTTCGGTATCCTTTGGAATACCTTTATATCCACCGAAAACAGTAACCGCAAGTTTACTTAATGGTAATCCCAGTACAGATGTCAGGAACTCGTAGCTCATCTCTATTGATTCCTGCTTAAAGTAATCCCCGAGCGACCAATTTCCGAGCATTTCAAAACAGGTGTGATGAAACTCATCACCTACTTCGTCAATATCATCTGTGCGGAGGCATTTTTGAATACCAACAAGACGTTTCCCCTGTGGATGCCGTTCACCAAGCAAGTATGGTACTAACGGGTGCATTCCTGCTGTTGTGAATAAGACACTCGGGTCATTATCAGGAAGCAATGACGCCGATGGGATTTCCTTGTGACCTCTTTCCAAGAAATAATTTATGAAGGTTTTTCGCATTTCCTGAGCTTCCATGTCAATCTCCTTTCAAAATAAAACGCCCTAAGTCAAAAACTTGACTTAGGGCGAACATTACTGTCCGTGTTACCACCTAAATTCGGAGGAAACCTCCGCTCTTTGCCAACACAGGTAAAACCAATGTTGTATTCCCTTTATACGGCGGAACAAGATTTCCGTTGAAACCTACTTGCGATTAAAAATCCGTTCGATTCACAGCTCCGAGAGGGCTTCTAACTTGCTCTTGTAAAGATTTGCACCAACCATCTTCTCTCTGCAACAATAACAAACCATACTATTTCTCATCATAGCCTTTATATTCAATTTTTCAAAGTATAGCACATTCATTCATGAAATGCAATCAAGTGAAGACTGATGATTATTCCTCCTACATATCAAATCAACCCTTTGATCTCAGATATCAGGCTCGAGCATTTCTCTCCATTACCTGTCAGAGCCTCGCTTTCCAGTTCCACGGCAAGGTTGTACAGAGAGTCGATCCTGAGGTTTCCCGACACTCCCTTCAACTGATGAGCCGCAGCGGCAAGTTTTTCATAGTCCCGTTCGGACAAGACAAGCTCGAGATTGGATATCAGGTCTGGCAGTTGGTCAATGAAGCGGGTAAAGATCGGTTCCGCTTCCTCTCTGCTTAGGCCCATGATTTTTATGAACTCCCCGATATATTGATCCAGCAGACTAATTTTACAATTACCATCAGAATGTTCATCCCGCAGGGGATTTGTATTATCCGTACTGCCGGATTCGAATTGCCGCTTTTCGCTGGCTGAACTACGCTCTGCGCTGCACTCTTCTATTTTCTTTAAAACAAGATTCAAATTCAGCGGTTTGGTCAAGTAGTCATCCATACCGGCATCAATGCATTTCTTTCTGTCTCCCTCCATTGCATTTGCCGTCATTGCAACGATCATCGTATGACGTTTCCCGGCCTCGATTTCCCGAATCCTTCTGGTACTCTCATATCCGTCCATTACAGGCATCTGACAGTCCATGAAAATGATATCATACTCCTTTTCCTTTACGGCCCTGACTGCTTCCGCGCCATCCGCTGCTGTATCACAGGTCAGGTTGTTGTGTCTGAGCACAGTAATGACAATACTCCGATTCATCTCGTTGTCTTCCACCAGCAGAATCCTTGCATTCATTGAATTTTTCGTATTCTGGCTAAGCTTGGCAGCATCCCGGTTGTTTTCTATTTCAGCCAGCTTCTTCAAGATACCCGCCTCTCCATCGGATATTTCGAGACATATGGAGAAACGGAAGATCGTCCCTTTATTTGGAGCACTCTCCACCGAGATATCGCCTCCCATGAGTCGTACAAGCTCACTGCTGATGGCGAGTCCCAACCCGGTACCTCCGAATTTCCTGGTTGTAGAACTGTCCGCCGGGGTGAATGGTTTGAACAGCCTTTTTAAAGCCTGCTCTTCGATTCCGATACCGGTATCACTTACTTCGAAATCGATAAAGGAACTATTTCCCGGCCCCTTCCTGCTACCGACCTTTACTTTAACCTCACCTTTTTCTGTAAATTTTACCGCATTGCTTACAAGGTTGTGTATTACCTGTTTTAATCGCGTCGGATCTCCTATCACTGCCTCCGGAACATGTTCATCAATCTCGGTATGAAGCTTGAGGTCCTTTTCTCCGGCTTTGAGCGCATGGAGGGAAACCGTATCAACAATTGCATTTCTGAGCAGGAAAGGTGTTTTTTCAATACTCAGCTTGCCTGCTTCAATTTTCGAAAAGTCGAGGATGTCATTGATCAGATACAGCAGCATTTTCGAAGCTGTTTTCGCATCCGACAGGTACTCGCTTTGATCCTGGTTCAGGCCCGTCGCGTTAAGCAGGTCAAGATAGCCCATAATCCCATTCATGGGAGTGCGGATTTCGTGGGACATGGTGGCAAGAAACTGAGATTTCATGTTATTTGCAATTTCCGCCTGCTCCTTGGCTTTCATGATTTCCTCCGCTGCTTTCTTCTGTTCGGTCATATCCGTCATTACGGTCAGAAACGATTTTTCCGCCTGATTATCAATGACCTCACCGGAAAAGAGTCCTATCATGATATCTCCGTTCTTCTTCCTCACTTCCAGTTCTATATTTTGGATTCTGCCATCTTTTTGAAGCTGTTTGGCAGCGAGGAGCTGTTTCTCATTTTCCACAAAAAGATTGAGTTCGGTGCTTGTCTTCCCGATAATCTCCTCTCTTGCATAGCCGAGCTTGGACAAAAAAGCATCATTTACTTCGACGAATATATTGTCTGCGGCATTTGAAACAGCCATAAGGGCGGGGTTATTGTCAAACAGCTTGTGGAATTTGTCAAGTGCGGCCTGCTGAGCCGAGAGGTCTTTCGAAATACCGAAGATGCACTCATCTCCATCCCATGTCCCAAACCAGACACGTGTCTCGACGGGCAGGTATCCGCCGTCTTTTTTCTGAAGTGGAAGAGGACAGTAATCCCTTATCCCTGCAAACATTTCTGAAAAGATTTTTTCTGCTTCCGCTCGTTTTCCCTCAGGATGTACATCCAGCACATGCATCTGCGAAAGCTCCTCCAGCTCGTATCCGAGCTTACGCGTAACTGCCCCGTTACAGAAAAAGATTCTGCCGGATTTATTTGCAATGAAGATCATATCATCGATCGTCTCGAAAAATGTCCTGAAATTACGTTCACTGCTCTTCCATGCATTTTCCAGGCGTCTGCGCTCACTAATATCTCGCGCAGCTGCATAAATAAGGCCATCGATGGGACGGGAGCGCCATTCGATGTATCGGTAGGTTCCATCACTGGAACGGTAGCGATTCACAAAATTGAGGATTTCTTCGTTACTCGAAAGCTTTGACATTGCTGCAAGAGTCTCCGGCATATCGTCCGGATGTACAAAATCAAGGAATTTCCTATGCTCGAGCTCCTGTTTCGAATAGCCCAGAATATTCTCCCATTCCTTGTTGACTTTAATAAAATTTCCATCCGGGTCGGCAATGCAAAGCAAATCCAGATGGACATCAAAAAAGTTTTCCAACTGATGCAAATGTTCCTTCCCGGCATCCGAATAATGAAACAAGTTCTCCATGGCATACCCTCCTGCTTGCATCCAATTTCCCGAAAATTGTTTATATGCCCCTTCTCAGAGTATTTCCATACGGCAGGTATCAAACAAACCTTTCTTATCAATTCCCCAGAAATCCGCAATTTGAAACAGTTCGTCACATACGTTTACTCTATTATAGGAGGTTTCAAGGATATATCAGAAGGGAGGTTTCAAAGAGATTATGAAACCTTTTCCATCAGATATCTGTACTTATGAGTCAGTTGACTGATTATCGCTAATGATTTGAAATTCAAGGTCAAAGAGCCATCAGTACCGACTACAATTGCCTCAATATCTTTCAGCAATTCTTTACGGGTATACTTACTTGCGATACTTCCATTGTTAGCCTCTTCCTGCAACTTATCATTCTCTTCTTCAAAGACCTTGATTATCTCGTCAACTTCTTTCATCTCTCTGAATATGTCTTCATTGGTCTTCGATAACATATCAATCTTTTCCTGAAGTTCCTGAGCAAAGTCTTCTAAAGGCTTGAGTCTGCTATCAAGTTGTGCCTTTGTAAAGCTGTCAGATAGATATAAGTCAAGGAGTTTGTCCTTTTTAAGATTGGTGTCTCTTAATTGATGTTGAGCCTCTTGAATCTCAATCTCATTATCTCGGTCAATCCTGCTTTCAAGTAATGATTTGATTTTCTTGAGTTCGATTAGACCCCTTTTGACACGATTCCATCTACTAAATGTATAACTGATACTTGTCAAAATGCCGTCTAAGTCTTCTTGTCTTACAGTTGGGTTATCACATTTTGGGATTCCATTTTCCTCGTCATATCGGTATTTACTCCGACAGGCGAAGTATCTGGTAATCTTTGTTTTAGTATGACTCGTACCGCATGATTGATAACTGACCCCACATTTCCCGCAGATAACTATTCCTGCATAATCGGTCTTCCCTAAATATCTGCCTTTGTTCTGCTGATGAGATATATTGCTCTCTCGTATCACAGTCGCTTGACTGTCTGAAAAACATCAATAGAGAATCATGCGAAGTCTTTGCTAATAAGCCTATTGCATACTTTAGTAATAAAAAAGAGTGTCCTCACTTTGAAAAGAGATAATCTGAGGACGGCTCTTTTTTTATGCCTATGAAAGTGAACAAATAGGTAAAAGTTTACTTTCAAGAGGTGACTTCTATTTATTTCCTTTTGCTCTATTATGAGTTTTACAAAGCATTTGACAGTTCTTTATATTCGTTGAACCACCTTTAGACCATGCTGTAACGTGGTCTGCATCCATTTCAGAGAATTTCCAAATTCGTTTTGAGTTATTATCGGTACCCAGAGCACATAATGGACAATTTGATTTGTCTGTGGATTTAGCATCATTTGTCTGTTTTGAATATACTGCCTTTTTCGTTGATTCTTCAAAAATACGAATTTCCAGAAGCTTAGGATCAACGCAACCACCCAAAATATATTCAAATACGCCTTTTCGATTCTTGACAGCATCATCAGCATATAATTCATGAACTTTAGCAGAAACTATCGCTGGATCATAAGGTGTTTTACTATAGGTTTCATATAGTCTGCCCCATTCAAGACCCCTCATTTCGTTTTCTACATCAGTAAATACACCAGAAACCCAGTCAATGACGCTCGTAAAATAAGTTTTCAATTCTTCAATATTATTATCATTACGGTGCTTGCTCATATAGGTATCAACAATCTCATTATCAGTGCTTTTTGATACCCATTCCAATGCAACTCTTAAATAATCTTGACGGCTTACATTTCCTTTTATGTAGGCACTCCATTTTTGAATATTTGTATTCCTGCTATTACTGAACTCTTCTTTTGCTTTTGTCACAAAAGGTCCAGAATAAACGGAATTAGATATCTCTTGATGATTAAGTGGAATCCCAACTATATTAATTGTCTTGAACCATTGCTTGATTTCGTCTTCTTCACCCTCGCAAATATAAATAGTTAAAGGTGTTACGTTAATTCTCTTCATGATTTCATCAGGCATGGCAGAATAATAATGAGGTAACCCATTCTTATCAATCAAGGGAAATTTGCCTGTTAAAAATCGTCCTAAACTTGTTACTCGTTGCTGACCGTCAAGCAACTCATATTTATCAGGAGCAACTTTATTGAAGTAAATCAATCCCAGAGGATAGCCATTCAATACAGACTTTATAACCGCCTCTTCCATCTTTTGTTCCGCATAAAGATAATTCCGCTGATACTCAGGTTGAATTACAAGTTTACCAGATAAACCAAAGAGACCTTTTCCCTCTAATTCATTATAAACAAAACCTTTACATATCTGTTCTACAGTAATATCTGTAATCAGTGTTGTTATCATGCTTTGATCCTCCTTATTACAATTCGTGCATATTTTGGCTTTCCATTAATTGAGCCATCTTTATCTTTAATAAGACCATGCTTTTTTGTTGGCACGTTATCATTTGTACGAATAGTATTTGCATCAATTATTTCGAATTGGTCAGGATTGTATTTATCTAAAAATGTAATTGGGACCCCCATATAACCATCATAATCTAAAGGTATTGCATCAGTAAACGGAATATTTATTGCATCATAATTGTCAAATTTTTCATATCCAATTTCTCTAACTTCCTTATGTTTGCTAAATTTAATATTGTCTGACATAGTCATTAATTTCAACTCCTGGTGACGACGTCCGTGGTCTATATTAGTCAGCCATAAGCAATTATTCGTAGCAACAATTCTTTTTCCATCCTCAATCCTTGCTTCAGTTCCATATAAAGGGTAGCCGTCAGGTACAATAAAACCAGATATCCAACGCCCCATGCCATTACCGAGCCATATTTTATTATCACGGATTAATGGAAAAACCTCTTTGTAGGTAATACAGTTAATATTTCCGATAATTAGAAATTGTTTATTCGCCTCAATAATCCACTCTAAGAATTCTCTAAATAGACTAAATGGAGGGTTGGTTATAATAATATCTGCTTCATCTCTCAGTGCTTTTACTTCATCACTTCTAAAATCTCCATCTCCCTCAAGGTATGACCACTCTAAATCTTCGATATCAATTTTCCCAGATTTATTTGTATCCCGCTTAAGGATGAATATTTTTCCATTCGAATCTGTTTTAGTATCATCATAATTGGGACTATTTTGTTCAAAGAATGAAATTTGCTTATATGTTACTTCTTTGCTATTTGTGGCATAGCTCGTTGAAATCAGTTTTTTCAAACCAAATGTTTCAAAATTCTGCGCAAAAAATCTCGTAAAATTACTCCATTCTGGGTCATCACATGGCAGTAATATAGTTTTTCCTCGAAAGGCATCTTGATTATACTCAAGATAAGCATTTACTTCTTTCTGTATATCTGAATATTGTGTGTAAAACTCATCATTTTTTGCACCTTTTGCAGATGTCATACCCGTATTTTCTCTTGCCACGATTAATTGCCTCCTTGCTCTGTATCTTTTGTCATTTCTATTATATCTGAAATATCACAATCCAAGGCGGTACAGATTTTAGCCAATGTTTCCATTGAAACAGGATCATTCTTGCCTAATTTCGCAATTACATTTGTGCTGACTCCTGCAAGTGTCCTAAGCTCGGTTTTCTTGATACCTCTATCAATCAATAATTTCCATAGCTTGTTATAGCTTATAGCCACTTTAATAACCTCCCTCGCCTTGACATATCTAACCAGTTTCATAGTACCACAGCGAAAATGTTTTATCAAGAAAAGATTGATATAGTATGATATTTCTTTGAGGTTGCTATAAGTAATAAAAGAGATATTTGTTTACATTATGATTGTCAGCAGATTTCTTGATATCAACTGACCTTATCATCTATATCAGGACTCTCTGACCCCAATCTCCCCAATTATTAATAGTTTCTAAGGTATTCACCTGACTCATATGTCAAAGCCTCTTAAAACTAAGTCTGAGGGGTCAAATCAATCTATACACTATAATGATTATGTCTTAATCTGTTATCAACGCTCAAATAACGGTTTTACCCTCATCAAGTCGCTAAGTCACAGATTGATATCATAACTGCTCTATCGCCTTATATAACTAAGTCTGAGCAGTCTGACGATATGAATAGCCCATTATAATGTAGATAGTAGTCACGAAAATAAAAAAAACACTCTGAGCGTCCTGATAATAAAGGGCATCAAAGTGTTTTTAGTTTTGTGATTGAGTTTGTTGATGATAATCGAATATATAGGATTTCTTTGAAACCAACCATAAAGGTTACTGTGTTCGGAGTGAGAGGATTTGAATTACCGTCCGCCACGAAGGCCAGGGACCAGTTGGCAAACAAAAAGAACCTGCATGTAACCATGCAAGTTCTTAAAACTGGTCGGAGTGAGAGGATTTGAACCTCCGGCCTCTTGGTCCCGAACCAAGCGCTCTACCAAGCTGAGCCACACCCCGCTAAAGACAGCAAACTTATTATAAGGCATAAAGAAAAAAAACTCAAGCAGAAAATTTATGTTTTACGCAGCGTGGTCGAGGGCCACCACTTACCGGCTATATTTCATGGTATTTATCATTTTTCGAGAGGTTGTGAACTCTTGTTCATTGGCAGCATCAACAAATATATGCATGAAGGATGACTTTGGTGTGCTCAGGATAAAACACATACGTCTGTAACTTATGGACTGACTGAAGGGGGAGCTGATAGTATCGGCAGCTTCGCTTTCTAGCTGAAAAATTTGCGTTTCCACCTTGCATTCTATATGAAAATAAGATAAACTTAATAATGTAAACTTAATAAGTTAAGTTTAAAAAGTTGGAGGTGAAAAGTATGGCATATCTATTAGGGGTGGACATTGGCACATCGGGCACCAAAACCGTCTTGTTTGACGAGTTGGGAAACGCCCGGGCCAGTGATCTTCAGGAATATCCCCTTTACCAGCCGAAGAACGGATGGGCTGAGCAGGACCCGGAAGACTGGTGGATGGCAACTTACGTTTCCATTAAAAATGTCCTGGCAAAAAGCGGTGTATCACCCGATGACGTAAAGGGTGTAGGTTTATCAGGGCAAATGCACGGTTTGGTTTTGCTGGACAAAGACAACAAGGTATTGCGCAAATCCATTATCTGGTGTGATCAACGCAGCAGCGCCGAATGTGAGCAAATCACACAGCTGGTCGGCGCAAAGCGTTTGATTGAAATCACAGCAAACCCCGCATTAACCGGTTTTACCGCGTCCAAGATCATGTGGGTGAAGAATCACGAACCTGAAATCTTTGATAAAGCAGTGAAAATCCTGCTGCCGAAAGACTATGTCCGTTACATGCTAACAGGTGAGTTTGCCACGGAAGTATCCGACGCAAGCGGAATGCAGCTGTTAGATGTACCAAACCGCTGCTGGAGCGATGAGGTTCTGCAAAAGCTGGGGCTGAACAAATCCATGCTGGGCAAAGTGTATGAGTCACAAGAAATCACCGGAACCATTCATAACAGAGCTGCCGAACTAACCGGTCTGAAGGCTGGAACTCCTGTTGTAGGCGGCGGCGGTGACCAGGCTGCCGGTGCTGTCGGAAATGGCATTGTAAAGCCGGGCGTCATTTCTTCAACGATTGGAACCTCCGGTGTTGTTTTTGCTTACACCGACAAGGTTAGTATCGACCCGCTGGGCAGGGTGCATACCTTTTGCCATGCGGTTCCAAACACTTGGCATATCATGGGGGTTACCCAGGCTGCAGGCCTTTCACTGCAATGGTTCAGAAACAATTTCTGCAAGGAAGAAATCTCAACTGCCAATTTAATGGGGGTTGACCCGTATTATCTCATGGACAAAGCGGCGGAAAAAGTGGAAGCAGGCAGCAATGGTCTTTTGTATTTGCCCTATCTGATGGGTGAGCGCACCCCACATCTGGATTCGGATTGCCGTGGTGTCTTCTTCGGATTATCTGCGAAGCACACAAAGAAAGAAGTTCTGCGCGCTGTAATGGAAGGCGTTGTATACAGCCTGAAGGACTGCATGGAGATCATCAAGGAGCTGGGGGTGGATGTCGGCCAGGTCAGAGCGTCTGGCGGCGGCGGAAAGAGTCCGTTATGGCGTCAGATGCAGGCTGATGTATTTGGTTCTGAAATCTGCACGATCAATGCCAGTGAAGGGCCTGCCTTTGGTGTGGCGATCCTGGCCGGTGTTGGCTCTGGTGTCTACAAGAGCGTTCCGGAAGCATGCGAAGCAACCATTCAGGTAAAGACAAGGCAACAGGCCGATCAGGCAATGACAGCCAAATACAATGAATATTACAAGCTATATAAGAGCCTGTATCAATCCATGAAACAAGACTTTAAGACACTGGCCAAACTGGTTTGATGAGGATTCTCCACTGTAATGAGCGGCATCAAGAAAATTGTAAAGAATGGCTGTAAGAGATACTAAAATGGGTGTCATCAAGGAAACTGTAATGAGTAGCAGCAAGGGATACTATAGTGAATGGCAGCAAGGAAACTAAGGTAGCAGCAGGTTTAGCTTTACTTCTTACCGGAACCTGACTGCTGCCAAAATGAAACCCGATGACACCCGGTAGATGGCTCATATGGCCGGAGTATGACATTTTGCAGCAGCAAGCGCTGCAATGAAGAGTGAACATGAAAAATGTAACAGGCAACAACCAATACCTGAAGGAACTGAATCAGGCAGGTGTATTAGCTTTAATCCGCCAGAATGAAAGGCTTTCCAGGAAAGAATTATCCGATTTGACAGGCCTTTCACCAACTGCGTGCGGTAGCATCACCCGGCAGCTTATTCAGGACGGGTTTCTGTATGAAACCGGTCAGGGTGAATCTACCGGAGGGCGCAAGCCCGTCATGCTTGAAATCAAACCCAACTCTTATTATGCGGCGGGGTTTGATATCGGCATGGAAGAGCTTCAGATGGTGATTGCCGACATTACCGGGCAAATCCTGTACCAGCAAAGTCTGGAATATACCCTTGGGATATCGGTTGAAGAGGCCCTGGATCTGGTTTATGCAGAGCTTTCAGTGCTCGTTGGGAAACTGGGTTTGCAATGGGAGAAATTTCTGGGTTGCGGTTTGTCTATCCCAGGCCTTGTTGACAGAGGAACCAACCAGGTGATCATGGCCCCGAACCTTTCCTGGAACCATGTGGACCTGAAGGCAAAGGCTGCGGAAATCTTAAAAATGCCGGTATACATTGAAAATGAAGCCATGTGCTCTGCCATCTGTGAAAACTGGATTGGAAAATGCAAAAGCATCGACAACTTTGTGGCCATCAATGTGGAGTCGGGTATTGGTGCCGGTATTTTTATAGGAGGCACCATATACCGTGGTTTTAGTGGAAGCGCCGGTGAAATCGGGCATCTGATCGTTCAGAAAAACGGCAGGCTGTGTGGCTGCGGTAACCATGGCTGTCTTGAGACCTATGCATCAACGCGGTATATGCTGCTGGAAGTGAATAATCGGTTGAATAGTGGGTATTCTTCCAACAGTATTCAAAAATCCAACAAGCCGCTGAAATGGGACAGGATCGTAGAAGCGGCCGAAAATGGGGATCCGTTATGCAGCGAGGTTTTGCATCAGGCGGCTAAATACCTGGGTCATGCGATGGCGTTTCTTATCAACACACTGAACCCCGAGGCCATTGTCCTTGGGAAAAGCTTTACACAATACGCATCCCTGGTGATGGGCACATTAACACGGACAGTAAAGGAAAAAGCATTGAATTATCCGGCTTCCAGGGTAAAGATCATGACCTCGGATTTCGGAATGAACTCGTCGGCATTGGGGGCCGCGATGATCCCCATCAGAAAAATTTTTGGTAAATAGTTATACAATCAGAAAAATATGTGGTAAATAGTTTTATAGTCAGATAATACTTGGTTATATGGTATTTAGTCAGATAACATTAGGAGAATATTTTTATAGGAGGTTCTTACAATGAGTGAGTATTTCAAGAATGTATCCAAAATTCCTTACGAAGGAGCCCAATCGGACAATCCGCTGGCGTTCAAGTATTACAATGCGGATGAAAAAATCGGCGGCAAAACCCTGAAGGAGCATCTGCGCTATGCAGTTGCTTACTGGCACACCTTCCAGGCAAGGGGCGGCGATCCATTCGGTACCGATGGTTCAGCAATCAGGCCATGGGATAATATTACGGACAAGATGGATCTGGCCAAAGCAAAGGTGGAAGCCAACTTCGAATTCTGTGAAAAGCTCGGCGTTCCGTTCTTCTGCTTCCATGACAGAGACATTGCACCCGAGGCTGATACACTGAAGGAAACCAACGCACGTCTGGATATCATTGTTGCCGCGATCAAAGACCGCATGAAGAACAGCGACGTTAAGCTTTTGTGGGGAACAACAAACGCTTTTGGCAACCGTCGTTTCACCCATGGCGCATCCACTTCCAACCACGCATCTGTTTTTGCTTATGCAGCAGCGCAGGTTAAAAAGGCTATGGAAATCACCAAGGAACTGGGCGGCCAGAACTACGTATTCTGGGGCGGCCGTGAAGGCTACGAAACCCTTCTGAACACAGATATGAAGTTGGAACTGGACAACTTGGGCAGGTTCCTGAGAATGGCTGTGGATTACAAAAAGGAAATCGGTTTTGACGGACAGCTGTTGATCGAACCCAAGCCGAAAGAACCCACAAAGCATCAATATGATTTTGACACCGCTACCGTTCTTGGTTTCTTAAGAGCGAACGGTCTGGAAGACTATTTCAAGATGAACATTGAAGCAAACCATGCAACCCTTGCAGGGCATACCTTCCAGCATGATTTAAATCTGGCTCGCATCAACAACGCGCTCGGCAGCATCGATGCAAATCAGGGCGACATGCTCCTTGGCTGGGATACCGACCAATTCCCGACCAACATCTATGAAACTACATTGGCGATGCTGGAAGTTATCAAGATGGGCGGCTTCACCAAGGGCGGTCTGAACTTCGACGCGAAGGTCAGAAGAGCCTCCTTTGAACCTGTCGATTTGTTCTATGGACATATCGCCGGAATGGATGCATTTGCACAGGGCTTCAAGATTGCCAACAAGATCGTTGAAGATGGCAAATTTGACAAGTTCATTGCCGACAGATATGCAAGCTATACCACCGGTATTGGTAAAGACATCGTAGCCGGAAAAGTTGGCTTTAAAGAACTGGAAGCTTTCACACTGGAAAACGGCGAGCCCGAAATCATTTCCGGACGTCAGGAAATGCTGGAAGCTCTGTTGAACCAGTATGTTCTTGGCAGCAAATAATACAGTCATTCAATAAGTGCTTGCACGAGCTTTGTGTAAAACGCTTTTGATGAGCAGCTTCAGCTCCTGAGGGATTCGTCCTTCAGGAGTTGTTTTTCATTAGCGACAGGCAGGTTACCTTTCAAAGGTAAGCAGGCGCAGCCTGTTGAACGAAGTGAAGGTTTTATGCATTAATCCTGACAAGATCCTTCGTTACGCTCAGGATGACATTGCTGTACTTACTATAAATCACATACATCTGTAGTAAATTATGTACTTATTAAGTGTGGTGTGTAACACAAGCAGGCGTCTGTCTGACCGGACTAAAATATGTGTTCAATCAATGAAAACGTGATATAATAACGTGGAAAGACAAATTGAAAACATGATTTGGATCACATATTTAACCTGAAACCTGTGATATAGTAAAAACGGGCCTGGAAAGAAGGCATGAAGTAATGCGGGTGTAAGTCTCCCAGAGCACGTGCTTTCTGTAAGGGCCTTGCGTGGTGGAATGGATGCTTGAAATTGTCAGAGCAGTCGCCAGACAACTAGTTTTTTCAATATTTCTCGATTACAAGTATATTGTAGTTTACTTGTTTTTTTATATGGTTGTCAAAGTCAGGCTCGAGTTCCTTCAGGGGTTTGAGCAATGTATACCCGGCTGCAGGACGAAAAAACCACGGCAAATGATCGAAGAGCTTTTGCTTGCAGGTCTGATATCAGGCTTCTTCGGCGGAGTTCTTACGGTGACGCTGGGATTGTATATCGAGCCTGAAGGGTTACAGACATTTCTGATCCTGATGGTGGCGCTTGCACTGATCAATCACCGCCTTGTGAACCCTGCTTATGCAGGCGGGCTGTTGTGCTTGTTTGCTTTAACCTTCGGCTATGACAAGGTTCATGTACCTTCGATGCTGTCTTTATTAGCAGTCATTCAGCTTGTAGAGGCAGTGCTTGTGTATGTAACCCGCAAGCAGGATAATATCCCTATTTTCATCCAGCATAAAGGGGAAATGACAGGGGCTTTTATCAAGCAAAAATACTATGCAGTGCCCTTTGTTCTGCTTTCTCTGTCAGCTGCCCCTTATGCTATATGGCAAAATCAGGTGCATTTGGGATGGGGGACGATGTTTCAGGCCGGGCTGCCGACTGCGGCTGCAGCTGCGGTTTTTCTGCTGACCGGGGCCATTGGGGTGACAAATTACTCTTCCATAGCAATCTCAACAACACCGGAAGAGAAATGCAGGAATGATGCCATCAAGTATCTCGCAGGCAGCCTGATTCTGTTTATAATGGCCTTTTTAGGGGTAAAAACAGAAGCTCTGCAGTGGGCAGGGGCAGTGTTCGCGCTGGTTTACAGGGAACTTGTTTATCAGGTTACCCTTTACTGTGAACAGAGAAAGAAACCGCTTTACACGGTGGTGCGCCGAGGGTTAAGAATTTTAGAAATCATCCCTGGCGGAGCAGCCGAAAAAATGAAAATGAAGCGGGGCGAAATCATTCTGAACATCAACGGCAAGCCTGTACAGACCGAAGATGGCATCCGCCATGTTCTAGCCGGTAGCCCCACCTTCTTATGGATGCATACCGAGGATCCCTCCGGTCAGATCAAGATTTATGAGCATAAATGCTACCCGGACGGTGTGAAGGATTTAGGGATCATTTTAGTTCCCAGGGAGTGGGAGGTGACCTACCAGGTAGATGAATATGAGAACTTTACCATCATCCGGGATATAGTGAACAAGTTCAGGTTTAAATAGACCCAACGGACGCGAAGACGTTGATAAAACAGATAAAGGTATACATTGACATTTATTTGTCAGAGTGTTAACCTTTTTAAGCAGAATATATTACATAATTTCACTGCAGAAACTAATACTGATGAATAAGGTGCAATGAAATCATTACATACGGGTTTGGCGGGATATCCCGCTGCCATCCGTGATTTCAATCGAGGTGTTGATATGGATAAGAAGATTATTTATTTTGATCATGCGGCAACCACCTATGTGAAGCCGGAAGTATTTGATGCTATGAAACCATGGTTCACCGAGCTTTACGGGAATCCATCCTCCATATATTCGTTGGGACGCGAAAGCAAAAAGGCTATTGAAGAAGCCCGGGCACAGATTGCCTGGTGCCTGAATGCCCACCCCACCGAGGTTTATTTCACAGGCTCGGGCACTGAAGCCGATAATTGGGCCATCAAGGGCGTTGCCTATGCCAATCGGAAAAAGGGCAAGCATCTGATCACATCGGTCATCGAGCACCATGCGGTTCTTGAAGCCTTCGAGTATTTACGCAAGGAAGGCTTTGAGGTCACTTACCTGCCGGTGGATGAGAACGGTCTTATTAATCCGGAAGAGTTAAAAAAGGCAATCAGGCCCGACACCACCCTGGTTAGCATTATGTTCGCCAATAATGAAATAGGTACCGTTCAGCCCATTCAAAAGCTGGCTGCCATCGCGCATGAGAGGGGTTCAATTTTTCATACCGATGCTGTGCAGGCAATGGGGAATATTAGGGTGAACGTCAAAGATTTGGGTGTGGATCTGTTGTCCATGTCTGCCCATAAGTTTTATGGGCCAAAGGGCGTTGGTGCACTTTATGTGAAAAAAGGTGTTAAACTTGATAATTTCATGCACGGCGGTGCACAAGAAAGAAACAAACGGGCGGGAACCGAAAATGTTCCTGGCGTCATCGGGCTTGCCACTGCGTTAAAACTGGCAACTGACAACCTGGAGGCTTACAACAGCCACTTGCAGACACTCAGTAACCGTTTGATTGATAAAGTGCTGGAAAGAATTCCTTACGTCCGGCTAAACGGTGACAGAAAACAGCGTCTTCCTGGCAATGTGAACCTCTCGTTCCGTTTTGTCGAAGGGGAGTCCCTGCTACTGATGCTGGACATGAAGGGAATACAGGCATCGAGTGGTTCCGCATGTACTTCGGGTTCTCTCGACCCGTCCCATGTTCTGCTGGCAATCGGTTTGCCTCATGAAATTGCTCATGGCTCCCTGAGAATTACCTTTGGAGAAAAAAACACCGAAGAAGAAGTGGATTTTTTAATTAATAACCTGGAAGAGATTGTGGGGAAGCTTAGAAAGATGTCCCCTTTATATGAAGATTTCGTGAAACAGGATAGAAAGTGAGGCTGGTCCAAATGTATAGTGAAAAAGTAATGGATCATTTTTCAAACCCGCGGAATGTGGGGGAAATAGAGAACGCGGATGGGGTTGGCCTGGTAGGAAACGCCAAATGCGGCGACATCATGAAGGTCTATCTGAAGATAGAAAACGATGTTATTGTTGATGTAAAGTTTAAAACCTTTGGCTGTGGTGCCGCTGTTGCCACCAGCAGCATGGCCACAGAGCTGATCAAGGGAAAGACCGTGGAAGAAGCGTCCAAGCTTACAAACAAGGCTGTTGCTGAAGCATTGGACGGTCTGCCGCCGGTAAAGATGCATTGCTCGCTTCTGGCAGAAGAAGCCGTCGCTGCGGCTTTGGATGACTACAGGAAGAAGAATGGCCTTCAGGTTTCCACTGCAGCGGAATGTCAGGGCTGCTGCGGAAAATGCGGAGAAACCCGAGAGGAATAGAACTCTTTTGCTTGAAGGAGACCTGCCCATGAGACTGTTTTATGCCATCGAGCTGGATGACAGCACCAGGGGGCTTCTTGCTGACAACCTGAACAAGCTGAAGCCAAAGGCGGTTCGGGCAAATTTTACCCGTGCCGAAAACCTGCATTTGACACTTCGGTTCATGGGCGAAATTGAAACCGGCCACGTGGTGGTTCTAAAAAAAATTCTCGATTATATTGCCGGCAGGTTTTCAGCCTTCTGTCTCGAGCTGGCCGCTCCCGGGGTTTTTGAACGAGGACATAAATCCATTGTCTGGTGGGGGCTGAAAGGTAATGAGCAGCTGAACGACCTTCAAAGTGCTTTGGAGCAGGAAATCAGGCTGAACGGTTTCACTGCTGAAAGCAAACCATACAGCCCGCATATCACGCTGGCAAGAGAATTTGTTTCACAGGACAGCATAGTAAATGTGATAAAGCTGTTGCCAACCTTGAACCATTCATTCCATGTTGGTGCTGTCTCCTTAATGGAGAGCACCCGCCAGGAAGGAAAGCTGAAATATTTGTGCCGGTACCGGGCAGAGCTGGGACGCACAATCCCCGGCGCGGACAATGAACCCTCAGCCTTGGGTAAACTGCATAACTTGACGGAAAGGTGGCTTTCATGAACAACAAAGTGATGATAGGCATGAGCGGGGGTGTGGACAGCTCGGTTGCCGCCGCGATACTAAGGCAGGAAGGCTACGATGTGACGGGCGTAACGATGAAAATATGGCCTGAGCAGCCGGGAGCAGTTTCGCCCGAGGGTGGGTGCTGCTCCCTTTCTGCCGTGGAAGATGCGCGGCGCGTAGCTTTTCAGCTTGACATTCCCTATTATGTTTTAAATTTTCAGGATATTTTTGAACAGCGGGTCATACAATATTTTACTGATGAATATCAAAAAGGCCGGACACCAAACCCCTGTATTGCATGCAACCGATTTGTAAAGTTTGAAGCCCTGCTGAACAAAGCGGTTTCAATGGGAATTGATCACATCGCCACGGGTCATTATGCCAGAATTGAAAAAGGTGCGTCTTCCGGGCGCATGCTATTGAAGAAATCGGTCACACAGGCAAAGGATCAAACCTATGCGTTATACAACATGACACAGGAGCAGCTGTCAAGAACGCTGATGCCCATTGGAAAATATGATAAAGATACTGTTAGAAAAATTGCCGCCGAATTGGGTTTTCATATCGCAGATAAACCAGACAGTCAAGAAATCTGTTTTATACCCGATAATAATTATGGCGGCTTTATATCTTCGAGAATGAATACCCCTCCCGTAAACGGAAAATTCGTTGATACCAAAGGAAGCGTCCTTGGAGAACACAAGGGGATCGTTTATTACACTGTTGGGCAAAGAAAAGGCCTTGGGGCGACCTTCGGGAAACCCATGTATGTGGTCAGGATTGATTCCGATAGCAACACGGTTGTTCTTGGGCAGGCAGGCGAAGAGTTCTCAATGGGTCTGTTCGCATCCGATTTGAACTGGATTGCCTTTGACAAGCTTCATCATCCCATGCAGGTTCGTGC
>JAGOJH010000121.1 GCA_017995215.1 Thermoclostridium sp.
GAGCATGCCGTTTTTATCTCTAAAAGAAGAGGCACCGGCAAAAATGTAAACCCGTATGTGATGCATATGGTCCGGGCTGGCACCGGGGATCCCATCCGCGTCGAATATGAAAACGACAGGATGCGGTTCATTGGAAGAAACAACACATTGGCCAGCCCTGACGCGATGACGTCGAATATGCCCCTGTCAAACACCTCGGGTTTTTCGAATGATCCGATTATGAGCCTTCGGGTAACTGTGAATGTGGAACCCGCAAGTGATGTTACGGTCACATTTATTACCGGGGTTTGCGAAAACCGTGAAGAAGTGATGAAGGTTTGCGATGAGATGAGTGTTTCCTACAGGGTGGACGATATCATTGAAAAATCAAGGCTGCAAAGCATTATGGAGCTGAAATATCTGGGGATCACAAGTGCACGCCTGAATGCGTTCCAGGGCTTAATCAGCCCGATCTTTTATCCTTTAAGGCGTTTCAGAGGGCCCTCCGAACGAATCTGGCGCAACTGGAAGGACCAGAATTCACTGTGGCGATTCGGCATATCCGGAGATAATCCAATCCTGCTGCTTGAAGTCGATTCGGTGGGAGAAATCGAAATCATCCGGGATGTATTAAAGCTGTATGAGTACCTGAGAATAAACAATATAACCGTGGATCTGGTGATATTGTGCAATGCGAAATACGGGTACGCACAGGCACTGGGTGATATGTTCAACTCTATGACCAGTTCACTGAAAATTTATGACCACAAGGATCAGCCGGGTATTTTCATCATCTACTCCTATCAGCTGATCCCGGCTGAAACCGATCTGTTGTTTACCGTTGCCAGAGTGGTCTTCTCTGAAAAAACAGGGATATACTTCAGAAACATTAGCCCTGAAGCAAGGAGCAGTGCCCGGGATATTCACTGACAGGAGGGATCTGTTTGTTTACCGATGTAAAGAATTTAGAGTTTTTCAATGGTTTTGGCGGTTTCACAGAGGATGGCAAGGAATATGAGATCATCCTTGATTGTGATACCAGGCCGCCCGTGCCATGGATCAATGTGATTGCCACAAAACCCTTTGGTTTTACCATATCTGAAACCGGAGCCGGATATACCTGGGCTTTCAACAGCCGGGAAAACAAGCTCACTCCGTGGTCCAACGATCCCATCCTGGACAGCTGCCCGGAGGTAATCTATATCCGTGATGAAATTACCTCAAGGGTTATGACGCCTGTATCTCTTGGGAAAAAGGACAAAGGCCCTTACCGGGTGAACCACGGGTTTGGTTATACACAGTTCAGGCATATGGAAGAAGAAATCGAACAGCGGCTTACTGTCTTCACGCCCCTGAACGAGCAGCTGAAGCTATGGGAGTTGGAATTAACCAATCACACCGACAGGGAACGCTACCTCACACTGTTCTACTATGTGGAGTGGTTACTGGGTGTTAGCAGGGATCATACAAAGCCCTATGTCATCACCTCCTATGATAATGAGCATGAGTACATGTATGCCAGAAACATGTATAACTACCGTTACCGAAAACACCGGGCATTTATCTTCTCCAGCGAAATGATCACAGGATATACCGGGGACAAGCAAGAGGTTCTTGGCTTAAAGGGATCCGTCCGGGATCCCCAGGGACTTGACGGTAAATTCTCATGTGCCACCGGTGTCTGCTACGATCCCTGCGGTGTGATCGCGGTTCCTATAGCCATCGGACCCAAGCAAAAACGAACTGTTCTTTTCGGTTTGGGTTACAGTGATGACGAAGAAGAGATTCATTCGCTGTGCCGAAAATATAAAGACAGTAGAATGGCAGCAACCGAGCTTTCAGCCGTTAAACGTTACTGGCAGGATATGCTTGGGGATATTCAGGTGAAAACCGATGACAGGGCAATCGATCTTCTGGTAAACGGATGGCTTCTATATCAAACAATTTCATGCAGAATATTCGCCAGAACCGCTTTTTATCAGTGTGGCGGCGCCTATGGGTTCAGAGATCAGCTTCAGGACTCGATGTCGCTGATTTTTTCCCACCCGGAAATGCTGAGAGAGCAAATCCTTCTGTCTTCGCAAAGGCAGTTTGAGCAGGGCGATGTTCAGCACTGGTGGCACCCGCCCGACGGAGTGGGCGTTAGAACAAGAATCAGCGATGATCTGCTGTGGATGCCATATGCAACAGCACTCTATATCCGTACTACCGGGGATTATTCCATTTTGACCGAAAAAACCAACTATATTCAGGGGCCCGTTCTTGCGGAAGACCAGCATGAAATGATGTTTGTACCACAGCAATCCCCGTTGCAGGAAACCCTTTATGAACACTGCAAAAAAGCAATTGACCATATACGCCTTGGTTCCCACGGGCTGCCCCTGATAGGCGGAGGCGACTGGAATGACGGCATGAACGAGGTAGGCATCGAAGGGCATGGCGAAAGCGTTTGGCTGGGCTGGTTTATCATTACGTTGCTTGAAGATTTCATACCGTTATGTGACGGCATGAACGATCTTGATTTTGCTGATAAATTGAAGCAGATGAGGCTGGCCTTAAGCCATAACATCGAGGAGCATGCCTGGGATGGAGAATGGTATTTAAGAGCTTTTTATGATGATGGCTCCAAAATGGGTTCAAAAGAGAATGAGGAGTGCCGTATCGACTCGATCAGCCAATCCTGGTCAATCATATCCAAAGCGGCAGACCCCGAAAGGGCTCAACGGGCGTTTCAATCCGCATGGGCAAACCTGGTGCTCGAAAAGGAAGGCGTCTCGCTGCTGTTAACGCCTCCATTCAATAAAACAGACAAGAACCCGGGCTATATTAAAAGGTATTATCCGGGGATACGTGAAAACGGCGGGCAGTACACCCACGGCGCTATTTGGCTGGCTATCGCCGCAGCCATTTCAGGGTATGGAAACAAGGCCCACTCTCTGTTTACAATGCTGAACCCCATCCACAGCACCGCCAGCAGAAAGGGTGTTCTAACCTATGAGAAAGAACCCTATGTGATGACTGCAGATATCTCCTATGAGGCTCCCTACACTGGCAGAGGCGGCTGGAGCTGGTACACAGGGTCGGCCGGGTGGATGTACCAGGGGCTTTTGAAATGGTTTCTGGGCTTTACCAGGGAGGCTGACGAGCTTGTCCTCGCTCCCGTCGTACCTGAAAGCTTTGGCGATTACAAGATCATATATAAGTTCGAAACCTCAACCTATATCATCGAAGTGCGGCAAAGAAGTACCCACAACACAGGTGCGAGCATGTCTGCAGACATCTCCCCTTTGCCGCTGGTCATCGACTCTGATGGACAAGCCCTTAAGGGCAACTGTGTAAAACTGAAGGACGACGGACAGAAGCACGAAATCACCGTATACCTGGTGAAGTAACCCGTTACGCAGACAGCAATAAAAAAGTATACCAAAACTCAGGTATACTTTGCATAGGATTATGGTCAGTTCCAGTTCATGATGATTAGCGAATTATTTATCTTCCGAACTTCCTTAAAAGCCTTAAATAGTGGTTTGCTTCCCGCAGGATATGATCACCGAGCAAGGGAGTAACAATTGATTTTATCTTGCATTGGAGCAGCCCCTGTGTTCCCGAAGCCTTGAAATTCCTTATTGCCATTGTTGCCTTAAGGCTGTCTTCTGTTACCGTTTCCTGCGGAATTGTCCCATCCATGGCTTTCATCGCTTCTGCCGTCAGCTGGTCAAACTCATTGCCAAAATCATTAGCTGTATTGATCAAATCATTTTCGGACGGATCAAGCAAGCCACGGACGAACTTAGCGTGTTCAGCCATGATTCTGTTCCAGAACGCTTCCTGTTCCAGGGTTTCCTGATCCACATTCATGTCTTGTCTGGTCTGAAGCCTTTGTACCGTGCGCAGATAAAGTTTAGCTTCCCGCATAATATGGTCTATCAGCAATGGATAATTTACAGTAAGCATCCTGCAGGATAACACGTTCGATAAAATTGTGGTCTTAAACTGTATCAAAGCAGTTGTCAGTTCTATAGCCCTCTGATTGATGGAATACACTCTTTGCTCGATGACTGGATTCACCGCCATGAGGTTTCCGCCCATCAGATTGGTTTCTGCTTCAGTTAATTCCGTCGGTATCCGTATACCCGTATAGTAAGCAGACACCCTTTCCGCCTGTAGTGTGTACTGTGTCACTACCTCTTCAGATCTGAGTATATCCTGGCTTACAATACCGTTGGCAAGTGATACGACCTGAGCCAAAAGCCTGTCAAACTCTCTTCTGAATTCGTCCGCTCTTTGCATAAAGCCAATATCCCTTGATGTAAAGCCAATTTCAAGAAAAAATGAGTGCTCTTTCATGATTCTTGCAAAAAGAAGATGCGTCTCTAAGGATTGACGCACAAAATCAAGGCTTGAAAGCATATCTCATACCCCCATAAAAATAATGATGTAATATTTTATGTTAACTTTACAGCTTGTGTTACATCGTAAAGGCAAGTAAGAAACATTTGAGCACAGATTATTTTTTCAGTTGACAAATTGAAAAAATTTGAATATGATAAGCACATCGAAGGAACCTTTTTTGCCATAAAGGGTATCAGAGTGTTCCGGAATAACAGAGTATTGGCGATGATAAAGACAGGGTCTGCGGCCCCCTTCAGAGAACCGGTGGATGGTGCGAACCGGCGAGCGCCTCAGGTCTTTCCGCTTTTGGAGCTATCAATGAAGAATTGAAGGCTTGTACCCTTTAACGTACTTTTGAGTGGCCGGCAAAGCTGCCGGCAATTTGGGTGGCAACGCGGGTTCCTTCCGTCCCATGGTTTATATGGGTTGGAGGGTTTTTTTATTTCTTGAATAAACATGGTTTAGCCCAAGCAGCATAAGCATTGTTCAAAACAAACGATTATATGGAAACTGTTTTTATAGGAGGGAAAGTCATGCTTGACATTAAGTTTCTAAGATCCAGCCCGGAGCTTGTAAAGGAAAACATCCGGAAGAAGTTTCAGGATCACAAGCTGGTTTTAGTGGATGAAGTGATTGAAAAGGATAGACAGTTCAGGGAAGCGAAGACCCGCTGTGATGAGATCAGAAGCCAGCGCAATGCCCTAAGCAAGGAAATCGGCAACCTAATGGCAAAGGGAATGAGGGACGAAGCTGAGAAAAACAAGTCAATGGTCAAGGGAATGGCCGATGAATTGGCCGAGCTTGAAAAGCTGGAGGAGAAGCTTTCCGGTGAGATAAGGGAAAGAATGCTGGTGATCCCGAATATTATCGACAGTACCGTTCCCATTGGCAGGGATGACAGTGAAAACGTTGAGGTTGAACGGTATGGTGAACCGACAGTGCCGGCCTTTGAAATTCCCTACCATGTAGATATAATGGAAAGGCTTAATGGTATCGATCTGGACAGTGCAAGAAAGACCAGTGGCAACGGGTTTTACTATCTGTGCGGCGATATTGCACGGCTGCACTCTGCAATTCTGTCCTATGCACGGGACTTTATGATCGACAGGGGTTTCACCTACTATATCCCCCCATTCATGATCCGCAGCGAGGTTGTCACCGGGGTCATGAGCTTTACTGAAATGGAAAACATGATGTACAAGATAGAGGGTGAGGATCTGTACCTGATCGGCACCAGTGAGCACTCGATGATCGGCAAGTTTATCGACACGATCCTGGATGAGGAGCAGTTGCCGCAGGCATTGACCAGCTATTCTCCCTGCTTCCGCAAGGAAGTAGGCGCTCACGGCATCGAAGAACGCGGTGTTTACCGCATCCATCAGTTTGAGAAGCAGGAAATGATCGTTGTTTGTAAGCCCGAAGAAAGCCCGATCTGGTTTAAAAAGCTCTATCAGAATACGGTTGACTTCTTCCGCACGCTGGATATCCCCGTCCGTACGCTGGAATGCTGCTCGGGCGATTTGGCCGATCTGAAGGTCAAGAGCATCGACGTTGAAGCCTGGTCCCCTCGCCAGCAGAAATATTTCGAGGTGGGCAGCTGCTCCAACCTCGGCGATGCACAGGCACGCCGTTTGGGGATTCGCATCCGCAACCGCGAAACCGGCAACTTCTTCGCTCATACACTGAATAACACCGTGGTAGCACCACCCCGCATGTTGATCGCGTTTCTTGAAAACAACATGAATGAGGACGGATCAATCAATATTCCCGAACCCCTGCAGATGTATATGGGTGGGAAAAAGGTAATCAAGTAAATTTACCTTATAACCATTTGCGATGTCATAGTGTTTTGGCATACCGTTGATATCAGTGCATACTGTAATAATGCTCAAGATTCAACGGTTAAAGACACAACCCTTGCTTATCGGATAAATGCCCTTTCAGTGCTGGATTCAATCTATCGCTGACTGGGCATTTTGTAGTTTGAGGTTTGTAGATCCCGGTAGTGGATATTGTTTTACAGTGGTAATTGGTATATACTGGTACACAATGAGTATATTTTCATTTTCAAGGGGTCAGATTCATGGAAAACTTTAATGTTCTTGCCCAAACCTGGGACAATGAGCCGCGAAGAATCGAGAGGGCGAAAATCATTTCTCAGGAGATTCTCGGAATGGTTCCCGTCAGTAAAGAACGAACCGGAATGGAGTTTGGCTGTGGCACGGGTCTGCTAAGCTTTTTCCTGCAGCCGCATTTTCAGCACATCACGTTGGTCGATTCCTCCGAGGGAATGATCTCTGTGGTCAGGGAAAAAATCCAGGAAGGAAGAATTGGAAACATGACCCCCCTTTGTTTGGATTTGTTCAACGAAAAGACACATCAAAAATTTGATATCATTTATTCCTTACTGGCTTTGCACCATATCCGGGACGTGGATGGAATCCTGAAGATTTTTTCGCAAATGCTTCATCCGTCGGGGCTTCTGTGCATTGCCGATTTAGACGAAGAGGATGGCTCCTTCCACGGTCCTGGCTTTGATGGGCATAACGGCTTCAACAGGGATTGGCTTGGTACGAAACTGCAGCATCTTGGGTTTGGTGATATCGAGCACAGGATATGTTACCAGAACAAGAAAACCTTTGAAGACGGCAGTATCCGATACTACCCTGTATTCCTGTTAACCGGGAGAAAGACTTCATGGCCTATGTCATGAGCGTTCTTACGGCTTCAAAAACAAATTTCCCTCCAAAGAAGATCAACAACGCGCCAAGGATTATCAAAATCACGCGATATGGCTTTTCACTGATGAATCTTCGCGTTGTTCCAACAATACCGGACACCAGGGCATACCAGCCAAAGTCCGCGGTGGCATGCCCCAAAAAGAAAATAACTACGCCGAATATGCCAAAGCTTTCATAAGCCTGAAGGAGAAACCCAAGCCCGACAACGGCCCACCACAGCAGAAAATAGGGATTGGCTGCCGATATCAGCATTCCCGATAAAACCATGTTTCCCGAGCGCGCCTGCTCGTTGTCGGTCTTTACCGAAACCTTATTTCGGATGGAACCCAGGAGCATGTCCATTCCCATCCAGGCAAGAAGAAACCCGCCGACGATTCCGATACCGATCTGTATGGGTTCAGACTGCAGTATAATACCAAAACCCATGAAAATAACAACAACCAGCACAAGCTCCAGAAGCGCATGCCCGGCTGCAATGATGAACCCCGCACGCGGGCCAACGGTCAGAGACTTACGAATGGTGTATGTTAACAGCGATCCTGGCATCATTGCTCCAGATAAGCCAACCACAAAGGCGGAAGTAAAAAGTAAAAACATTTTCAATCCTGCTTTCCGGCTTTTTCTCAATAAACTTGCTTTGTAAGCTTGTTTGTCCGATAGAATAGCTTGAGTTGGTTCTCCTCACAAGCTCTTTATACTGCTGACCCGTCATTACCAGCCCATATAGCCTGCTTAACAGGTAAAATGCCGACACATCAGTTCTGCCCCTGCAATACCGAGCGATATACACGTATCC
>JAGOJH010000022.1 GCA_017995215.1 Thermoclostridium sp.
ACCATAAACCATACAATAATGCAACAAATATTACTAATAAGTTAGGTTATACACAACATATTGTATAAAGCCTTTATTTTCAATATCTTCATCATTGTTATGTTAATATCTTGTAAACTACCGCTAGGGGGGACTTGATATGAGAAAGGTGAACCGGAAACAAGTATATTCGTTTGTTTCGCTGCTGATGATTCTTTGCTTATCTGCATCCATGGTAGTACAGGTAACTGCTGCAACACCGCCGACTACAATAAGCGCTCCTGAGAATTTTGCCGCAACCAACTACGGTGGAGGGAGTTTGGTCTGTACACTGAGCGCTCCGGACGATTTAAGAGCACTGGTCAACCAGACTGATGAGGAACGCGGATATAAAATGGGTGAACTGGCTCAGGTTGATTTTAAAACGGACAATGGAAACTGGCATTATTCAGCAGACTGGGATAACTTATCAACCTACAAAAAATATGCGCTCAATTTTCATTCTGCCTTAATGGGCGGTGATTATCAACAGTTTATTGGGCATAGCAGCTTCCAGTTTAAAGTAGCATTCCCGGATGAAAAAAATGTACCGATCCCAAAGGCTTATGATAGCTGGGACTGGTATAAAAGCCATTCCATCACCGTAAGAGCGCGTTTTGCCATTGAATTCGGCAACGGAAACCTTGTGTTTTCCGACTGGACAAAAGAATATATCATCAGTGATGCCGTTAAAATGGATTATAAGAAAATCATGGAAGAAAACGCCCCTGTGCTTTTGTCTTCGAAAATTGAAAAATTAGGCGTCAAGAAAGTGCCAACGGTTTTATTAACACTGGATCAGCATCCCGATGCCGTGCAACTGTTCAACGCCGCTTCAGGGAATGAAATGTGGACAGAGGTTTGGTTAAGGAAGGAAGGGGATGCGGATTTTAAAAATGTCGGTTCCGCTCGTTTCAGCCAGGAAATCATTTATTTGGATGTAAGCGCATACTTTGACAAGCAGTTGGAAAATTATGATGACCAGGCTTATGAAGTGAAGGTGCGCTACAAAATTGATGAACGGGATTATCAGCAATCTGGTAATACAAAGAATATGGTTGTACTGAACAGCCGCTTCTCCAACACGCTTTCTTATGGAATGCCGGGCTGGAGTGATGCCTCCGAATGGGCGACACCGGAACTGATGAAGGCCGGAGACATGGGCCTTATTCCCGAAAGCCTTAAAGGGGCGGATATGAAGAAAAACATCACGCGTGAGGAATTTGCTGAAGTTGCCTTGCTGATGTATCAAAAAGCCACCGGAATATTGGATACCCAGCCCATTTCTCCGAACCCCTTTACTGACACCACCAACCCCCAGATCCTGAAGGCATTCAAATTGGGCATCGTCAAGGGTGTCAGTGCAACCGAATTCCTGCCTGAAGCCCTGATTAATCGTGAACAGGTGGCCGCCATCCTGGCCCGCACCATCCGATTGATTGCGCCCGATGCCGATTACTCGGTGGAGGGAGCCCCGGAATTCAGCGACCGCGGAGACATCTCGAACTGGGCGCTGAACGACTGCCTGTATATGGCTAAAATAGGGATTATCAAGGGTTCAACCGGAAAGTTTATGCCCCGTGCCATCACCGATGCCGAAAAGGCATTAGGCTATGCCAATACCTCCAGAGAGCAGGCCCTGGCCATGAGCGTCCGCGTGATCGAGAAGCTCAACGAAGGGAAATAAATGCCTGCCGGCTCGTTCATGCTTTGCTGCTACATCCTTCTGCGATGTGCATTGCAGGGTTGAACCGAATAAAGGATCAATAACTGCAATCCCTGAAGCTGTGATATGCTTTCAGGGATTGTTTTTTACCTTACCTTACAGACAAATGGGAAAAAAAACGGTATATACAGTGAAACATTAAGGAGGAAGCTGAGAATGAAGAAAAAAATGCTGATCACGATTGTGTGTATCGTTGGAATTGTTATCATGGGGTTGCTTGTGTTGATGGGAATGGCAGCTAAATACAACGGACGGTGGTGCTTTGATGCATACGGCTTCCTGCTTAAAAACAGGTTCGGTTTTGTAAAGGTCTATCAGGTGACCGATTCCACAGCGCTGCGTGCAGAAGACTATGATGGCTTCATTCTTGGGGATACACTTGTTTTCGGACTGGGCAAACTGAAGCTTGACAAACAGGGAGATGGTTTGGATCTGATCGATAATGGCTCTCAAACGGTATACTCATCAAAGAAAGTGGAGCAGAACTTCCTGGATGCAAGAAAGATGGTTTCTGGAGATCCGCGGGATCAATTCCTGCATTTTTATAAAACTCTGCAAGAGAATTATGCTTTTACCGGCTTGTATGATGTGGATTTTGATGCGGCATACCACCTGTATTCGGGACTTATCGATGAAAACACAAAGGATGAGGCCCTGTATCAGTACATGTGTGCAATGCTCAGCCCCTTAAACGATGATCATGTTTACCTTGAAGCTGGAGATAAAACCTATTCACCCTACATAAACCCATCGGAGTTCTGGGGAGATTCAGCGAAGGTTCAGGAGCTGGTTAACCTGATCAAGGCCAAATATCTGAAGGACTTTTATATGTTCAAGGATTCGCCCGTGAGGTACGCAACACTAAATGACGATACCGGGTATATCATTTTATCCGGGATGGGTACTGAAACCCTCGACCCGGTACGCACGACCCAAAGGGCATTCAACCGGATTATCAAAGAATTCCAGGATAAAAAGACCATCGTGATCGACATCCGGTTCAACGGCGGAGGGTTTGATGCCGCCTCTTTGGCGATCTGCGGATATTTTACACAAACCCCTTATCTGGCTTATCAGAAGCAGGCCTTTTATAAGGGCAGTTATACTGAACCCCAGGACATTTACGTTCAACCGAACGATTTATATTACGACGGCGACATCATCCTGCTCACAGGCAAATATACAGTCAGTGCCGCTGAAACCTTTGCCCAAACGATGGCGGCTAACCCAAGCGGAAAGGTTACGGTTGCCGGTGAAGGGACGAAAGGCTTTTATTCAGATTGCTTTCCCAGAAAAATCAAAGAGAGCTGGTATTTTGGTTTGTCCAACGAGCGGTATTCGAAAGACGGGAAGATGTTTGAAGGAACCAGTGTTGAACCCGATGTGGATATCCCGGTTCAGTATAGTGATGTGCAAGATGGGATCGACCCGGCTCTGGAATGGATATTGAATGGGTGCAGGGACATCCCCCGAAAAAAGGCCGATACACCAACGCCAGAGCCGAAAAACCCGATGGAAATCAATGTTTGGGATTACGCAGATGGGTTGTTGCGTGGCATTGAGAAATACAAGGAGCTTCACCCGGATTGTCCATATACCTTCAAGCCGTTTTCTTTTGCCACCGCTGATGTTTCCTACCAGGGCTATTTGGAAGAAACTCTGGTGAATGGCGGTGACTGGATTCCGGATATTTTTCTGGCTGAAAGCTCCTTTATATACAAGTACACAACAGGGAAATACCGTCAATATGTATTACCCTATGAAGAACTTGGGATGAATGTGGATGAACTGCTTCGGAAAGCGGAAATCCCGCAGTATGCAATTGATTGGGGCACGAATTCCGAAGGCGAGCTGGTTGGACTGGGATGGCAGTCCACCGGGTCAGCGTTCATTTATCGCCGTTCCATTGCTCTTGACGTGTGGGGAACCGATGATCCGGCGGTGATTGGCCCTGAGATAGGGCCCGGATGGAATCAATTCTTTGCTGCAGCAGAAAAATTGAAATTGAAAGGCTTTAGTATTGTATCCGGAACCGATACCCTATGGAAGCCGACCTCCAATACCGCTAAAAAAGGTTGGGTGGTAGATGGCAAGCTTTATATGGATCCGGCAAGAGTAGCTTTTCTGGATATTGCAAAGAAGCTGACGGACAACGAGTATTGTAATGGTTCCAGGATGTGGCTGGACGACTGGTTTTCTGAAATGCAGGGAATAGGGAAAAGGCCTGTCTTTGGCTTTATGGGCCCAGCCTGGATGGCGAATTATCTAATGAAGTCCAATTCGGGCGGAGAAAAACCCGGCGAAGGAACCTACGGCGACTGGGCTGTTTGCTTGCCACCCGAAGGTTTTGCATGGGGCGGTGAATTTGTGCTGGTGAACAAGGCGACAAAGCACCGGGAAATTATCGCGGATATTCTGAAGTGGCTCATCATGGACACCTCGGAGTCGGGGTATCCATATCTTTTTGCCAGTGGTGAAGGTTATTACCAAGGTACCAAGGACACAGTATTGTCCCCTGTTGTGATGCGAAAACTGGATGGCTCGGTTGATTTTTTAGCAGGCCAGAACATGTATGATATTTTTATACCCGCGATGGAGATGGCGAACGGGAAACTGCTCAACGAGTTTGATGAAACTCTGGATTATGCTTGGAATGAACAGGTGGAGCGGTATGCAAAAGGGTATATCACAAAGGAAGAAGCCGTAGAGAATTTCAAACGGCGTGTTGCTGAAGAGTTGGAAAATATCATCGTGGAATGAACCTTTGAACGAGCTGGTGCCCGGGTATTTTCAAAAGGGTAATAAAAAACTGTTGACATTCCTCTAAGGGGAAGCTTTATGCTGAAGACATGGCAGCGATTTGCCATTACTTTCACCTGATGGAGGAATGTTTTTATGAATAAGGCAATGGTACCGTTACAACAGATTGAAATGTCCGGCAAGAAGACTTTTTCCCGCGAGATGACAAGATTTGTGCTTTTCATTTTCCCAATAGCATACCTGGCAATTATCAGTGCCGTAATCGTGCATGAGGTTGCAGGCCATGGGTTGGTTGCCTCCCTTTTAGGAGGTAAATTCACCGGCTTTGGTATTCTGGTAGATGGGATGGGATGGGCCTTCATCGATTTTAGTACCATGGGAGCAACCGGCCAGGTTCTTGTGCTGCTTGCCGGTGCATTTTTTACAAACCTGTTTGCTGCTGTTTTCTTCACTCTTGCTATCCGTTTCTCAGAGCAATGCCTGACGTCCATGACATTTCTGGTTTTTGCTTTTGCTTTTTTAATGGATGGGGTACCGTACTTTTTCTGGGATGCAATTTACGCAGGTGGGATAGGGGACATTTCAAACATCCTGAAAATTTACCCTTCAGATTGGGTGCGGGGAATTACGGTAGTCATTACCGGTCTGTTCGGTTTGGCAGGAATTTTCCTTTTCAACTGGCTATTTTTTAAGCAGGCTGTCAGCCGGTTTGCATCAAAAGAACCATACCGTTTAAGGGAAAGAATCGTCATCGCTTCTGTGTTATTTATCATTCAAGTGCTTGGATGGGTTTCCTTCGATTGGAATCAATTAATCCCCGTACCGGAGCTGGGAGCTTTACCTACTTTGATTCCGATTGCCCTTACCTTTGCAGTTTTGTTCGGTATCCTGCTTTATCAAAGCAAGAAAAGATTCGAAGTGCCAGAGGTTCAACCAATCCGGTGGAAGGCCTCAATACTGATACCCTGGTGCGTATGTATTCTGCTGGTATCAATGGTTATTCTGTGGTTTCAAAATGGTGTATATTTCTAAATTCGTATTTGAAGCTCCCACTGGGTATGCTCTGTATGGAAAAGGTTGGTCAGCAACTCGGTTTGAACAATACCCAGAGGCGTAAGTTCTCTTGAAGCGAGATAATCATTGATCAGAGCCTGTTTGTCAATGGCACTTTCCTCGGTGAAATTCACACACAGGTAGGTTCCTTCAGGAATTGAAATGCAATGCTCACTCGCTACGGGTTTTGCAACAGAAGTAAAGATCTGGTCCGGCAGGGTGCTGTTTTCACAGATCTTAAAAAGAACACCGTTTTCATAGGTGGCAATTCCCTGCAAGTGATCCACCAGCATGTCCAGTGTGGAGAAATCATCCAAATACTCCTGCGGGTCAGTATGTTCAATCCAGGGTTTTGCAATGATATGGCGCTGCGGTATTTTCCGCGTATAAACAGCATCCTGGGAAGCACTGTTTTGTGCTGCCAGCATATTTTCCCGGATGTAATCGATTCCAGTGATTACATTTTGCAGCTTTTGCAGCTTTTCCAAAGCTTTTTCCCTCTGGGACTGTAAAAGCGTGATCAGCCCGGTGGAATCCTGCTTCTGAAAAAGTGGAATCAGATCATTGGGGCTGATTTCAAGGTTCCTTGCAGCTTTTATTATATCGATATGCAACAGCTGGCTTGGATGATAATAGCGGTATTGATTTGACTGATCCACTGAATATGGTTTCAGAAGCCCGATATCATCATAAAAACGCAAGGCTTTAGCCGTAATGCCTTTCATTTTTGAGATTTCCCCAATTGTGAATAAATACTTATTCATGAATTTCTCCGTACTTCTATCTACAACAATTTCATTTCCCTAAAGTGTGGCGGGAAGCGTCATTTCTGAATACTCCGGCATGTTCCAGCGGATAAGGTAAGCTGGCTTATTGAACATATAATGTTATTATAACCATCAGCACATGCTCTGTCAAAATAAAGGGGGACAGAAACTTTCTAAGAACAGATATTTTATTCAGCACCTCAATATCTTCTTCGCTGACATCTATAACCTCTGGGTAACTTTTTCTTGAATGAAAATCCAATTTAACGATATAATCAATTTGAAGCTATAATGAGTTTGGAGGATGAATAATATGGATAGTATATTTCAACAGCTTTTTAATAAATATGCGCGACTTGTCGTGAAAACCGGAGTGAATATACAGCCGGGTCAGGTGCTGGTGATATCATCGCCCATTGAATGTGCAGAGTTCGCTCGCTCCATGGCCGAAGCGGCATACCTTGAAGGTGCTCGGGATGTTGTGATGAAATGGAATGATGAACTAAGCTCAAAGTTGCGTTATCTTCATGCCCCGGAGGATGTTTTCGAGCAATTCCCACAGTGGGAAAAAGAGCTATATCTATTAAACGCGAACAACAATGCTGCTTTTATCAGCATAGCTGCTTCAGACCCGGAGCTAATGCGTGATGTAGAAGCCGAAAGGCTTTCAAAAGCATCAAGAAGTCGAAGCACCGCGTTAAGAGAGTATTACGATAGAATCATTAGCAATCGCAATACATGGTGTGTTGCTTCCGTTCCCACCGTATCGTGGGCCAGAAAGGTTTTTCCCGGAGTGGATGCAGACACAGCGGTTGAAAAGCTCTGGAACCTGATTTTTCAGGCTGTGCGCGTAGATGCGGAAGATCCCGTGGCCGCATGGGACATCCATAAGAATCAACTGAAGCAGCGCCTGGATTTCCTTAATGCCAGCAAGTTTAAAATGCTGCATTATCAAAATTCTGCCGGGACCGATTTAACCATTGAACTGCCCGAGGAACACATCTGGCTTGGAGGGGCGGATAAAACCCCGGAGGGCGTGGAGTTTATAGCCAACATGCCCACCGAAGAGGTGTTTACGCTGCCCTTCAAATATGGTGTCAATGGCAGGGTTGTTTCCACGATGCCGCTAAATTATCTTGGAAAGCTCATCGAAAACTTTTCCTTCACGTTTAAAGACGGAAAGGTAGTTGAGATGAAGGCTGAAAAGGAATATGACGCCCTGAAAAAAATGCTTGAAACAGATGAAAACTCGGCTTATCTGGGTGAAGTAGCGCTTGTTCCTTATCATTCCCCCATATCCAATACGAAGGTATTGTTCTATAATACACTGTTTGATGAGAATGCTTCCTGCCACCTGGCATTGGGTGAAGCATATCCTGTATGTTTGAAAAATGGCGAAAACATGACAAAGGACGAACTTGAAAAAGCTGGTGTGAACAGCTCGCTGAATCATGAGGATTTCATGATCGGCAGTGAGGATCTGAACATTACCGGTGTAACCGCAGAAGGAAAAAAAGTGCCAATTTTTGTGAATGGTAACTGGGCATGAGGGTTCATCCCCCATCTTAAATAATCTATATACGGTAATGGAGAAACTGATCCATTACCGTTTTTCATTTTTTCCCGCAATTGAACACCGGGGGATTCTATTCCCATTATTCTACAAAATGACCCATAATAACAAAAATAAATATATTTTCATTACTATCTGTAAAAACGCTATAATCCGCTGTATAATAGTGCTTAGAGAGTTTCTTTGAGGTGTATCAGAAAATAATGTTGATTCAGCAGAAAAAAACACGGCAGGCCCAGTGCATCCTTCGATACCTGTAAAGATGCTTTCACATATCGAATATTTCCAGGGGGGGATTCTATGTTTTACAAAGCTTGTTTTGTAAAATCAGTGGTTTTTTTTGTCTGCATTCTGGTCAGTGTTTTGGTGATTTTCACAGGTGTAACAGGAAGCTATGCGTCAGAATATGTTCCCGTAGCAGGCGAGTGGGTTCTCGAGGGGGCACCGGAGCTTTTACCGGTTGAGTATTATGAGCCGGTTGGGCAGCTGGAAGAGGACGGTACCGGCTTTACAGAGGCCAGGTTCTCCATATCGCAGGGCAGTGCCAGTTATTATGACAGGGAAATCAAATATGTGAATTATGACAACACCCTGGATGAATCGATTTCAGAGGCCACGTTCAGCTTTACGGCTCCTCCGGAAAGGCTTCAGGTGGGAGAGCGATTGCAGTTCACGATCAACGGAACGTTTACCGGTTACAGTACGGATAATTTCTATAGCGGGAATGCCTTTATGCAGTATGAAGCAGCTCTTATTGATAAGACAGGAGATTTTAGCGATTTCGGAGCATTTCATGACAATTTTGTTTTAACGCTTTCCGGCAAAAAAACCGAAACGATTGTTTGTACCATGACCGTGCCCGAGTGGTATGATGAAATTGATTCCCTTAAAATCGCCTGTACGGTTGGCGGCGAAACAGGCATGCAAAACCTGTTGTATACATATCGGTTTAAAAGCAGCAATCAGCGCCCCCTTGTTCTGACTTGCGAAATCTATGACGTAAAGTGCAATCCGATGCCATATCTGAATGTAATGGTCTCCGGCCAGATAACAGATGGAAATGATGTGACCGATTTGGGCAGCCAACAGCTTCAAACAGATATCGCGGGGGTTCTGGAATGGAAAACCGAAATCCCTTGGGACGCGAAGGGAAAGCTGGAGATCCGCGTGGATATGTCGTTGCAATGCTGGATCAAGGACGCGTTCTCCTCAAGAAATGATAAAACCGTCTATTATCTGCATGAATTCGCCAAATCGAATGATGTCCCTGTTTCCTTTGCAACAATCCTTGAGATGGATATGGAAAGCTCCGATTTTTCCGGAACGGATACCGTATGGCTGGGCAGGCATATCAATTTCGGCTTTCTGAAGACCGCCAATCCGGCATTCAGCTACGCCGATAAGGATACTCCCGACAAGGTGGATTACGAAGATTCCAATGCTGCGGCGCTTCCTGCCATGAGCTATATCTATAATCAGGTTTTCAGCGCTATCTATACCGGCGTTAAGGTGTTTGATGAGAAGGAAACTCTTTTGGAAACAGCTCCAATCCTTGCCGTCGATTGCAATTATACCGGCGGATCCTCACATTTTACCGGCAATGGTAGCTCTCCGAGGATAAGGTTGAGTCCTGCAGATATGGTGCTGACCGATCATGCACGGTATGATGTGCTTCATGAATGCGGCCATTATTTTGACTGGATCACTGCCGGGGGTAAGTTTCATTGCCTGCCGGCAAGCGCCAGCCTCGTGAACGTGAATCACGGCGGCTATATGAACGATACCAGCAGTGACTCGGTTCTGGAAGGGTTTGCTTCATGGTATGCCTGCAATGTCCAGAAATATGGCTTCTTCCCCGTACCAAGGCCTGATGTGATGGGGCTTTTCGGCAGCATCGCCGACCCTTCGCTGCCATGGGTTGAAAACGGAATCCGTGAGGAGTTTTCAGTTGCAAGAGCCTTTTGGGCAGCCGAGACCGCTCTTGGAACCCAGGAAACCTGGAAACTGGCCTTGAAAGAACAATACAACAGCCTCACAGGGTACTATAACGATTTAATCACGGCAGCCGTGTTCCTTCCCGAAGGAAGTGAAGCAGCCGACATCGCCATTAAAAAAGCTTTTTATGAGAACGGCTTATACCAGCTGAGCGCGGGAAATGGTGCATATGATCTGAATGAACCCTTTCGGGACAGCGGCAACCCGGGCAATAGACGATACGATCCCAATGAACTGTTTGCCGATATCCCGGCAAGCCTGCCTGCTTCTGCCAGCCAGACAACAGATCTTGGCAGTCCATCCGACAGCGCAAGGACAAGAAACACCAGCTATAAGCTGGAAAACAGCTATATTTCATTATCGGGCTCAGTTCCTGATTATGTGAAGGTGACTGTAAGGCCTGATGGAAAGCAAGCCTGGTCATGTCTGGAGGCTGTTTTCGATAATAAGGTTTATATTGGGCTCCCTCAGTGGGGCGGGAAGGGAATCGCTGAAGTTTCAATCCCCGGGGGAGATACCATATTCACCGGTGAAATCGGTGAAATGCATGCTCAATTGCTGGAAACCTTTCAGCAGGACACGGTGTTGGCTTCTGTCGAGGTTCCACAGAGTGCTCTTGCAGATGCTCCGGTGGTACCCGGTCCTACAGGTGGCTCCCCGGATGCCCCGGGAGTCCTGGTTGTCAATGAAAGTTTAAAACAGGCAACTGTAGAGCTTACGGTGAATCCAATACCTTTTTATGATATGCAGGAAGATGAATTACAGCAAATCATTCAGGAGAATACAAGCAGACTGGAAAACATTGATAATGTAAACAGGGATGAAGGAGACGAAGACGACAAGGACCTGCTCGTATCCGGCAGGACCAATGGGAATAAAGGGGATGGAGGCGATAACGGCGGTGGCGGAAGTACTCTAACCATTTTGCTGATTATCGGTGCTGCCGTGATCCTGTTGATCATCGTTCTGGTTGCAGCTGCCAGGAAAAAGTCCAAGGCTGCTCAGGGGTTTAACACTCATAGCCAATCCATGAACCAACAGAATATTCCTGGCACAACTTACAACCAACCTCCGGCATATCAGCAGCAGTATCCTCAAAATACACAATACCTGCAATACCAGCAGCAACATCCACAAAATGCACAATATCCGCAATACCAGCAACCCGGTCAGCCTTCACAACATTCAACAGTGAAACCGGTTAAGTTCTGCAGGCAATGCGGGCAAGCATTAAATATGGATGGTATTTGTGAAAACTGCACACAAGCAAAATGCGGAAGATGCGGAACCATCAACCAGCCTGACAACCTGTTTTGCGTGAAATGTGGTAATAAGCTGAAATAACTTCACTGCTTTTGGAGACCATCTCTTTTCTTCTTGTATGAATATGGCGCCTGACAAAACGGCATGAGAATCAAATGTTCTCCTGCCGTTCTATCAAGCATGTTTTCAAGAATGACAGGTGCCATTTGCATTTTTGTATTCTCCCTCCTGCCTATGCTTGCCCACTACAGAAAAGATATAGTATAGTGGAAGGGGGGAGACAGGAACATAAGCGAATTGACAGTTCAGCAGGATGCACTCTTTTAAGGGCAGTTACGCCGGATGGTTGCCCCGTTTGAGGGCCTGGCATCCAATAAGGTCGCCAAAGTCCTTGCAGGAGAAGGAATGCGATTGTTGGCAGTATAGATTTTAAACTTTTTGTGTTAAGCGAAAAATTATGGGAATAAATATGTAATAGGATCATTTTTGACATCATTTCAAATAGAATAAAAAATAGAACAGGGAGAGGATATCATGAATCGAGAACAACAGAAATTCTACATTTGCAAGCATTGCGGCAATATTATCGGTCTTATCAACAATGCAGGTGTTCCATTGGTTTGCTGTGGGGAAGAAATGACAGAGCTTGTACCAAACACAGTGGATGCTTCCGTTGAAAAGCATGTTCCTGTCATTAAGGCAGAGGGCAGAAAGGTGACTGTGGAAATTGGTTCTGCAGAGCATCCCATGACAGCGCAGCATTATATCATGTGGGTTTATATTCAAACCGCAAAAGGCGGACAGCGCAAGAACCTTATACCGGATTCAAAGCCCAGAGTTGAATTTATACTAACCGATGATGACAAGCTGGAGATCGCATACGCCTACTGTAACCTGCATGGACTGTGGAAAGCGGACTATACCCAGGCTTAAGCTCGCCAAGCACCAAGCCTGACAGCTATGATGTAAAGGTTTGTTACATATTGTTAGAATGCAGCTGCAATAATATCCTTTATGTTTGATATGAGCGACAGGTAAAGATTTGATCACAGTCTATAAACCCTTGGAAGAAATTAATAAAGAGAGGATGTGATATGATGTTAAATCAGGAGATCGCAAAGCTTTTGAATGAACAGGTGAACAAAGAGTTTTATTCTGCATATCTATATCTGGACTTTGCAGGATATTATGCAGATCAAAACCTGAATGGTTTCGAAAACTGGTATTTTATACAAGCCAAGGAAGAACGGGATCATGCGCTGTTGTTCCGCCAGTACTTGCTGAATAACGGCGAATCAGTCGTCCTTGATCAGATTGCCGCGCCAAACCAGAAATATGAGAATTTCCGGGTACCATTGGTGAAAGGCCTGGAACATGAGCAGTATGTAACGGATTCCATCAACACCATCTATGCGGCAGCTTTTAAAATTCATGACTTCCGCACCATGCAGTTCCTGGATTGGTTCATCAAGGAGCAGGGTGAAGAAGAAAAGAATGCGGATGAAAATATTAAAAAGTTCGATTTGTTTGGTGCAGACCCCAAAGGACTTTATATGCTGGACAGTGAAATGAAGGCAAGGGTATATGCTCCTCCTTCACTTATTTTGAATTAAAACATGAAAGATAAACAGGGGACAGTTCCGGCAAAGAACCGTCCCCTCCGTTTTAATCGCGTCTAATATATGGTTTACAGAGTATTTCATCCACGCATAGCTTTCTGATGTTTCTGGTAGTGGCGGCACGCATCAGAAGTGCGGTATCCGCATTTTTGCCGGTACCCGCGATGGCAATCACAGCTTCACCGGCTTTTACAAGGCCTGCGTCAGCGGCCATCAGGGTGATCTCATAGCAAACCTTCACCCCTTCACTGAAACAGCGCAGAAAATCCGCAATGATGGAAGGAATGCCGGAACCATACAGTTTTTCAGTATGAAACAGCATTGTTCCAAAATGTACTTTATGCCCGCTTTCCTGCAATGTCTGAACGATATCGGCAGGGAAACGGTTGTCTTCACTTGAAAAACCATACTGATGAGGGATTACTACAAGTGTAATATCCTTCCCGGCAAAATAATGCATCGCATTTAAAGCGGTCTGGCCAGTAGTGGAAGCCAGGATAATTTTGGTGATTCCCGCTTCCACTGCCCTTTGCTCTGCAAGTGCAAACGTTTCAAGGCTGTGATCCTCATTGATTGTTTCAAAATATGTTATATCTTTTTTCATAACAGATCCTCATCTTCTTTTTATGGTCTACATTTTATGTTATACTATCTTCATACTCAGAAAGCAAGTACGGCTTAGCTTTTTTGTAACTGAGTCTCCAGCTGGAACGTGGGCACAGCAGCATTACCGCGGTTTCACAGATTCATGACAATGAAGAGGGAAACATGATGACGACACAGAATAAAACCGTACGCAAACCCAGTGCACTGTTATTCTATCCTGCAGGTTTTCTGGGAAAGCTTTACTATCGGTTTGCTTTCAAACATAAGGTGAACAAATCAGCCATAAAAGGTTTGAAACCACCATATCTGGCAGTAGCAAATCACAGCTGCTGGCTTGACTATTTGATTACCGCCCTCAGCATATATCCGGTCAGAATGAATTACGTTGGTGCATACAACTTTTTCAGGGACAAGGTTTTAAGTAAAGTGTTCAACTGGATGGGGGTTATCTCAAAATACCAGTTTACCAATGACCTTGCTGCGGTTAAGAAGATGAAGTATGTCATCCAAAAGGGTGGAGTGGTAGCAATCTTCCCCAACGGATGCCTGTCCAATGAGGGCAGACCGGGAGGCTTCGCTGTTTTTGGCATCGCCAAGCTGGTTAAATTTCTCAATGTCCCCGTCATCGCTATCCGGACAGACGGAGGATATCTTACCCGGCCAAGATGGACCAAACATGCCCGTCGCGGCAAACTGGAAACCACGATCAAACCTATTCTGACAGTACAGGAAATCCAGACGTTTACCGAGGAGCAAATTTACGCGGCGGTGACGGGAGCGCTGGATTTTGACGATTATCAGTGGCAAAGAGAGAGAAGAATACCCTACAAAGGCAAAAAAGTAGCAGAAGGCGTTGAATACGTACTGTATAAATGCCCGAAATGCAACAGTGAGTTTACGCTTCGCTCGGAAGAGGACAAGCTTTTTTGTAATGCGTGCGGGAACACGGTAAGGATGAACCAGTATTTGTTTTTTGAGCCCGAAAGCCACGACACGGTCTATTTTGACGGGATTGACAAATGGTACGACTTTCAGAAAGTGCATCTGGAAAGGGAAATTGAAAACCCTGATTTTCATATGTCTGCGCAAACAAAGCTTCTTTGTGCGGAACCCGGAAAATATGGCTATCAGTACCTGGGGAATGGTACCGTAAGCATCACCAGGGAATCCATAACCTATAACGGTTGCGTAAATGGGGAAGAAAAAACACTGGTATATGCGATGAAAAATATTCTTATGGTTCCGTATGCCGCAGGCGAGTATATCGAGGTAGCAAAGGGAGCCGATATCAGCCGTTTCGTGTTCGACGATCTCAGGCAGCAGATTAAATGGGTGATGGCTGTAAGACAGATTCGGGATAAGTATTATGAAAAATCCCATGTCATGAACAAAGGATGAACTGCCTCCCACGAAGCGTTCAAAACCATATTGGTTGAAAATTGCTGAGATGTGTGGGCTTCAAAATGTATTGAACAGTAACCAGGAGGAGTATGCATGAAGAAAAAGGATGGACTGCTGGCAAAGCTGGCCTATGGCTGCGGTGATATTTACGGAGGAGGATCCTTCCTCATTGTCGGTGTTCTGATTTTGGTATTCCTCACCGATGTAGAGGGATTATCCGGAACCCTGGCCGGAATCATCATTTTTATCGGAAAGGCCTGGGATGCAGTGACCGACCCGTTCATGGGCATCCTGTCCGACAGAACCAAATCCCGTCATGGACGGCGCAAGGTGTATTTTCTTTATGGCGGCATTCCCGTACTGCTGTCCTGGATAATGCTTTGGTATTCTTTCGGTATTTCTGGAACCACTGGGAAGTTCATTTACTATACTTTTGCTTACATCTTTTTCTCGACCGCATTTACAATTGTGATGATCCCGTATAACGCAATTCTTGCGGATATGACCACAGACTACAACAAAAGAAGCTCATTTACCGGTGTCCGCCTTGGCTTTTCAGCCGCAGCGGCGATTATATGTGCAGTGGTGCCTGCCATGATAACCGGAGCATATGCAGATCCCAAACAGGGCTATCTTGTGATGGCAATTGTATTCGGAGTTGTTTTTGCACTGGCCTGGTTTTTTGTTTACCTGGGAACATGGGAAAACACAAAAAACCCGAACGAGGTGGGGTTTTCGTGGAAAGACTGGCTTTCGGTGTTTAAAAACAAGTCCTTCCTGTATTATATCCGGATCTTTATCACATCCCAGATGGCCATTGATATTACCATGGCGCTGGCAGTGTATTTTTTAAATGTTTCCATCCGCAAGGAGCACCTTTTTGTTCCGACGATGGCTGCCATTCTGGTGGTTCAGCTTGTTTTCATCGCTGTGTTTTCCATTTTGGCCCAGAAGTTCAGCAAGAAAACACCTGCCATGGTCGGAGCGGTGGTTTGGATGGTGGCAAACCTGGTGATTATGATGTTCTCGCCGCAGACACCGGATATCGTGATCATTGCCGTTTGCGCCCTGATCGGCATTGGAGCTGCAGGCTGTAATTTTGTTTCATGGTCAATTTTACCGGACATCTCGGACGTGGATGAGTTGATGACGGGAAAACGTCGTGAGGGTTTGTATTCCGGGGTTTCCACCTTTTTAAGAAAGCTGGCTGGCGGGCTTGCAGTAGGGGGGATCGGCCTATTGCTTGATATCTTCAAGTACAGCGAACAAGCTGTTCAAACAGGGCAAATACAAACATTAACGGATATTGGTGTAAAGCTGATGTTCTGTGCTCTGCCCATCGTGTTTTTGCTGTTCATGCTGGTTTCTCTGAAAGGATACAAGCTGGGTAAGAAGGAATACGACATACTGCATCAAGTACTGGGAACATACAGGGATGCCGGTCATGTGGAACAAGCCAACCCCGAAGCCGTACAAGTCTGCGAGGTGTTAACCGGTGCCGATAAGGCATCCTTTTATGGGAAAAATATTAAGTAAGTAGCCTGTTACTGCACATAAAATATACAACATATGTTTTTAAAACCACAAAGAGATAAAAATAGAGGTTGTAAGAATTCATCACGATATCGAAACTGGAATAGCAAATATGATTACGAATGTAAAATAATATTTAGACTAACACAAGGAGGATATATTTGGTATGAACATAAATAATCTTGTGGGTAAGGAATTCAGTGGAGTGATTTCCCTATCTATAGACGGAAATAGAATATTTCAAGGTGCGTATGGTTTTGCAGATCAGGCCAATGGAATTCCCAACAGGATCGATACAAGGTTTGCTACAGCTTCAGCGGGGAAGGTATTTGTTGCAGCTGCCATCTTAAGCCTTATTGAAAAAAATCTCATTCGCTTTGAATCCTCCATCGGGGAGATATTGAAATTTGATTTGAAGCAGATTGACCCGGAAATTACTGTCAGACAATTATTAAATCATACTTCTGGCATTCCTGACTATTTTGACGAATCAGTGATGAAGGACTATGAAGAGCTATGGATAGATACGCCAAATTACCGCATACGAAAGTCATCAGATTTAATCCCTTTATTTATTGATAAACCGATGATGTATCCGAAAGGTGAAAGGTTCCAATACAACAATACTGGATATGTTGTTCTGGGGCTGATTATTGAGGAGATAACAGGAAAGCCTTTTGATGCTTATTTACAGGAAACAATATTTGATCCTTGCAAAATGACGGATACGGGTTATTATGAACTTGATAAGTTACCTGCAAGGTGTGCCTTTTCTTACATTTTTGATCAGGAGAATAACGATTATCGCACAAATATCTTCTCTGTTGATGCTAAGGGAAGCGGCGCAGGCGGCGCATTTACAACAGCGGCGGATGTTGAGAAATTCTGGGCTGCACTGACAGGTGGCAGACTCATCAGTGAGAAATTTATTAAAATGATGCTATCCCCCCAAGTCTCAGAAGGATGCTATGGTTACGGAGTGTGGCTAATAAATGGTGAAACACCTTCTTTTCAGGGGTGTGATCCCGGAGTGAATTTCATAACATCATATAGTTTAGATACGCGGATAATCATTACAATATTAAGCAATATCGATTACGATGTGGAAGAGTTACATAATAGTATTCTCAGTGAAATAACTGGACACGGCATGAATGGATAGAAAAGACCATTTCCTGAAGCTTTCTCCATGAAAGCATTGAATGCTGACGAACTAAATGCAATGCAAAATACGGGTTGGATTAAATCAAAACCCGGTGGTGATGGTACAGTTGCTTTGCTCCCATTCAGGCAAGCTTGCCGAAAACTCAATCAGGAAGGAAGTTAGGAATATGTTTGATAAGAATGCCGCCGCAAAAAATCCGCCCATGGGGTGGAATAGCTATGACTATTATGATACCACCGTCTGCGAGCAGGATGTGCGAGCGAATGCTGAATATATGGCAGAGCATCTAAAGCCATTCGGTTATGAATATGTAGTGGTTGATATTCAATGGTCTGACCCCGATGCGGGGAAAAATCGCCCGCAGGAGCAGTATATCAGCTTTAGTCACATCTGCCTTGATGAATATTCCAGGCAACTTCCCGCGGAAAACCGTTTTCCTTCATCAAGGAACGGAGCGGGTTTTAAACCCCTTGCGGATTTTATTCACAGACTTGGCCTGAAGTTCGGGATCCATATTATGCGCGGAATCCCGAGATACGCAGCACATACCCATATGAAGCTCAAAGGTACTGAAGCCACGGCAAACCAGATCGCAAGTCCTTATTCCATCAGTAAATGGAATGGAGACATGTATGGCGTACTGCATGACAGAGTCGGCGCTCAGGAATATTATAACTCCCTGTTTGAACTGTATGCCCTGTGGGGTGTGGATTTCGTCAAGGTGGATGATATCTGTAACACCAACATGTATGAAAAAAATCCCTATTCCGCGGAAAAGGAAATTGAAATGATCCACAAGGCCATTGCTGCCTGCGGCAGGCCCATGGTTTTAAGCCTTTCTCCCGGTCCTGCCGTCATTGAAAAGGCGTGGCATCTGGAGAAATACGCGAATATGTGGCGTATCACCGACGATTTCTGGGATAACTGGGTTTTGCTGAAGGCCATGTTTGAGCGCTGTGAGGTGTGGCAGAAGCATGTGTCCGAAGGCTGTTTCCCTGATTGCGACATGTTGCCGGTGGGACGGCTCGGAAAGGGCTTTTTACATGAGCGCAGCACAAACTTCACCTTTGACGAGCAGAAGACCATGCTGACGCTTTGGTGCATGTTCCGCTCGCCGCTGATGATCGGCGCAGAGCTGCCTATGCTGGATAAGCCCACACTGGAGCTGCTAACAAACCGAGAAGTGCTTTATATGGCGACAGATTGCCATGGAGCCCGTCAGGTTACCCGTGATAACGGGCACGCCGTATGGACCTGTAACGATAATCACAGCAACGACTGCTTTGTGGCGTTGTTCAATTTGTCCGAGCAGGATAAAGCGATGGAGGCATCCCTTTCGGCTATTGGTATTTCGAAGGTAGCCGCACTGGAGGATTTATGGGAGCACCGGACGGTTGAACTCCCACATATTTGGCAGATGATTGAGGAGGGCTCCGGAATTTCAGCCATCGTACCCGCTCATGGCGTTGTTCTTTATAGAGTGAAGGTATAGGTTTTGGGACATGTCTGCTATTTACCACCAGGATTTCATGGTCGGTTTCTTTCGTGAATATGAGCCCAACACCCTTTGACGACATTGCAAAAATTATCATTCGCGAAGCAGACACTGGTATAATATTATTATCAGAACAGGCGTTCTCTGAACGCCAAAGATCATTTAGTATACCGACAGCTTCCCTGCCGGGCAAAATGGAAGTGTGACGATTGAAGAAGCAGAAGGGTACTCAAAAAACGCGTGTAACAAAAAACGTTCTATATGCCGTTAAAATGTTATGGGGCATCAACAAGGGCATCGTCATTCACACGGCGTTGGTGAATGCGGTGGAATACTTTGGCTGGGTCTTTTACAGCATGTTTTTTATCCGTTATCTCGTCAGTGCCATCGAGCGTCAGGAAAGCTTTGGTCATATGGTGGGGTTCATTGCGCTGTCGGGCTTTGTGTTCTTCCTGTTCGCGCTGTATAACGCATACATCGAGGGCAGCTTCCGCCCCATCGCGGCTGCAGATCTCTATCATAAGCTGTATGAAAAGCTTTATCGAAAAGCAGGCAGTGTTGAGTTGAAGTGTTACGAAGACAGCAGCTTTTACAACCAATACACACTGGCTATCGACAAAGCGGATGAAAAACTGTTTTCCATCGTATTAAACATTTTCGGTATCATATTTGGCGGGGGAGCGGCCCTCACGGTGTTTATCACCATGTATACCATTGATAAAACGGCAGTGCTTTTTGTGGCTTTCCCCATGATCGGTAATTTTGTTTTCGGGTACATCTGCAACAAGCTTATATATCAGCGCGATCAGGAAATGGTTCCATACCGGCGCAGGCTTGAGTATGTGAACCGTGTCATGCATCTGGCCGATTTTTCCAAGGAAATTCGCCTCTCCAACGTCTTTACCCTGATGAAGCATAAATACCTGGAAGCGATGAATGGTATATTTGATACGGTTGAGAAGTATGCTTTCAAGATAAACCTGCCCCTCTGGTTCCGACACTATTTTACCTTTACGATCATCTTTGAAGGGGTGCTGTTATACGGAGCTTATCGCACCATCGTCAGCAAAACCATGAGCCTGTCCGACCTGGCCGTGTTGTCCAGCGCCATGGTTTCGGCCACCTGGATATTGATTGGATTTACCCAAAACATTCTGGAAACTGTGAAGCAGGGGATATTTGTGGAAAACCTGCGGGTGTTCATGGAATATCAGCCAATGCTGCCCGAAGACCAGGACGGGATTCTTCCCGATCGTGAAATAGAATCCATTGAATTTAAAAACGTCAGCTTTGCCTATCAGGAGGGCGGCGAGGATACCCTCAAAAACCTTTCCTTCAAGCTAAAGGGCCGAACAAACCTGGCCCTTGTTGGCCACAACGGTGCCGGAAAAACGACGATTATCAAGCTGCTGTTCCGGCTTTATGACCCCACCGAGGGGGAAATCCTTCTCAATGGCCGCAACATCAGGGATTACAACCTGAAGGCCTATCGCGATTTGTTTGCGGCTGCCTTTCAGGATTATAAGGTATTTGCCTTCAGCATAAAAGAGAATGTGATGATGCGCAGCGTTACATCAGAAGATGATTCAGCGGTTGAGGACGCGCTGAAGAAAGCCGGTGTTTATGAAAAGGTGATGTCCCTGCCAAAGAAGGCGGATACCATTCTGACGAAGGAATTTGATGAGGATGGCGCTCTTTTATCGGGTGGTGAGTACCAGAAAATTGTTGTTGCCAGGGCATTTGTCAGGGATGTTCCCATTAAGGTGTTTGACGAACCGTCCAGCGCATTGGATCCCATCGCTGAATATGAGCTTTATGAAAGCATTTTAAAGGACAGTGTCGGAAAAACCGTGGTTTTTATCTCCCACAGGCTATCGTCGGTGCGCAACGCAGACTTGATTCTGATGCTGGAAAATGGAGAAATCATCGAGCGCGGTACCCATCCGGAGCTGATGGACCAAAACGGAAAATACGCGGATATGTATCATAAACAGGCGAAAAACTACCTGGCGGTAGAAGACCTGAAGGAGGTCAGCGTAGGATGAAAAAGGACAACAAGCCAAAACAGAGCCTGAAAAAAGTACTGTCCAACAATTGGTTCATTTTGAAGCTTTCCTTCCAGGCCGCTCCGTTTTTTATGTGCTTCATGATCTTTGATGTGATAAAGCAGCAAGCGCTCGTCTTTCTTGAGCATACCTATGGCATCCAGTATGTTCTTGAGGCTGCGGAATTTGGAAAGCCCTTCAGCGCTGTGCTGCGCTTTCTTGGGATCGTAATGGCCGCATGGGCTGTTTCCTTTATCATTGGAGGCATCTATCAAAATCGTGTGTCCCTGAAAGCGATGCCAAAAATAGAGAAAAAACTGAAGGATATGATGTACGCCAAGGTGAAGGAGCTGGACCTGGAATGCTATGATAATCCGGAGTTTTACGATGAGTTTGTGCTGTCCATCTCCGAGGCTGAAAAGTCCATCCTCAGAACCCATCAAATTCTCGAATCCTTTTTTGCCGGTTTAACGGCTCTTATCACAAGAGGGGTTTTCTTCCTGTCTGCAGATGCACTTTCCTTTGTTTTTGTACTGGCCTCCTTTGGCCTCACCTTTTTGTTCTCACAGATACGCAACAAGGTCATCTTTCAGAACAGGGTGGAGAAGAACTCTCCTGAAAGAAAACGTGCGTATGTTCATCGCGTCTTTTACCTGCATGATTACGCCAAGGAAATTCGGTTGAATCGTAAAATTACAAAACGCTTATATGAAGAGTTTGACAGCACGAACCAACAAATCGGAAATATTGAAAGAAAATATGCAAAAAAACGATCCGTATTAAACTTTGTGGTCAACTATCTGACCAATGATTTCATCAGTGATGTTATCTATATCACCTACCTGGTTTTCCGCGCCGCTGTGCAGCATGTCATCTCATACAGCAACGTGGTGGTTCTTTGGAACACTTCCGGCGGCTTGAAACATAGTCTGCGTGAAATCACAAAGGTTTTTCCGCAGCTTTCGGAAAACAGCCTGTACATCGAAAAAATACGCAATTTCCTGCGGTATGATCAAAAAATATCCAGCAAAAGTAACCTTCCCGTTCCACAAGCTCGCGGAGTCCTGGAACTGAAGGATGTTTCTTTTCGCTACAGTGAAAAAGACGGCTATATCCTGAAAAATATCAACCTGACCATCCATCCGGAAGAGAAGGTGGCTCTGGTGGGCTATAACGGTGCCGGAAAGACAACCCTGATAAAATTGATCATGCGCCTGTATGATCCCAACGAAGGGCAGATCCTTTACAATGGTGTGGATATTCGTGACTATGACGTGAATGGATACAGGGAGCATATCGGAACCATATTTCAAGACTTTAAAATATTCGCCGCAACCGTGGGGGAAAATGTGGTGCTGGATGAAGACGAAGCTGCTGTTGAAAAGAAATATAAACCAGCGGTTCTTCAAGCACTTGATTACAGCGGGTTTACCGACAAGCTGGGGAAACTGCCCCAGGGCCTGGCTACCGAACTGACCACTGAATTTGAGAAAGATGGCATTGATTTATCGGGCGGTGAAAGTCAGAAGCTCGCCATTGCCCGCGCGTTCTATAAGGATGCCCGGATCGTAATACTCGATGAACCCTCCAGCGCCCTTGACCCCATTGCCGAGTATCAACTGAACAGAACCATGCTGCAGGCCGCCGAAGGGAAATCGGTTGTGTTCATCTCACACAGGCTTTCTACAACCCGTCACGCCAACCGTATCTTTATGATGGAACATGGAAGGCTCATTGAAGAAGGCACCCACGACGAACTGGTAAGCCTGAAAGGCAAATACGCCGCCATGTGGAAAGCCCAGGCCGGAAAATACATCTGATAGCATGCTTATCCCTGTTACTATAGGGTATGTTCCATGAGGTTTGCCAAAAGAGACTTACGCTTTTTATGTAACTTGAATATTGACTGTGATCTGTGTTTTTAATACAATGATTGCATACATTGACACTCAATAAACCCAAGGAGAGTGATTTAAAATGAAAAAACGGATAATAATTCTTATAACCATCATTCTTGCTGTATCCTTCATGACAGGCTGTAACAAAAGAACCGCTGAAACTGACGTAGAGCCCCAAACAACGCCTGCAGTAAACACGGTTGCTCCCACAGAAGCTGTTGGACCCGAGGCGAAGGTGACCTATGACAAACCCAAGGTGTTTATGACCTCCGACATCAGCACGGAAGGCTTAATGGCTGTTTATGAAGCACTCGGGCGCCCGGCGGAAGGGAAAACGGCCATAAAGCTGCACTTTGGAGAGCCTGGAAACAAAAACTATATTTCACCGGATTTGTTGAAGGATCTGGTCATTGCCGTGGACGGGACCTTCACTGACAGCAATACATATTACGGCGGCAAGCGCATGCAAACTGCCGCACATTTGCAGGCTGCTGAGGATCACGGGTTTACTTATGCACCGGTAGATATCCTTGATGCAGATGGTGAGATCATGCTTCCAATTACCGGTGGAAAGCGTTTGACGGAAGTTCCTGTTGGCTCCCATTACGAAAACTATGACTTCATCATTTCCATTGCCCATTTTAAAGGTCATGAGATGGCGGGCTTTGGGGGAACCTTTAAAAACCTTGCCGTGGGTATAGCCTCTGTGAACGGAAAGAAGGCTATCCATGCCGAACCCGGGGGTGGAATGTTCTCGACACAGGGGGAGGCCTTCCTGGAAAAAATCGTCGAGGTCACCAAAGCAATTCTGGAGGACAAGGGCGACAAAATGGTCTTTATCAATGTCATGAACAACCTTTCCGTAGACTGCGACTGTGCTTCCAGTCCTGCCAAACCCAAAATGTCGGATATCGGAATTCTTGCTTCTCTGGACCCTGTTGCGCTGGATCAAGCCAGTGTAGACTTGGTCTTTGCAGCACCGGAAAGTGAGAGCAAGGATCTGGTTAACAGAATAAAATGGAAACAGGGGCAGAATCTGCTGGACTATGCACAGGAGCTTGGCCTCGGAAGCAAGGAATATGAATTGGTGAAGCTGGATGATTGATGCAATCCGGCGTGAACTCATCTATTTCTGGTATTACTTCACCATCCAGTTTGATCAGATTTTTCGGTATTGGGCGTTGGGTATTGTATTAGGCTCGGTGATTTCCGTATTCGGAAAGGATAAAATCCACAGGCTTTTTTCTGCATTGCAGGAAAAACGTCTGGGAGTATTGGGGGTTATACCGGCAAGCCTGATTGGAATTGCCTCTCCTTTGTGTATGTATGGAACCATTCCCATCGCTGCATCCTTCTCTGAAAAAGGCATGAGGGATGACTGGCTGGCGGCCTTCATGATGAGTTCGATTTTATTGAACCCGCAATTGATGATCTACAGTGCAGCCCTTGGAACCACAGCCCTGCTCATACGGTTTGTCTCCTGCTTTTTATGTGGCATAGCAGCGGGGCTGTGTGTCCGGTTCATCTACAGGAAAAAAAGCTTCTTCAATTTTTCTGGCTTTACACAACAGACCAATCGAGACACGGATCCCAATCTTCTTTTACGCCTTCTGAAGAACATCTGGAGAAATGTCAGGGCAACCGGCCTTTACTTTATAGCCGGTATTGTGCTGTCTGCACTGTTTCAGCAATATGTGCCCGCCGATGCCTTTGCTTCAATTTTTGGCAGCCAAAGGGGCTTTGGAGTTCTAATGGCGGCCACAATAGGAGTGCCGCTGTATGTTTGCGGCGGCGGAACGATTCCCTTGCTGGCAGATTGGCTGCAGTCCGGCATGAGCATGGGAGCAGCCGCAGCTTTCATGATTACCGGGCCTGCCACGAAGATCACAAACCTCGGAGCGGTTAAAATAGTTTTAGGCGCAAAACGCTTTGCACTATACATTCTTTTTTCAATTCTCTTTGCGCTGGTAACAGGGCTGTTGGTCGATTTTTTTCTTTAAATGCTTTTTGAATTGTATAGGACTGTCACTCTTTCTTTGGAAGGTGATCATCCACAAACGAAACAAGAGGATAAGCGTTATTATAATGCTTTTGAATGAACATGGGGCTTTTTTTGCGATAAAGCCTTTCAGCCAGCCTGTCGGCGATGGGAATCAACAGCTGCTCGTGAGCGCAAACCAGCGGGGAGACAACTTCAGGGAAGCCTGTGGTTTGTTTGTTTAAGCAGCTGCAATGATGATTGCAGCGGTATTTTAGCGCACAGTCTTTGCACTCATCCTTCCTGTTTTTTGCCCTCTCATAAAGGATATCCCGATTGACCGTATCCAGACCGGCCCATACATCACCTATTTTATACTGTGGATCATCCACAAATTGAACACAGGGATAAAGGATACCATCGCTGCTGACAGAGATTTGGTGTTTTCCCAGCTCACATTGCTCGCTGCAATAAGCGTCGCCATGGACATGCGTTTTTATTTTTTCGTCAAAGGGGCTGAAGTAAAATTTATTTTCCTTAAGGGTCCAGTCATAATACAGCTCTGCAAGGCGCTGATATTGCTTGCGAAGCCTTGCAAAGTCATTTTCGGACCATACGGTCATGGAGTTCAATGTTGTGATAATATACCGAAATTTCTTCCGTGCCAGGTATTCAACAGAATCAGCAAAAAAATCTACCGTGTCCGGATTAAGGGTCAACATGACCGGAGTGTATGGGCTTGCTTCCAACAACAGATCGACGATACTGTTCAGCCTGTCGAAAGTCCCGTTTCCAGCCCTATCTTTCCGGTGCATATCGTGGCTTTCATGGATTCCGTCATGGCTGATGGTGATAAAGATACCATTTTGCTGCGCGAAATGAATAAAATCCTGATCCAACAGAAGCCCATTGGTGGTCAGCTTAAACATATAACGCACACCCTCGTGCTGATGCCTCCATTGACAGTATGCAACCAGTTCGCAGATGAAATCCTTCCTCAGAAGAGGTTCTCCGCCATAAAACATAATACCGGTCAGAGGATCCCCGGCGCAGGTCAAATCTGCTGCTTTTCTTGCGATTTCCAGGGACATGTTCATTGGTGTACCCTTATGAACGTAACAGTAATCACAGTCCATATTGCATTCATTCGTCAGATGAAGCGTATAATGCATGAAAACTCCTTGTTAAATCACGCCCTGCGTCTTCAGCCAATCCAGGAAGGTTGTGATCTGGAGCTTCAAATCCTCTTCGCTGTATGCTTCATGGAAGATACCAACCTTCAGCTCGCCCGATTCTGCCATTAGCGTTTCATTTGTTATGTTCAGACTGGCAAGGGAATCTTCATTTTGTTTCAGCCATTCGTCATAATCCTCCCGGTTCAGGTACTCAAACCCAACCTTCTTGTCGGCGTCAAGCCCATCCAGAGTGACTTTATAGGGAACCTGCTCCAACGTTGCTTCACTGCTGCCCTTCTTAAAGGCATTCATCGGAACAACCAGATCCAAAGTGTCTGTGGTTTCCTTCAGAGAAATGGAATGCTCCTGAAGTGCATTCTGAATGATGGAATAAACTTGCTGCTCCGTAAGGGGTTCAGGAGCAAGGGGTACCCCCGCGGTACGGAAATTATCACCGCAGCCTGACAGCAATGCTGCAAAAGCGCCGGTGGTCAGCAAACCCGCTGCAAAACGGCTCTTCCACCGGGATGGCAGGGTTGATCGAAGGCCGATACTGTTAAATTCCTCCAAGCGTGGGTAAAATGGAGCCTTGTATTTTTTCACAATCATTTTATTCATGAAAAAAGAAACTCCTTTCCGGTATTGTGTATATTCTAATACCATTATGCTACAAAATACTGTTCCATACAAGCATGATATGGGTATGACTCAACCGCTGCCGCAAATGTTCCTTATCCGGACGAAGGGCAAAAATTTTTCCTGATGCTGATAAAGCCTAAGATATAGAAGGTCATTTGATAACAACATTTGTTCATATTTCTCTTGAAATAGGACATACAGCTGTCACAAAAATGTGGTAGGATATACTTGCAGATAAGACTTCTGCAAATCTAAATTCATTGGGGGTCAAACAGATGACACAGTATTATGTGCAGGATATCGCAGGTAATTATTTAAAGAATGTTGTGGATACTCCAACTCAATTGAAAGCAGACAAGTACTTTTTGCATGGCGCAGATGAAGAAGAGCTGCAAAGCGGTTACTTCGAACTGCAGTCTGTTATCAAAAGCCTGTATAAGGATATTATGTTAAGCCCGAAAGAATTTGACATGCTGATGAAGGAAAATACAGTACCAAATGCTAAAAATGCCGAATACACGCAAAGCCATGCCAGCTTCCTTCGGGTCCCTAATCTTTTGCTGCTATTGGGATACAAAGGGGAACTGCAATCAGACATGACCATTACAATTCACGGGAATACCTTTCTCAATGGTGCAAAGGAATTGAAAATTACTAAACCACAGTTTTTTTTGAAGAAGCTTGAAGATTATGGATTTGAAACGGAAGGAGCATCAAAGACAATACAGGCGGGTGACATACTCAAGATAAGCTATCCGCAAAACCGTTTTATGCTGACAGCCCTGACATCCATGGCCGAATCCATGATGAACATCCTTGGAAATGATCTGAAAAAGCAAAAGAATCATTTCTATATGATGGATTATCGGTTAATGGAAAGTGAAAAACCGAAAGAACCGAAATTGACCTTTGAACATGTGCATCATGCATTAACGGATGAACAGAAAAAGCTTGCGATGAGCTTAAATCACTTTATTGTCCAATATGCAAAGCCTGTTGTCAGAATGGGCGGTCTCAGCCGGAATGATTGGACTTGCGCATATCAGCTGAATTCAAATAAAAGAGTTATTCTATCCTTAATCGTCAAACAGGACGAATTATCGGTGAAATTGAATCTGGAGCATATTCGCCAATACATCGACAGCGTGCAGCAATATCCCAAAGAGATCGGAGAGGCAATCAAATCGGGCGGATGGGAATGCGGTCATTGTCACAGTAACTGTGCAGGCGCGTTTACTTTCGAATACGAGGGGAAGACATATAACAAATGCCGTTGTGGTTCCTTTGAATTCGCTCATTTAAAAGATGATACGCTACATTACTATATAGAACTGTTAGAAAAGGAAATAAAAGCCTGGGCATAATGGAAGGAACAGCTGGAACCGGCATTGATGCTGGTTCCATTTTAAATACAATTAAATGCCAAACTCGAGATAAGCCGTTGTTATAAACTGCGTTCACCGCAGTATATTATATGGAATGCTTTTAAGGGTTGGTTCGATGAAAAATGAGGGTGTAACTACCTTCAAGGTGGCTGCAGTTTACATCGGCACAATTGTGGGCGCGGGCTTTGCCACTGGCCAGGAGGTACTTCAGTTCTTCAACCGGTTTGGCATCTGGGGCCTGGGGGGGTTGGCGGTCGCAACCATCCTGTTTATCGTTTTCGGGTATATCATCATGGACCTGGGCAGGGTGCTCAATGCCCGATCCCATCTGGAGGTTATCCGGTACTCCGGGGGAAATATCCTGGGCACGTTTATCGACATTGTGATCACAATTTTCTTATTTGGGTCTTTAACTGCGATGATTGCAGGAACGGGAGCCCTTTTTGAACAGCAACTGAAACTGTCACCCCTGCTGGGCAGCACTTTTATGGTAGTCATCACCGTGTTAACGGTTCTTACAGGAATTGATGGTGTGATCAATTCCATCAGTTGCGTTGTGCCATTTCTGTTAACATCAGTATTGGGAATCAGCGCTTATTCTGTCATCAATCATTCCCTGAACCTGGAGGTTATACCCGTGATTCAGGGGCACAGCGGAATTGTCAACCACTGGCTTGCAGCAGCTGTTTTGTATGTTTCCTATAACACGGTTATTTCAGTAGCCGTTCTGGGGCCTTTGGGAATGAACGCACGAAGCAAAAAAGCTGTTTGGAATGGCGCCCTGCTGGGTGGGTTGGGTCTTGGGGCCGGAGCCATGATGATTTACATGGCACTGGCAAGCCAGAGCACACAGATAGAAAACCTCGAAGTGCCGATGATCTATATCGCCGGAGAAATAGCCCCGATTATTCAAATTTTGTATGCTGTTATTTTAATCGCAGAAATATATACAACAGCAGTGGGAGCATTGTTTGGCTTTTCGTCCAGAGTGATTGGCATGCAAAAAAAGCCGCGAACAGGAAAGATTTTAGTGGTACTCACCGCAGCAGCTGCTTTACTTGCAAGCAGGCTGGGCTTTTCAATTCTGGTCAGATATCTTTATCCATTGGTAGGATATTGCGGTGTAGCCCTGCTGGGCGCATTGGTTATCACGACCCTAAAAGAAAACAAATCATTACTCTTATAGCTAAAAATAAGCTTATACAATCGAGAATATATGCATTTCCGTTTTCTAGGGGGAGAAAGGGGAGTGTTATAACTCTTGACTCTCAAGATTTAGAATTGCCCAATGTCTTTTCCTATCCTTGTATTGCAGGTCATTTATTCTGCTGATATAATGGCTGTAGCTTTCCAGTCCTTTCAGACTGGGTCTTTTTCTGTATACTTATTCAACAATGGGAGGAATTTTGCTTGTCAGAGGTCTTTGAAGCTGCAATGGTCATATGCTTTGGTATCTCCTGGCCTGTATCCATTATAAAATCCTACAAGTCAGGAACCAACAAAGGGAAAAGTATTGTTTTTATAATGTTCATCATCTTTGGATATGTTTGCGGGATTCTCAGCAAGATTTTCTCCGGAAAAATAACTTATGTGTTTGTTTTTTATGTCTTGAACTTTATTATGGTTACTATTGATTGCGCATTATACTTTCGTAATGCGAGGCTGGACAAGTTTCGTGAGCCTTCCGGAATTTCGAAATAAAAAACAGAATATTGTGTTTTCTTGCCTTACAAAAAAGAGGGGTGTATGCCCCCTTATCACTGATGCATTCATTCACAGGCTAAGCTTGATAAATAATTTCCGGCATGACACCCAGTACTTCAGACCAGCCAAGATCATTTTTCCCAGCAAGATGATAGCTGTCATTGACCAAATCAGTTCTGTTCTTCAGTGGACTATTGGCTGCCAATACACCGAAATTGGGGTTGGCCGGGTCCAGACTGACAAAATCGCCGGAACTTACCGTAACCCCCAGGTTCCACGAGTTTGTATTTTGTATTGAGTTTCCATATAACGTATCCATCGTTCCACCGGCATAGCTTAAACAGTTTTGCACCAATATTTGTTCTTCACCATAAGCAGATACATCGGAAAAGAAATTTCGGTTTAAATTGCCAACCCCGGTGCAATGAATGAAAGCTGTTTCCAAAGCCTGATTATTTGTATAGCCCATCACTCGGGCATAAGCGGATAAACACCCGATGGCCTTGCCGACAGCACCGCCATCAACTACCGTATCCGCGCGGATACCATTCCCCGGACCCATCTTAAAGTTCATACCGTCGCCCTGTACAGAGGGATTCCCAACCAGAGCCTTCTCAGCGGTCCTGTTTCTGGCTCCCTGATATTGGGATTCAGTTCTGCCTGAATAAAATGCTTTGCAGTGATATAGGCTGGCTATGTTTGCTCTGAACATATCAAATCCGTCATCGCTGTTCGCATGGGCAGTACATTTTATGTAGTGATTTTCAACGCCTTCGTTTTCGAATCCGTCCGCGCTGCCCCCGGGAGAATCTCCAAACAGCATGGAGTCAAAATCGTAATTATACGCAGAAGTGCAGCCGATGAATTGATTGAACGAAGCAGCCTCACCGGTTGTATTGCCGGATACATCAGAACAAAGCATCCCCACGTCCGCACCGTCAATGGCAGCGCAATTGATAATCATGCTGTAATTGCACTGAGGGCCTAAGTCAATTCCGAAATACGGTGAATTCACCGAATTGAGGTTCATGACGATACAGTAGGGGGCATTGACATAAATATTTGGTGTTCGGTTGTTCTTGGGGATAGCAGTACCATTTGCATTCACCACACGCCGGTTGATTCCGTTAATCGACACATCTCCGTCATAGCCCACAAGCCAGGTTGTACTCTTGTTTAAATTCACCGCTTCTGTATAGGTTCCGCCCTTTATAAAAATAATGTCATGGCGGTTGTTCTGTGCCAAAGCGATAGCCGCAGTAATGGTTCGTTTTGCGGTTCCCGGGGTTAAGCCGTCTGCATCATTATTGCCCTCTTGAGAATTAACATAATATTTGTTTCCGAAATCGATCACCAGGTTGGAAAACAAGGGGATGTTCAAGTTAACCCGGGTTTGTGATATTAACAGAGATACATCATTTTTCACATCATTTGCAAAGGTTAAAATATCAGTCGTTTCATTTGTACCTGTATCTATATCATCAATTTGCGCCTTCAACATTTGAATGTTGTCTACCAGTACATTGTAATCATACGCCGTAAAACGTCGGGCTACTTCAGTATTGGCGGGCCAAGGAAGAGGGGGGCCTTCAAAACCACGGGTTACCAAACTCAACACATTACCGCTTTTTGCACCATAGAAAATGGTTTCAGCAGCATTACCGGATCCTACCACTGCGAGATTTGGGGCATCCGGCAGTACTGAACCGTTTGCGACGGTAATGGAAGTGGCTGCAGCCGTTACTGTTGCCGTCAGTACTGTTGCCGGACCATTGATATTCCCTTTATACATGGTTTCCATTGGATGACCTCCTGGGCATATTGCTCCAAATAAAGTGTGGCATTTTATTTACCACACTTTCTGAAAGCACAAATATATCTCCACAAATCAGTATATGCACAGGAGATTGTTTCGTGAACGCCAACAGAGCCATGCCAGAGAAATACTCAAAATTATTTTTAGTCTGTAATCGTCGTCAGCCTTTCCAATGGCTCATAAACCTGAATACCAATGAGCAGGTGAAATATTATTGACATAAGAGACAAAAGAGATAAGATAGAAACAGGAATATTTTTGCAAGGAAAATGAAAGTATGGCAGTAAAAAAGAAAGATATCAAGCTGGGGACAAAGCTTCAGGTTCTTACGGCCGCTCACCTTCCGCCGGAACTCAAGGCGGAAAAGGGACACATACTGCAGGTTCATTTTGTTTCAGATGCATATGGTCTGGATGATCATATTCAAAAATATGATGAAGCGCTGATTATCAAGGTCGATAATATGAATACCGAGGCGTTTGAAAACATCGTGATTCAAGGTAAGGGAAAGAAGCTGAAAGGCGTGAAACTCTATAAAGAAAACAGAAAACTAAAAAATTGTGAACACAGGGAGAACCTGAAAGGATGAATCCAAGACTTTCAGCCTCTAAATCATGATTCCGCAATTTCTCCTGCTTTTTTCAGGCCGATCTTAGTTATAGCCGGGCCGACCAGCTCGTAAATGAAAGTGGCGCAAAGAATGACGGCACGAATGGAAGCACCATATTCCGGAAGGGTCTGGGAGGCTATCAGCGAAAGACCGATTGCAACACCAGCCTGGGGCACCAGTGTCAGCCCGATATATTTTTTTACCACGGCAGGTGCTTTTGACAAAACCGCACCGAGCCAAGCACCGGAGAATTTTCCAATAACCCTGACCACCACATAGAGAATTCCAATCAGTCCGATCTTTGGCAGGTAAGTGATGTCCAAGCCAGCCCCTGAAACCACAAAGAACATCAAAAAGATGGGTGGGGTAAACATATCGGAAATCCTGAAAACAGAACCAGCAGATTCACTGACATTTACCAGCATCGCTCCCATACACATGCAAAGCAGCAGGGGAGACAGCCCCAGCATGGAAGCCAGTGAGGAGCCCAGCAAAACAAAACCGGCAGTGACAATCAACCTATTGGAATCCTTTTTAAAATATCGCAGCGGCAGTTTGAAAAGGATTCCCAATAAAAAACCAAGGATCACTGAACCAATAATTTCAATAAAGGGAGATAAAATCGACATAACCAATGAAGCTTGTCCAGGATGCAGCAACGTGTTTACCACTGCCATGGAAAAACCGAATGCGATCAATGCCACCGCATCGTCAAGTGCAACAACACTCAGTAATGTTTCGGTAACAGGTCCCTTTGCCTTGTACTGCCTGACCACCATCAACGTGGCAGCTGGAGCGGTGGCAGAGGCAATAGCACCCAAAAGAAGAGATATTTCAAAATCAAATCCGAAAAGAACCAGTACTAAGGTTACCAGAATTGTAGCTGCCAATCCTTCAAAAACAGCGATGATAATCGGCGCAGCACCAACTTTTTTTAGATAGGATACTTTGAACTCCGAACCGATGGAAAAAGCGATGAAAGCCAGGGCTATTTCGGAGATTAACTCCATTTGGCTCACTAAATCAACAGAAAGCAGTTTCAAGCAGCTGGGGCCAATCAGTAACCCCGCAATTAAATAACCGGTTACATTCGGAAGCTTGATGAACTTTACCATGCGCCCGAAAATAAGCCCTGAAAACAACAACAGGGCGAGATAGAATAATGTATTGAAAGTCATTCCTGAAAGCCAACCCCCTCGGCAGTAAGTACTGGTAATGTAAACAACACCGCCGTATCCGGCTGTGACAGATCTCCAATAACTTCCCGGACAACCCTTCTGACCGTATCCACCTGTTCATCCTTCAGCACCATGAAAATCGTTTTGCTTTCCTGGTGATCCAGATCCAACAGGAAACGGATGGATGCAAAAATGGGATAATCATTGCTTCTTTTTGCAAGCTCCTTTACCATTCCGATACTGTTTAAAATGGTTGCACCTGTAATCCCCTGGTCCATCAAGCCTTCCAGAAAACCATCCAGCTTCTCTACTTTGTTCAGTACAATGATCACTAATTTCATGCCATTCACTCCTGTAAGCCCTCCTTAAAAGATAAATAAACTGTTTGCATTTCCTGTTCACAGAACCCGCTAGTCTGCTGCAGAACCTGTGAATTCCATGCTACATATTTACCCAATATATATTTCAAGGATAGCACAATTATAAATATTACTCCTGTAAATCAAAGGAATCAATCAATATTCTTAACAAAATTGAAGTTGCATTACCCTAAAAAACCGTATGTTTTTCATAAAAAACAGGATCCTTCATTTCGTTGAAGATAACAGACTGTGCCTGGTTATTCCCTGACCTGTTACGCCATGGAGATATTTACCGGTGAGCCCGGCATCAGGCTTTCTTGTTCTGCACAATCCTCTATGATATGATAAGAACATAATAAAACAGTGTTCGTCATTTTGTGCAAAAGAGAAAAAGTGGGTGAGGTCTATGAGAAAAACCTTTGTCATATTCTTATTACTGTCTGTTCTGTTAACATCCTGTAACGGGAAAGAACGGGGGGTAGTAAATGTGAACCAAACCGATAGTAAAAGCAACCAAACAGAGGGTACAGACCAATCGAGCGGGCTTGAACCTTCCAAAGCTCCATCGCTTCAAGCGGGTGAACTCGATCAACCGGGGGGTCCGAAGGGCGATTCCGGCAGTACTGCTGAACAGGGTTCAAGTGGTCAGGCCAAGCCTGAAGCTGATAAAAACAATACAAACAATACGCTTCCAAAGCCGGAAAATGAGACCCGCAGTGACCAGCAAACTCCTCAAGCCGATAAGTACATCGGTCCTGAAATAACCGGTGTAACCGCACAAATGCAAAAAGCTGCTTTTTGGATAGACGGGCTTCAGCTCGCCGACGAAATAATACTGAGCAAAAATGAAATAGCTTCATACAATGCAGAGAATTTTAAACGTCTGCCTTTTTTATCGGATCCACTGGATCAGCCTCAAACAATATCCGCAGAAGAAGTGCGACAATGGATTCAGGGGCTGAGCAAAACTCCATCTTCCATCCGTTATGATGCAAACGGAAACGAATACAAGGCTTCCGACTACGAAACCATGAGGCAGAACTTGAATCTGGAAGCAATCCCCTCTACCACTACAGTGCAGTTTGGATTCACTGTGAAAAGAACCTTGATGCGTACCTGGCCTTCACCAAAAGGCTCTTTTTCCAGGCCATCTGATCAGAAAAGCGACTATTTTACAGAAACGGCCGTTTACCCTGCTGAACCGGTTTGCATTTATCATGCCAGCAAGGATGGGAAATGGTTGTTTGCAGGCATATACCATTACAAAGCTTGGATATCAACCGAAGATGTGGCGTTATGTAACAAAGATGAGTTGGCACAGTTCCAAGCAGAACCAAACAAACTGGTTATCACGGGAGCGAAGCTTTTCACGCCTGGAGCAGGCGAACCCCGGTCCTCACAGATACAGCTGGACATGGGGGTTTCCCTGCCCGTTCAGAACGAAAATCAGCAGGAATACTCCGTGGTTTATCCGGTTAAAGATGATGGCGGAGAACTGGAATATGTCTCTGTGAAGCTTGCCCAATCCTCCGAGGTGTCAAAGGGCTATTTGGATTACACCACTGCTGAGGTGCTGAACCAGGCATTCAAGTTCATCGGTGAGCCGTACGGTTGGGGAGGGATGAACAACGCGAGAGACTGTACAGCTTTTCTGGTGGATATTTACCGCTCCTTTGGCATTCGTCTTCCCCGAAATTCCGATCAACAGGAGCAAATAACAGGGGCTATATCGCTGAAAGGAAAGGACCGAAGCGAGCGTCTGAAGATTATAGAGAGCCTTCGTCCCGGTTCCGCCCTTTATATGCCGGGGCATGCCATGATGTATTTGGGTGAATATGAGGGCAAACACTACATCATCCATGATGTAGCTTCAGTTTACGAAAAAAGCAAGGGGGGAGAGCTGAAGCAGATAGTTCTGTATCAGGCTGCAGTTACCCCGCTGGAGGTATTTAATTCAAAAGGGGCCGAGTATATCATGCTCTTGTCCACAGTGGCAGAACTTGATTAGAGAACATATGGGAAGAGGGCTATATGCCAGGGATAAGCAGTCACTGCCTCCTAAAAGAACATACTGTATGTAAAATCGGGACAAACCTCTAACCTGGTGCAAAAACATCTCAGGAGAAACAGATGAAATATAAAAAAAGTGTATTACGGTTTACAATTATCATATCAGTTTTCATGCTGCTGGGTGGCTGTAACAAACCAGAAGCACTCACAGGGAATCCTGCAGAAGAAATTCAAAGCACTACACCCGCCATTGTTTCGAGGGAGCAGCAGGAAATCCGGGATGTTCCGGTTACGGATACTCTGGTTGAACCCCCGGGAGTTCAGGTAGACTCGAATATTCCCTGTACGGGTATTCCAGGTCAGGATGAACCGGCTATAGGGGACAAGCCCATTCAACAGGTAAAGGGGCTGGTTCGCCTGGAGGATATCGATCCCGACATTGCTATTGAACTAAAATATGCTACAACCGATAATTTTACTAAACAAAAGGTTTACCCCCTGGACATCTGCGTGCTGCAGAAGCAGACAGCCGGTAAGCTGGCAAAAGTCAATGCCGAGCTGATGCAATCGGGATACCGTATCAAGGTGTGGGATGCGTACAGGCCACTGGCTGTTCAGCGGATATTCTGGGAACTTGTCCCCGATTCAAAGTTTGTGGCAAACCCAGATAAAGGAGGCTCCAAACACAATCGTGGTACTGCCGTGGATGTTACGCTCATAGATATGGAAGGGAATGAACTGGAAATGCCGTCGGGCTTTGACGACTTTTCCGGGAAGGGATCCAGGAAAAGCACCGATATGTCCGAGCTTGCAAAAAAAAATATGAAGTTGCTAACCGATGCCATGGTTCGAAATGGTTTTACCACCATCACATCGGAATGGTGGCACTATAACGACAGCGATTCCGATAAATTCGAGGCGATTGATGTGGATCTGGAAGAGTTTCTGCAGGGAGATGCTCCTGTTAACGACCATGGCCTGGTGATAGACCCGTATGCCGGCAAGCTGAACCGTATTCCCGGCCTTGGTGACTCGAAACAGGTTTTGCTGGTTATTGCCGATGGCACCGATACAATTAAGGCTGAAGCCCGTGCTTATGAAAAAGTCAACGAGAGCTGGCAGCCCTCGTTCGAACCGATGCCTGCAGTGCTAGGTTCAAAAGGCCTTTCATACAGCAAAAAAGAAGGCGATAAAAAATCACCCATCGGGGTGTATGCTCTGAAAAGATCCTTCGGCAGGGTTGAGAACCCTGGCACAAAGCTTACTTATACGCAGTTTTATCAAAATGACTTTTGGGTGGATGACATTCAGTCTGAATTATATAACACCTTCCAGGAAGGCCCTGCCAACGGAAGGTGGAGCTCTGCGGAAGACTTGTTTGCCATAGGCAACAGGTACAAATACTTCGTGGTGGTAGAGTATAATACGGTTAACCCGCTTCCC
>JAGOJH010000122.1 GCA_017995215.1 Thermoclostridium sp.
ACCCTTTCACTGGGGAGCATTCTGGTGATGATTATCGGGTTTTCTTCTTATATCTATTCCATCCTTGGGAAGGACTTTTTTATCGAAGCCTATACTCATGAATCTTTGCGTTTCCGGGGCACTTTTGAAGACCCCAACCTATGCGCTCTATACTTTCTTGTCGTCTTTTTTATCACTCTGTTCAATTTTCAGGTAATTAACAACCGTGTTCTAAAAATTATTTTGGCCTTAATAGGTTTGCTTTCTATTTTGTGCATTGTTCTGACCCAATCCCGGGGCGGTTGGCTTGCTTTCGCCGGAGCCGTTCTGATATTCCTGATCTTTAACCTGAAGCATATCAAAAAAGAAAGCCTTATCATGATTGGTATCACAGTAGTTTTCATTTTAGCAGCAATCAATATGGATTACTGGATCCAGGCGGGAAAAGTAACCAACTTGATTATCAGCCGAATTCAGGAAACCTCGAACATGGAAACCGCCGAAATTGATCGGGTCCAATTGATGAAGGCTGCCTTTCAGATGGGAAACGACAACTTTTTCTTTGGTGTTGGAAAGGGAAGTTTTCCGCTGAATTCGAATAAATATGTCGGAGATGATGCACGTGTTTATTTGAGTCAGAATATTCCCCACAATACCATTTTCGGCATTTATGCGCAACAGGGCATCCTGGGCCTTCTGGTTTTCATTTCTTTGCCGGGTTTTCTACTATACCAAATGATCAAGTCGCGTAAACAACAGAATGTTTACCTGATTCCAGTTTTCATCGGGTTGTTTCTTCATTCCATGTCCATCAATATTGAAAATGTTCGTTTCGCATGGTATATTCTGGGTATCATGCTGATATCTCAACAAAAGGTGCCTGAAATAAAGCTCAATTCGGAAGTTGCTTTGAAGAAAAGCGCCTTCGCGCTTTCTATTTCGCTCTTATCCTGTGCAACCCTTGTATTGTTTGCTGGAATTGCCACAAAAATGGTAATCCCCATCTACCCGGCTAATGGTCGGGATTACGAAAAACACTTCACTGGTTTGGAACCCGGCAATTATTTTGTTTCCTTTGACATTCAAACCGACAAATCAGAGCATCAGGTTGAAATTTATGATGGAGCCGAGCTGATCCGGAAAATGAACTTCAAATCGGCTTATGGCCTTGTCAGCGAACCCATTTCCATCCAGGATAAGGTAACCGTCGTTTTCAAAAGTAACAGCGCCGGTTGGATGAAGGTTAAAAATGCCTACCTGGAGAAGGATCATCGGAAAATTCCTTTGTATGACTATATTCTTTTACCCGAAGCCATACAAAACCGGTTGAATGATAAGGGGTATCTCACCTATCTGGAAGAGCCCTCGTTCAAAAAGGATGTGGATGATACCGGAAGCCCCCTGGCAGGGACTGCTTTACAGAATGTACGCATTATTCGGCATTCCAACCTGAGCCATGTGTTTGAGTTTGATTATCTTTGCGAAAAAGTGTTTGATATAAACTATCAACTGGATTTGCTGCTGGAATACCCATCCATATTCTCCCTGTTACCGGATGAAACCCAGAAAAACCATAAATCGCATCGTTTTACGCTCTCGCCTGTAACGACAAAATGGGAAGAAGATAAAAGCTATACACCCAAGACCACCCGATTGATGCATGGGGAGGATTTTAATCTGTTTGGCAGATACTATGACTATGCGAACAAAATTTATTTCACGGAAGCCTATTTCCCCATTCCATATCACCTGGTTTTTGAGAATCAACAGATACTTTCGCCCGGTGAAAGCAATTGGATTAACCTACGTTATAGCAAGGATAAAGAAAATAATATTCACATTACGAATAATGGTTGGGTGGAAACGGGAAGGTTTAGCCTATCACCAGGCGAACACAAGCTTGTCTTGACCGCACAGGGTTTCTATCTGGATGGTTATTCTGAAATCCGTATACGAGACAGCTATCTGAAGGAAGTCACAACTATCACGCTGGATGGTTTGATGAAGGAGTATACTGTTAACTATTACACAGCTTCAGAGCAAAAGGGGATTAGCTTTATTCTAGAATTAATTAACTATATAAGTGAAAAAGATGTGGGCAACCGCAAGGTATTGCTGAAAGACACTTTTTATATAGAATGAGATTGGGAGCGTGTTCAATGAAAATACCCTTAAGTAAAGCAAGTATCACTCAACAGGATATCGACGCTGTATCCCAGGTACTGAGCAGTGGTCAGCTCAGCATCGGTCCGCAGCTCGTCGAATTTGAAAAGAGTATCGCTGATTACACCGGTGTGAAGCATGCTATTGGTGTGAACAGCGGCACCAGCGGTCTTCACTGCCTTATCAGAGCCATGGAGATTCAAAAAGGAGATGAGGTGATCACCACCCCCTTCAGCTTTATTGCTTCGACCAATTGTTTCTTGTTTGAAGGAGCGAAACCTGTTTTTGCAGATATTGATGAGAAAACCTATAATATCAATCTGGAGCAGGTGGAGGGCAGAATCACAAGCAACACCAAGCTTTTGTTGCCTGTTGACGTCTTTGGCCAACCCCTGGATATGCGTGCAATCATGAATATTGCTCAGAATCATCAGCTGAAGGTGCTGGAGGACAGCTGCGAAGCCATAGGCAGCGAGTATGATGGCATTAAAGCAGGGTCCGCTGCAGATGGCGCCGTGTTCGCTTTTTATCCCAACAAGCAAATGACAACGGCTGAGGGTGGCATGATTGTGACTAATGATCATCATCTTGCAGATACCTGCCGGAGCCTTCGTAACCAGGGGCGTTCCAAGACCTCCAAATGGCTTGAGCATGACCAGCTTGGCTACAATTACAGAATGAGCGAGCTACATGCCGCGTTAGGTTTGTCACAGTTCAACCGCTTTGAAACCCTCCTTGAAAAACGAAATACTGTTGCCCAATCCTATAACAAACGGTTAAAAAACATTGATGGCATCCGTATTCCCTATATTCACCCGAAGGTGAATAAAATGAGCTGGTTTGTGTATACCGTTGCCTTTGCTCCCGGTATAGATCGAGATAAGGTGATGGATCTGCTGGGTGAACGGGGCATTGACAGCAAGCCCTATTTCAGCCCAATTCATTTGCAAGCCTTCATGCGAAAAGCATTTGGTTTTCAAGAAGGTGATTTTCCCGTAACGGAAAGGATTGCAAAATCCACCCTTTCCTTGCCATTTTACACCGATATGCAGCCATTCGAAGTAGATGCAGTATGTGATGCGTTGATCGAGATTATCGGAAAATTCTGAGGTGCATGATGGAAAAGCTTCTGATTGTGGGCGCTGGTGGTATGGGAAAAGAAGTGGTTGATTTAGTCCTGGCCGTGGATCAATTTGAAATAGCAGGATTCTTAGATGATGATCCAAACAAGAAGAATACGCTGGTCAACCAAATTCCTGTGTTGAGCGACCTTGATCAAATGGATAAATACCGGGCGATCAAGCACCTTGTCATCGCCGTGGCTAATCCTGGAGTGAAAAAGAGGATCGCTGCGATAGCCGAAAAGGCCGGGTTTCAATTTCCGAACCTGATCCATCCCTCGGTGGTTTTTGGCAGCGGCGTGTCACTGGGGCAGGGAAACATTATTTGCGCAGGCAGCATCGTTTCCACAGAGGTATGTCTCCAAAACTTCATTACAATCAACCCGCAATGCGGCATAGGGCATGAAAGCAACTTGCACAGTTTTTCCACCCTGTATTGGGGAGTTCACCTCGGCGGTAATGCTATTATCGGAGAAGGCTGCGAGCTTGGTACACACAGCTGTGTTCTGCAGGGGCTGAAGCTCACGGATAACACCATTTTGGGAGCTGGTGCAGTTGCTGTAAAAAGTATTGAACAACCCGGTACTTACGTGGGTATTCCCGCAAGAATAATGAACACATAAAAATCGAAAAGAATTGGAGTTCCAAATGGTTTTGAAACAACTTTTTGACAGCGTTCTGTCCTTTTTTTTAGTAATTCTGCTGTTACCGTTATTTCTATTGATTTCAGTTTTAATCAAGTTAGACAGCAGGGGGCCTGTTTTCTTTGTGCAGGAGCGAATTGGCAAAGCACACAGGCCTTTTCAGATTTATAAGTTCAGAACGATGATACCCAACGCAATTCACATGGGTACCGGAATCTATACCGATGAGAAGGATCCAAGAATTACGCGCATCGGGCGTTTTTTAAGAAATACAAGCCTGGACGAGTTGCCCCAGCTTTTAAATATTTTGAAGGGGGACATGAGCTTTATTGGACCAAGACCTACCATTCAAGAGCAAGTACTGCAATATGATGCCTTTCAAAGAAAACGTCTGCAGATGAAGCCCGGGATAACCGGACTGGCTCAGGTGAATGGACGCAACAGCATTAGCTGGCCCGAAAGAATAAAATTTGATGTGCAGTATGTGGAGAATTGGACCGCAGGCCTGGACCTGAAAATCTTGTTTCGAACAGTCGCAGTGATTTTGAAGCGTGAAGGGTTGTATGGAGAAAAGGAAAACTTCGTGATTCGAAGGGATAAGCATGACGATGAAGGTGTTTGAACTTGCCACGGTTGATCTAACCCTATATAAGTTTGTGCTGCCCCTGATGAAAGAACTCCGGCAAAACGGTTTTAACGTACTTTGTGGTGCAGAAGATCATGGTTATCTTGAAAAGATTGACGCTGAAGGATTTGTCACTTACGCTGTTCCATTTCGCCGAAGCTTGAATCCCCTTGCTTTGGTGCGCTCCTTTCTTTTCCTGGTCAGAGTGTTTAAACGGGAGAGGGTAGATATTCTCCATACCCATACACCCATTGCATCGGTTGTTGGTAGAATTGCTGCCGTTTGCAGTGGTGTTAAGGTTAAAATTTATACGGTGCATGGGTTTATTATTCGTCCAAAAATATACGAATACCTTGAAAAGTTCATGGCCAAAGCCTTCACCAGTTTTATTTTCACGGTGAACCAGGAAGACTACACATATGCCGTGTCGAATCAATTCATTGCACCGGACAAAATTATTAATATCAACAGTGTGGGTGTTGATGTCCATCATTTCGATCCCGGTCGCATCAGCAAAGGGAATATTAAAGCTGTGAAAGAAAGCCTGAAACTGCAGGATGTACCCATCATCGGTTATGTTGGACGTATTGTAAGATCCAAAGGAATATTGGATCTGGTCCGGGCTTTTATCGAAGTGCGGAAAACTATCTTTTGCAAGCTATTGCTGGTTGGCCCCTGGGATTTGAATGAGCGGTCAAAGGATGCAGTGATCGCTGAAATCCAAATTCTTCTGAAGAAACATCAGCTTGAAGAAGATGTCATCTTCGCCGGTCACCGTGAAGACATCGCTGAAGTACTTTCCGTAATGGATATTTTTGTTCTTCCATCGTACCGGGAAGGAATGCCAGTGGCACTATTGGAAGCCATGGCTTTGGAAAAAACAGTGGTGGGTACAAACATCAGAGGGGTAAAGGAAGAGATTGCGGAGGACTGCGGTTTTCTGTATGAAGCTGGTGACATTGAAGCACTAGCTGTCATCCTAAAAAATTGCCTGTCGAGTCTGAAGGCATTCAACGTAATGGCTAAAAGGGCAAGACATCGGGTAATTACACATTTTAGCCAAGAACAGGCCTTAGATAAACAAATACAAGTTTTCTTAGAATATCAACGGGCTTTCGCGAAGAAGGAATGAATGATGACTGAGTCAAGGTTGTTTAAAAGAGGGTTTACACTGATATTGGCAGATGTTCTCGCCTTGCTTGTGGGAATATTGAACGGGTTTTTCCTTCCGAAGGTTTTTAGTATTGACGGGTATGCGTTTTTTCGTACCTTTACCTTATATGCTACTTATGCCGTTGTTTTCAGCTTTGGTCTGACGGATGGCATGTATCTTTTGTATGGCGGCAAGGAAGAAAAACAAACCGATCCTGCCCTCACGAAGGCATACTATTTCTTTTTGCTGAAAATGCAAGCGTTGATTCTCCTAATCCTGTTATTGCTGTCCCATTTCATCCTAAAAGATGATGCTTTTCTTTATTTCAGTTTGTTCGTTCTACCACTACAAAGCATTCATTTTTTCAGGCTCTATTACAGAGCCTTGGGCGAATTTAAAAAATACTCAGTACTGCAGATTGGTCTGGTTTTTTTTGAGTTGTTGAACACCCTACTCATCGTTTTCTATATTCGATCCGAGCAACCCTATTTGTTTATAATCTTAAAGATTATAAATCATACCCTCATTGCCATTATCCTTACTGCTGTGTTTTTGCTGAAGTACAAAAGTGAAAGCACGGTATCTCTTAAGCGGGAGGATGCACTTCGGTTGATTAAACCCGGATTTGTTGTGATGTTGGCTGATTTGCTCGTTGCGTTTGTCTTTTCCTTAGATCGGTGGTTTGTGAAGCTGCTTTTCAGTCAGAAAGATTTTGCCTTTTATGCCTTTGCAGTATCTATACTAACCCTGTTTGTAACCTTGATCACTTCAGTAGCCAATATTTTTTATTCAGGTATCGCCAGGAAGTATGAAGATAGTTCTTATTTAAACTCTTTAAGAAGCTTCGCCGTCGTATCATCTTCTTTTTTACCCTTGAGCTATTTTGTGCTTCAAGCGATTATACAATGGTTTTTGCCTGCGTATAGCAGCGCCTTGCAGATATTACAGGTTTTAGTGCTGATGCTGCCCTTTGCCGGAGTGGTCTTAATCGTAACAAATAATTTGTATAAAGCAAACCGGGATGTGAAACGCTATATCACACGTATGATTACGATTCTGGTAATTTCATTCCTGTTGAACCTCGGGGCGTTTCTGATATGGAGAACCATGTTGTCCATCGCTGCAGCAACCCTGCTCGCCTATGTTCTGTGGTATGTTATCTCTTTTAGAGATTTCCCGTCTTCAAAAAAAAGGGTTCGAGAGGTTTTATATTTGTCCTTTTCGCTTTCCACATATGTGCTTGTGCAATACACCGGGCTGAATTGGCTGGTTTCTTTTGGATTGTGTCTTTGTATTTTGGGATTGACTGCTTTCGCCTTTTACCGGAAAGAAATTTCACTATGGATGAAAGTAAATGGTAACAGTTTGGAACAGGAGGAAAAATGACATGCTAAAATTGATTGAAAGGTACAAAAAACCTTTAAAGATAACAGTTTGGGTCCTAACCCTTCTTTGGATGGGTATGATTTTCTATTTTTCAAGCCAACCGGCAGAGGCTTCCTTGAATTCTTCGGGAAAAGTACTTGTATCCATGGATAAGCTTGAAAAGGAGGAAGTCCAGAATATTTCGGACAGGCGGGTATGGAATCTCCAAAACACCATTCGAAAATATGCGCATTTCATTGTATATTCTGTGATGGGTTTTTTGATGGCACTGTCCTTTGTTTTAATTTGGAAAGGGAGTTATTGGATTTACTTGCTTTCCTGGCTGGCCGCATCATTTTATGGCGTAATGGATGAGCTTCACCAGCATTTTGTGCCGGGAAGAGGAGCGACATTATCAGATATGGGGTTGGATGCGATAAGTGCTTTGGTAGGAACGGTGTTCGGTTTTGGTTTAATCTCGTTATGGAAATCATTATTAAAGAAGAGAAATAAAAGTAATTGTTAAGTTCCAGGCACATGAATATTTAGAACATACATAATCCATCTTTTAGAATACTTCAACTGCTGAACTGAAAGAGTAGTATATACATGACGACGATGTTCCTCTACCTCGAAGTGGGCAGGGACCAGCTTCAGGACCTTGGTCACCTCGGTTTTCATTTCATGAAGCTCATTACCACACTGTGGGCATATC
>JAGOJH010000023.1 GCA_017995215.1 Thermoclostridium sp.
ATGATGGCCCGGACTTTAACCCATTTACGGATGCGGAGGATGAGCTACCCATCAAAATGCTGCTGGGGCTGACGAAGGAACACGACTGGAGCAGCGGTAACCAAATCAGGCTCACCCTATGAGATAAGCATAGCATCAACGCCATTCTCCGTGTCAATAACCCAGTGGGAGGGTTCATTATACCATCAGGCCTGTGGTTTCCGGAGCGCCCAACATGATATTCATGTTTTGAATCGCCGCTCCGGATGCTCCCTTGCCCAGGTTGTCGAACCTCGCCATGACAACGATCTGCTCATCGTTTCCGTAAACGAATATTTCAAACCTGTTTGTGCCGTTGCAGGCTTCTGCGTTCATATAGCCCTTTTCAAGGCAGGAATCATCCGACGCCATAACCTTCACAAACGGTTCGTTCTGGTAGTATTCGGTGAAAATATTTTTTACGTCGGCAACGGTAACCTTTTTGTTCAGAAGCCTTGGCAGCAGTGGGATGGACGTCACCATGCCCTTATAGTAATTTGCGATGACGGGCATAAAAGCGGGCGGGTATGAAAGACCTGCGGCCTTCTGCATCTCGGGCAGGTGCTTATGATGCAGCTGCAGCGCATAATGCTTCGGGCTGTTGATGCTCTCCAGTTCGCTGTTTTCAAAGGTCTGGATCAGCTTCTTCCCACCACCGCTGTAGCCGGTCAGCGAATAGCACACCACCGGATAATCTTTTGGAACAATCCCTGTCTGAACAAGCGGGTTCATGCTTAAAACGAAACCTGTTGCATGGCAGCCCGGATTAGCCACCCTGGAGGCAGCCTTAATTTTGGCTCTTTGCCCCGGGTTTAGTTCAGGCATGCCGTAGGTCCATTGATCGTCGGTTCTGTAGGCAGTGCTTGCGTCAATGATCCTCGTTTTGGGGTTTGAAACAAGAGAAACCGCTTCCCGTGAGGCCGCATCGGGCAGACACAAAAAAACAATATCCGCTGAATTCAGAAAGAAGGAACGCCTTTCAGGGTTTTTTCGCTCTTCCTGCTCTATTTTGAGAATCTCCAGATCCTTGCGTTTTTCCAAATAATCATTGATCTGCAGCCCGGTTGTTCCTTCCTGGCCGTCTACAAATACCTTTACCATGGTACATCATCTCCATTTATCTTCGTATTGCATAATTATACGACTTTCCGTATAATTATGCAATACCCTTTGTAAAAGTTTTTGTGTCAAGAGGGACTGTTGGCATTGGTACAATTGCTAAAACAAGAACGTTCCGACACCGCCCCTGATAACGATTAGGCACCCGGTCGGCTTAACCTTCCATCACTAAGGGCACCTGGCCTCTGATGGCTGCTGTCAGCCGTCTTTCAACTTCATTCCAGTTGATCAGCTGCCACCAGGCATTCACATATTCTTCCCTCTTGTTTTGATAATCCAAATAGTAGGCATGCTCCCATACATCGCACACCAGAATCGGAATGCCGCTCCACTGGGTCAGGTTCTGATGCTTTTCACACTGCAGAATTTCAATGCGTCCCCAGGTGGGTTGCCAGGTTAGTATGCCCCATCCGGATGCTTCCACCTTTTTCGTTGCTTCAATAAACTGGTTCTTCATTGCATCCATGCTGTCGAAGTATTGATTCACATGGCTGACCGTCCGGGGTCCCGGTTGCCCGCCGGCACCAATCGGAGCCATCACCGTCCAATAAACACTGTGCAGAATGTGTCCCGAGCCGTTAAATGCCAATTCATTCTCCCAGTATTTGATATATTCCATGTCATTCGTCTTGCGTGCTTCCACCAGATACATTTCAGCCTTGTTCAGCCCGTCCACATAGCTTTTATGATGCCTGTCATGATGAATTCTCAAGGTTTCCTGACCGATAACAGGCTCCAGCGCATTGTAGGGGTATGGCAGCGGCGGAAGTTGGTGCATTCCCGGAATAATATACGGCATTTGATCCTCCCCTTTCATACGAAAGCCGCCCGGAAAAACCTGTTGCATATCAACAGGGATGGTTTCCCGAACGGCCTCTTGCTTGACCGTATATTATACTTTATGTGAACTTACCCCAAAGAGTTCCTATATGAAGGAAGTCGGCTATATCAGCACTTCAGCATGATCCCTTATTATAACAACGGAAGCGATTGCTTGCAATCTCAACACACCGTTATTGCAACGGCAGGTTTGCTTTAGCAAAACCATCGCACCGCAACAAGGTTCTTGCCGCCAAAGCGGCAAGGTTCTTATATCGAAGCATGAGAAGAGGATTTTGTAAACAAAATCCAGCATTGAGCGACCCGTTATTCAATGCTCGCCGCCTGATTAAGGTAATCGGTACCCGCCAACATGTATTTTTTGCCTTTGGCAAAAAATACAGGATAGAGGTGGGGGACATTTGGCCTCGTTATAAACAAATCATCCCGGTGCCTTTAACAGTTGGTGCGAAATAATGTAATATTTCCCCTCCCAATTGCGCAATGTAAGCAGGACGATGCCTCCATCGTCTTTATCCCAGTACAACCGAACTATGTTTCCTGCAATCTCACCGCGGGTGCATTGAAATATGCCCGGCCCAAAATCGCTGGTGAAGTTGTAATAGGCATCATATTCCTCCAGATAAAGCACCTCGTCAAAGCCAACTCCGCTTAAAGCCGCCAGTGAAATTCCGGCATACTCCCAAAGAACCTGATCCACTGCTTCAGACAGGTATTTGCGCGTAGGAACCGGCATGTTTTCAAGGGTTACGTCTTGGCCAAACCTCCAACCATCAAGCTTCTTCAGGGCACGAAACTCTTTTTTGTCAGTCATTAAGTCGGAGCCTGGTAAATACCTCAGGAAATCGGCAAAGTTCAGGTCTTCCGGTTTATTATACCAGGATGTAAAGAAGCAACAGACCGGGTTCACCTCCAGAACGCCCTCTGAATTGGGAATCAACGGTACGAGGGCTGCGTTGGCTTTTTCGATCTGCTCCTGCGTCAGAGAAACAACCTCTTCGGCAGGCATAAATTTTTTGTATAGCTCCATGGCAGCGGCAGTATAAGCGTTTCCGTAACGTTCCAGCATTTCCGGCGTACCGTAATCCACTTCAATCAAGTTGGTATTTGTCACACAGATGCGCTGCCAGATGGTTTCACTTCCGCTTCCATCATAGTATAAGAGCAGATACGGCTGCCCTGTGCTTCCCGATTCTGTAATCCAGCCATTCTCTATGGTCATGCCGCCAGCAAGCATGACATTCTCCACCTTATCAGGCAACAAACGGTACTCAAGCAGATACATGGCTACACCGCTGTTTAGTCCTGCGGTTCCGGTATTCATCGGTTTCAGGCCGGTTATCCGCGCGTCGGTGATGGTATAGCTGCCCGCACCTTCCGCTGGATTCTTGCCCATTTCTTTATAATCAGATATTCTCAGAGCAACATATTCCTTCGCATAATCGATCACTGCGGAAGGGATTTTCCCATCAACATCCATGGATATCTCGGTTTCTTTGCCGTTCCTCCATGCTGCGTACCAGCATTGCGGCAGCTCAGGTCGTTCAATATAGTAGTCCTTTCCTTCAGCCAGTGCGATATCAAGCCCCGAAGTTTCGCTTGAGCCGTCAGAATAAGTAATCGTAACTGAAAACGAATTCGTACCTGGTTTAGGCTCCTCGCCTTTCACTTCTTCGCCGAGCTTGAAGCTGTGCAGCCAATCCATCATTTCCGGCAGGTATTCTTCCGCGACGTTGACGGTTCCTTCGCCCTGACCATGCAGTGACATGCTTTTCACATCCTCACGTTCTGAGAAAACCGGTTTGCCAGCTTCTTCAGGAACTGCCCCGGTAAAGGTGCAGCCAACAGCTGCCACTGCGAGTATCACGACGGCAATAAGGGTATAACCCGCCATTTCAGGTTTTTTTGCTATCAGCAGAATACGCTCACTGATACCAGCTTTGCTGCCATTCATGGTAGTTGCTGCAACAAGCAGTTCGGTTCTCTTTTCGCAGGTCATCCCTATCAGGGTCCGTCCATACCCAGCCCGCTCATGCTCACCAAGCCGTTTGATCGTTGCCTCGTCGCAGGCTAGCTCCGCGTCACGTCTGGACAGGAAAGCCGCCCACCAGACCAGTGGATTATACCAATGCAGCGCAAGGCATATGACACGCAAAATCGACCAGACATGGTCACCATGGCGGTAGTGTGACATTTCATGCTCAACGGCATGCCGCAGAATCGTTTTGTTTTCTGCTGCTTCAGCCGTGACAAATATCTCGGGCTGGAAAAGACCAAACAGGCACGGGGTTTCGACAGCATCTGTCATATATACCGGCAGTGCGCTTCCGGCAACCTTAATGCTGCTGCATTTCTTTTTTATTCTGATGGAGAAACGCAAATTGGTAATCACAAAGAAAATGATGAAGGCTGACGCAACTGTAAGCCAAATGATTGTCAAGGTTTTTGACAGCAAATTTACATACGTATCCCCGTATAAATGCTGAAGCAGCCCTTCATTGGAGCTCTGTTCGGAAACCTCGTTCAATGCTGGATTCTCAGCGTATTCACCCGCTTTATCGTTCATTTCACTGTTGTCAACAGCGATTGCTGGTTCTTCAGCTTTATTCAGGTACTGTTCAGCACTATTATAAATTGCTGTCTTCTCTACCACGCTCATTGCGCTGAAACTGGTGCTGCCGAAGCTGACCGGAATCAACAGCCGTACAAGAACAAGCGCCCAAAGCGCATATTGCAGCCGAAGGCTGAGCTTCCCCCTGAGGATATACCTTATCGCAATAACCACCGCGATAAGGATACTTGAGGTAATCAACCATTCAATCATTTTTATTCGCCTCCAGTTCACGCAGCAGCGCATATAGCTCATCAATTTCCTGCTGCGGAAGGGATTGTTTTCTTGTCAGCGAACTCACCATCAGGCTCAAACTGCCCTTATAAACCCTGCCGAGGAAATCTTCAGTCTCCTGTATAGCTGCGTCCTCCCGGTGTAATAGAGGCCGGAAGATCTTTATGTCACCGTCGGTATCTCCCGAAACTGCACCCTTCGCTTCCATGCGGCGCAAAAGGGTCAGGGTTGTACTACGGTTCCATCCCATCCGTTGATTCAGGATTTCCACAGCCTCGCGCCCGGTGATGGGCGCTTTCTCCCAAAGGCATTCCATGACGCTCCATTCCGCAGGTGTTAAACTGATTTTATTCGTTTCCAATCACATCACGCTCCCGTCTGTTTACATCCGTAACCACATCATATCAGGGGTGTTTACATTTGTCAACAGTCATGGAAAGAAAAAGCCGGATCCGGTTTTCCCCGAATACAGCTTTTATCTTCTTATGAGTTTGATGCGTATCATTCTCAGTATTTCCCGTTAAGATGTTTTCTCCTCCGCAGCCTCTGCCGACAGTTCCAGGGTATACTGGCTCGTATAGAGCTTCGCGTAATGCCCCTTTCGGGCCAGCAGCTGAGTATGCGTTCCTTCCTCCAGAATTTTGCCGTCCCGGATCACCAGAATGCGGTCGGCTGATCGGATCGTAGAAAGCCGGTGCGCGATGATAAAGCTGGTTCTGTTTTCCAGGATATTGGCAATAGCGTCCTGAATCAGATGCTCGGTTTCGGTGTCCACCGAGGAGGTAGCTTCATCCAGCACAAAGATGGCCGGGTTGGCGATAATCGCGCGCGCGAAGGAAACCAGCTGTTTTTCACCTGTGGACAGCAGTGAGCCTCCCTCACCCACAGGGGTGTCAAAGCCCTTTTCCATTTTCTCAACAATATGTTGCAGGTTCACAAGCTTGCTGGCCCGGATGATATCCTCGTCGGTAGCATCAAGCTTGCCGTATATGATATTATCCCGTATGGTGCCGCTGAAAAGGTGCGGTGTCTGCAGCACATATCCAAGGTTTGAATGGAGCCATAGCATCGGCATCCCGGTATAGTCATGACCATCTATCAGGATCCTGCCCTCGGTGGGCTCGTAAAAACGGCAGGCCAGGTTTACGATGGTGCTTTTTCCAGAGCCCGTGTCCCCTACAAGGGCTATTTTTTCACCGGCCCTCACCGTCAGGTTAAAGTTCTCCAGAACCTTTTCCCCGGTTTTATAGGCAAATGTGATATTTTCAAATACGATATTCCCCTTCACCTCAGGCCATTTGCTCCGGTTGTTCAGCCCATATTTCGTAAGCACCTCACTACTGTCCTGAATATCGGGCTGTGTTTCCATCAGGGACATCACCCTCTCAGCGGAAGCCTGTGCCGACTGAAGATCTGTGAAAATCCTTGCCATATCGCGAATGGGATAGAAAAACTGTATCGCATAGGTGATAAAGGCGGCCAGCGTACCATAGCTGAGCTTGCCATCGATGACCCCGTTCCCACCCTGCCAGAGCGCAATCCCTGCACCAATAGCGCCCAGCACCATAACAATGGGCATGTAGACAGCTGAAAAAGTAGCGGCCCGGATGGATTTGCGGTTCATCTCGGACGTCAGGCCCTGAAAATCCTTCAGGTTTCCGGATTCCCGCACCAGGGTTTTTGTGGTTTTCACCCCCTGAATGCCTTCATTGAAGGCGGCTGTAATCAGCGAGTTGTTCTTGCGGATATCCCGGTGGCTGAACAGGATTCTTTTTTGAAAGAACATGCTGACGGCAAAAAGCACCGGAACCACCGTAAAGGTGAGCAACGCCAGCCTCCAATCCAGCGTCAGCATGACAATGATTGAAAAGATCATCATGCAAAATCCCCAGGAAAAGTCCACAAGGCCCCAGGAAAGAGTATTGCCCAGCCTCCAGATGTCGGAGGTCAGCCGGGACATCATCCATCCCACCGGGGTTGTGTCATAATACGAAAAGGACAGTGCCTGAAGGTGCTCAAAGCCATCCTTGCGGATATCATGACATATTCCAGTTTCGACGATACCTGCAGAGGTGATCATCAGCTTTACCACGATCATCTGTACCACAATCACCAGTGAGTAAATGACAATGAATACGACTGTGCCCTGCACATTGCGTTGTATAATAAAATTGTCGATAGCGTACCGCTGCATCAGAGGAAGAACGGCATCCGCACCAGCCAGGCAGGCCATAAACAGGCTTAATATAATAAGGCGGCCGGTGTAGGGCTTTGCATAATGAATCAGTTTCTTCCAAAGGGGCAGATTAAAACCTTTTGAAAATACCTCTTCCTGAAATGTATTGTCCATATGTGAAAATCACTCCTTTTCCGTGTTATCGAGAATAGCTTTGGAGGAATTCATTCGGTTGCGTGCAGTTCAGATAACAGCTGTTTTCCCCTTGGTTTCAGGGTTCCTGTCTGCTCCCTTACAACTGCGCTTCAAAGGTTTTGCAGAACCAGCGCCTAATCACGCGGGTTCCACGCCTGCAACCTCTTCCATCGAGCTTTGGATCGCCCATATCCTGGCATACAGTCCGCCGTCCCGGATGAGCTCGGAATGCGTGCCCCTCTCGATAATGCGCCCCTTGTCGATGACGATGATAAAATCAGCCTGTGCCAGAGAATTAATCCTGTGGGAAATAATAAACGTGGTGACATCCTTGCTTCGCTCTTTCAAAGCATCCCGGATCAGGATATCTGTCTCCATATCCACCGCGCTTAATGAATCATCAAAGATCAGTACAGGATGAGTTTGCAGCACTGTGCGGGCAATGGCCACACGCTGAATCTGCCCACCCGACAGGGTGACGCCGCGCTCTCCGACGAGGGTGTCATAGCCCTTTTCAAAGGATACGATGGAATCGTGTATGGCCGCTATTTTGGCAGCTTTCTCAATTTCATCACGCTCTGCGTCGGGCTTTGCGAGCTTGATATTGTCTATCACCGATTTTGAAAACAGGAAAGGCTCCTGCAGAACAATCCCCACATGGCTCCTCAGCCATTTCTTGTCGATTTCCTTCAATTCCACACCGTCCAGCTTGATAGAACCCTGCTGATAATCAAACAGCCTTACCAGCAGGTGCATCAGGGATGATTTCCCGCAGCCGGTGGGGCCAAGCACGCCCACGGTCTGTCCCGGCTTCACCTCGAAGGAAATATCGTTCAGCGGGCTTGTGCCGTCAGGGTATTGAAAGGACATCCCTTTAAACACCAGGCCGCCTTTGATCTCAGGGGTCTTACCCTGCGTGGTTTTGGATTCTGCCGGTTTATCCAGTACTTCGACAATTCTGTCGAAGGCCACGAAGGCCTGACCCATATCTGAAATAACCCTTCCAAGCTGGCGGATGGGCCATATCAGGTTGCGGATGTATACCGTGAAAAGGATGACTGTTCCCAGTGTGATCCTGCCGTTTGCCGCCCAGAGAACAGATATGAAAAGCACCACTGCGGCCTGCGCCATGCATAAAAAATCCGACATGGACCAGTACCAGGACATCAGGTTGATCAGCTTTCTGACCTGATTTCTGTGGTTTTTGTTCTTCACGGCAAATTTATCAATTTCATGGCTTTGCCGGCCAAACGCTTTCACGACGCGAACACCCGTCAAATTCTCCTGAATGGTGGTATGCATCTCCGAGTCGGTCTGCTCCACCTTCTGGAAGGTTTTCTTCACCTTCGTAAAGAAGATGAAGGACGCCAGGAATATAAACGGGATGACACAAAGGGAGTAAAGGGTCAACTCCACATTGATTGAAAGCATCGTGACGAGTGTGAGCACCACGTTAAACAGGATTTCACCCACCTGCGGCACCTGGTTGGACAGAAAGTTCCGCGTGGTTTCTACATCGGAGGAGCAGCGCTGAGTCAGGTCGCCGGTCTGCGATTTTACATGCTCGTAATACTCCATATGCTGAAGATGGTCATACATGGTATCCCGGATATTCTTGGCAGCGTTTTCGCAGCTCATGGAAATCCAACGGCTCTTCAGGTATTGAAATAACCCCGATATAAGCGTCAGCACTACAAAAATCAAGCCGAGCGCCCATATTCTGGGGCTTAAGCCTTCCCTCCCGCCAAAGCGGTCGACCAGCTTCATCATCCACCCCGGAAGGTTCATCGGTTCGGTGCCGATCACAGAATCCACCGTAAAGCTGATGACCATCGGGTTAATCACAGAAACGAGTACGCCAATCCCTGAAAAGATAATGGCCGTATAATAGCGAAGCAAATTCTTTTTCATGAATTGCTTCAGTATTCTGAGTCTTTTCATTGGAAACCTCCTTGTTTCGTCTATTGGCAGATTCCTTGAAAAATCTGAAGAGGCAAAGAAGGGCTACAGATTTCAAAGAAACTGCAGCCCTGTGTTCTCAATAAGAGTCAGAGGATGGTGATCCCCCCGGGATGCAGGTGCGAGCCGCCATGCTCGAAGCTAAACTGCAATCTGAAAAGGCAATAGCGTTGATAGCCTGCGAACATGAAACAGTCTCCTTTCACCAGGTAATCCGTCGGTTTCGACATTGAAGCCGATTTCAATCCTCTTTCATTTTGGAAGAATTGTAAACCCTTTATGCATGATGTTTACCACCGTATCGAGCATGCTTTTAAGACAGTATTGATGATCCTATACTATTTTACTCCCCACTATGTGGAAAGTAAAGAGAAAAAACAATTATAAGCAAACGTTCGTTCATGTTTCCGGGTCCCTCAGCTGCAAGCCTTTATATCCTCACAGGCAGTAATGCTTCGAAATATGCCGCCCTTCGTCATGAAATCATCCGAACCACCTACTCGCTCGGCATGACCTACTTCATTCTGAAAATGATCCGCTGATCGATCAAATCAAGGGTCACGACAAGGCCGTGCCGCCAAATCTGATCGGAGTTCAGCTCGATCATCGTAGGATAAGGAAGTCCTTCCGCCTGTACAAGATCATTCACCTGGGCCACATCCTTCATGATAATTTCCCTGGAACCGATTTTTATCGGGACATCGGTAAAACCGGACGGGAGATCGGACATGGAAATATCGCAGGACGGGTTATAAACAAACGAGTAATTCTTCCCAGTGTCCAGATAGGCCATTACAGGCTTGTCGTCATACTCCACCTGAAAAAATGGCAGCATTTCCTGACCCTCGCTGGTACTCCTGTGAAGCGGCAGTATGATATATTTTTCAGGATCAAGCTTTGTTTCATCTATCGGCCTGTTGCTGACAGCAATTTGTTGTCCCCAGTAATCCAGAGTGATCACCCTGGACTGAAAATACTTCAGACCAACGATTCCATTGAACTTTGTGGATGCATATAGTTTCCAGTCGGCGATATTCGTTTTAACCCCTTCGAAAACCTCACCGAATACGTTTAATGATTTGATAGATACGTGGTTGGACCAACCCCGGTGGGATCCGTCCCTGTTCAACTCCTCGGTCCGACCCAACAGGTCATAATCTATTTTCCCTTCCAGCGCGGTTGTAAGGCTAAACCTCGATCCACTGCCTGTGTCAAACCCAACCTTGAATTCCTTTTCATTGATCAAAACCGGTATATCCGGGCAGCTTCTGTTCCCAGGAAGCTGAAATGAAAGTGAATGGATTTCATCTTTCTGGTAACCAAAATCAGCAATCCATGAGCGATCAGCAAACAGCAGCTTTATTCCCCGAGCTCCGAAGTACCCTGTAAAGAGCAGGGCAACAATGATGAAAAATATCATAATGAATCTTTTTCTTATTTTCATATTTTCTCCTATAAGACTTAAAACCAACGCTAATCAAAATCTGTTTTGTTTTCCTGATGATTCATACGAATTTAAATTACAAGGGTCTGCGTGAGAGATAAAATATGGACATAGAGAAGTGCCATGTCCTTACAGGAAGGTTACTGTGGCGGCACTTGGGTCTTGGGTGACTGTTCAGACCGGTGGCTTGGATGATTACTCTGACGAAAGACAACTGAAGCATTCCTGTCATGATTAGTTAATTTTTTGAAGTGTTATTTTGGCAAATGGACACTGTGCAAAAATCGGAGCATAGTATTCCATACATGGTTAAACATGTTAAAACTCGTGATTGTGTTAAGCTAAATCGCACTTTTCTCAAGTTTTTGCACAGCGGATTGGTCATTTTTGTACTAAACTCGGTATTTTGCACACTTGAATACTGCGAGTGTGCAAAATGACTGTCTGCTCTGACGGGGTCACTGCCAGCGACTTTGTACTTTTGGCTGCCTACGAACAGTAACGCATGAAATACAAACTCTCCTGCCATACTTGTCACACATTGCATGCAATCGCTTGTATTGATATAATGAAAGCATCTTGCTGTTCGCTGGGGTCGTCTGGATTTCTGAAAATTTAGATAAAGATTCATTGGGAGCGTTATCATGAAAGATTTAAGAATCAAAAAATATATCTGTGTGATATTTCTTCTCATCATAGCTTCCTGCATGCCTGCCGGTTGCAGCGGTTTGGCTCTGTTTTCAAAAGCAGGGTTGAAAGCTGAACGATTCAGTCAAATCAGTATATCCGATAGCAATGGAAACTGTTCAACCATTACAGATGAAAATGAAATTGTTACCTATATTGAGGCTATCAATACAGCATTACAAATCGATCTTGCAAGTCATGGCGCTACCTTGACTGAATATCGGTTTGTGCTTGAAGGAAATAAGCCCAAGCATTCCAAAGAATTCTCCCTGTTTCTTGATGAAAGCCTTGAAAACAGGAATCTTTATGTTCGAACGGAAACTGAACTGAAAAGAATAAACGATGACTATTTTAATGCTTTTCTTACCAAACCTGTTTTCGAACCGGTTTACCCATTTCGTTCACCGCCTCAGGTTACGCTTCAATATGATTCACACGATTTTAAGCTGAATCCTGGCAGTTATCAATGGAAATTCAAGAAAACCGATCTGAAATATTATGAAGCAATGGATGAACAGCCAGACAGCAACGGAGATATCGGTCTGATATTAACCATAGCGGGTGGCCTTCCGGCAATCGTTGATGCTGATACGCCGGCTGCTGTGAAATGGACTTTCCTGCAGAATGATCAGGAAGTGTTTTCCATGGAAAGTACTCAAACTGAAGCTCCTGCCGATAACACGCCAAATAATCCTCTTCCCCTGCCAGAAGGCACATACCAATGCCTGTTGGAGCTGCGGTGGCCTGAAAGCCAGGATACCGATTATTATGGAAAAGCCCAGTATCTTTTTGATGCTCTTGTTGACAATCCGCCTGAAATTAATATTTCATCTGTGAAAACCTATCCAGGGGAACTACTGGTCATCTCTGCTGAATATGTGAATGCAGACGAAGAGGTCACCATTCAGACAGAGGTTGACTTCAAGCCCAATGTCTTCAATCTGGGTGCAAAAAAAGTGATTCTTTTACCGGTAAGCTATCATCACAAGGCAAACAAAACCTATTCCGTTCAGGTTACCGCAGGGCAGGTTTCAGAAACCTTTCAGGTGGAAGTACTGGATAAGGAATTTAAAATTCAGTATCTGACCATTGATAAACAAGTGGCGGCGGCTACCAGAAACGATGAAAGCGCCCGCGAGGTAACCGAAAAGATCGCTCCATTAAGGCCTGTGTGCGATGATGAGAAATATTGGGAAGGTGCCTTTATTCAGCCTGTGGAAGGAGGACGTGTAAGGCCTGCCGACTTTGGAAAGCGCAGATATGTTAACGAAGCCCCCACCTCCTACCGGCATAACGGCCTGGACATTGCTCATAATCAAGGTGAACCGGTAAAAGCCGCAAACCACGGCAGGGTTCTGTTCGCCGATCATATGATTGGCACGGGAAACACAGTGATCATTGAGCATGGCTACGGCCTGAAGTCATGGTATTATCATATGGTTTCACTGAATACGAAAACCGGTGATATGGTTCATAAGGGAGATATCATTGGTCTGGTGGGCTCTACAGGTTTCTCAACAGGACCTCATTTGCACTTTGCCATATCGGTGAACAATGTTTATGTGAACCCCATGCCTTTCCTTGAAGAAGGCCTTTCCTTTCAGGAAGAGGAATAGTTTATGAAGACTCTATGTCTTTCATTAGAGCGGTCATAAGTTTAATCTCAAAAAGGAACGTATTGAACGAGAAAGCTGTAAAAAAGAAGGAGGAAAACCATATGCAAAACAACAGCATTAAAACCTTCAAGCATAACCCCAACCTGGTGGGCCAGGCTTTTCTGGTTCCCAATGTGGTTTTTTCCAAAGCGACAGGTGTTGAGCTGAAAATGCAGATTATCCAGCCCTGGCAGGATGACAACTGGCCTGTAAAACCAAAAAACCCCCTGATAGTTTTTCTTCAGGGCAGTGCGTGGACTTTTCCCAATGTAAACTATGAAATCCCTCAGCTTTCCGAGTTTGCCAGAATGGGCTATGTTGTGGCAACGATAACCCATCGCAATCGTATGGAAGGATATCCTGGACCTGCGTTCTTACAGGATACTAAAACTGCAATCCGGTTTCTGCGAAAAAATGCAGACGAATATGGTATTGATCCCGAGCGGATATGTTTCTGGGGAACCTCCTCCGGGGGAAATACTTCCTTGCTGGTTGCGCTCACGGGCGATGACCCGAAATACAAAACCGAAGAATATCCCGAATTTTCTGACAGTGTAAAGGTTGCCATTGATTGCTTTGGTCCTGTAAACCTGATAAGCCTTGCGGATTATCTGACAGCCCATGGCGATCCCGCCATCTTTGAAAGCCTTGTCGGCGGAAAACTGGCAGATCATCGTGAATTACTGAAAGAACTCAGCCCTTTGTTGATTATTAAAAAGAACGAAAAGTACCCCCCCTTCCTCTTGCTGCATGGTGATGCGGATTCAATTGTGCCCTATGACGAAAGCCTTAACATGTATCAAGCACTTTTGGAAAACGGGTATGAAGCGGAAATGATCCGTGTTGAAAACGGCCCCCATGAGCATTCCTTCTGGAGCCGTGAACTGCTTGCTGAAATAGCTGATTTCATTAAAAGAAAACTATAATGGAAACACAGGGGGACGGTTAACCGTCCCTTCGTGTCCCATTCGAAAGGGTTTGGATGTATTGAGGAAAAGAGTATTCATAGGATTATTGATTCTAATACCTGTTTTGATTGCTGTTGTATATTTCTTAATCATCAGAAATAATCAACCCGTATTTCATGAAAACCAGGAGAGCATCGATGAGCTTGTCTCCTCCGGTGAGACTGTATCCGGGGACATGCTGGTTAGTCCTGCGCCTGCGGAGATCCTCCCTCCTGCTTTTTCTGATTTAATATCAGAACTGGAAACAGGCATAGAGACCGTTCAGGAAGAGGGGTTGCTCGTTCTTGCCGGTGAGGAGAATGCACGCGGATACTATTCGAATTTAATTCTTGCTGCACGCAAAGAAAAAGCAGGCAAAGATGCTTCAGGATATTACAGATCTGCTCTTGCACTTTATCCTGCGAGCGATATTCATTTAAAGCTTGCATCATTTCTTTTGCAGGAGGGCAGGACTGATGAGGCTGAAAAAGAATATTTGCTGCTTTTGCCAGATGATATTGCGATGCAGGCTCTGACAGAAATCAATACAAACCCTATAAAAATCAGTGAAGCGCTCTTTGGAAAGAAGCAATGGAACGCGCTGCTCGAATATATAAAACCCATCATAGAGAGTTGTTCGGATAAAAGTATATGTGTAGCTTTACAAAGATACTATGCCATCGCTTTGGCTGAACAGGGCGAATATAAACAAGCACTTCCCTTTTTTAAAAATTTGTATGAGATGGACTCGACAGATCCCCAGGTAGCTTGGTATTACGGACGTAGTCTTGAGGCCACAGGGCAGGGAACCAGTGCTGAGAAAATATACGCCACTATCGGAGAAAAGGGTGCCTACAGACGAGGCCTTATTCTGCAAAAAAAGGGCAAAACGACAGAAGCTGCTCAGGCTTTTGAAGCCAGCAATGAATCCATTTCCCTTTGGCAGGCAGCACATATCTGGGATCTTGCCGGGAACATCGAGAAAGCTGTAGATGCATACACCCGAGTGGCCGAAACCACAAGCTCCTACCAGGATGATGCCGCATACAGAGCTTATATTTTAGCCAATCGTCTTGGTAAAGCAAATACCGAAAAGCTTTTAGCGGTACTGACAAAATACCCTGCTTGGATGGCACGGCTGAACATGGAGCATGTTATGCCTGAGTTGTACGAGGTAGCTTATAATAAGCCTGAATATCTGAATCAGGTTGAGGTATATGAAAAAGATGGATACACTGATGCAGCCACCATTGAACTGGCGATATGGACGAAGAATACTGATCTTGCAGAGAAATTGGCTTTAGGCGACTGGTACCTGGCACGAGGAGAGTATCACAATGCCATTGTGTGGGGAATTCGATCCCTGAATGAAAAACCGACAAAAAAAGGTTATATGCTCGCTTATCCAAAGGCATTTGAAGAGCTTGTCATCGCGGCTGCTGATAAAAATAATCTGGATCCGGAGCTGATATGGGCCGTGATGAGAGAAGAGAGCCATTGCAGGTACGATGCTGTTTCACGGGCTGGAGCCATGGGGCTGATGCAAATCATGCCTCCCACAGGAAAAGATATTGCATCACGCATGGGCGTATCCTATTCCGATAATATTTTGCTAAATCCGGAAACCAATATCAGCTTCGGGGCGTTCTATATTCACTCCATGATGAGGATGTTTGAAGACGATATCGATAAAGCGATGGCCGCATACAATGGCGGCGGAGGAAATGTCAAAAAGTGGATGGAGAGCAGTTTCGGCACCTCCATTGAAGATTTCCCTACAGCAATTTCTTTCCCTGAAACTCAGGAATACATTACAAAGGTTAGGAACAGCTATTCCATTTATCAATGGCTTTACCAGTAAATATCAGGTAACAAATTCCTGATTCAATGGGTACAGGATTGTATCAATCTTCTTCTGGGCAATCAAAAATTTTTCCCTGAAAGACAATGCCAGACCACTCTATTCAGAGTTGATCTGGCATTTCGACTATATTACTCTATTTGTGAGGGCAAAATTTCCGATTGACCCCTTTAGGAACCGTCCCCTCGTGTTTGTGGGCGAAGCCCACTTTATTTTGTGACAGATGGGGTCCAGTATTTGTTGTTGTAAATGTCGGTGATGCGGTAGGTCATCTGATAGTTGTCATCGCCAACGGAAAGGTTTTCAACAGTCCACTTACCAGTGGCAGTATAGGCATCTCCAAGGAAATAAGTATCGTTATATTGGCCGTCATAGGTGTAATAGTCGCACAAATAATCAATTTTGTCTCCCTGAAGGATCTCTATCAATCCCTTTGCCTGGGTTTCGGTTTCTGTATTTGTATCATATCTCAGCTGGGCTCCGATGACTGTTCCATAGGGGTTTTCGTTATCAAATACAATGATGATGTCCGCCAGCTGATCATTCAGCAGAACCGGCACACGGCCCCTGATAGAATAGGTGTCGCCGCTGCGGTCTTCGGAAACCATATAGTAACTGACGATATGGTCGTTTAACGCCACCCACGTGCCGTCAAATTCCATGATCAAATCGCCGTCGTTATTATATTCGAAAACATTGTCCAATCCAAGATCGATAAAGCCCTCCCCATCGTCAATGAAAACGTTCAGCTCCAGGTTTTGAACAAGTTTCCATTGCTGTTCGGTCAGCTGCAGTACTCTCTGCCCACCCTTTTTTGTTATTTTTAACGCGGCAGCATCAAGCTGGTTTTCTTCATAATACTCTTTTGCATTCTGGATACGGTCGAGATCAAGCCAATCGGCAGCACCATCTGTCGACCCTGTGATGCTGCTGAAATCCCCTTCTGAAAGGAAGCTGTTTAAAAGCACGCCCACCAGACCACTGCCGGAAGAGGAAGATGAACCGGATTCCTGACTCGACATTCCCAGCAAACTATCCAGCGGGTTTCCGCTGCTGTTCGAAACAATCTGTCCGCCGGCGGCCATGGATGCAAAGCTTCTGATACATTCACTGTATTCTTCGTCCAAGCCAATCTTATCATAGGTGTTGAGCATGGCATTCATCTTATTCAGGCTGTTATATGGGAAATAAATGGATAGCCCGTTGGCATTGGTAATATTATTGGTGGTTCGGTTATATTTGATGCTGCCGCTCAAAGTTTTCGCTAAAGAAACCGCCTCTGGGGTTTCCAGCTTTTTAGCAAAATCGATCAAATCGATTTGGTTCAGCTTTGAGGACTTTGAAAACTCCTTACAGGAAGACCGTGCATCTGAAACCACATGATATTGCTCCCCGTCAAGCAGTACCCCCGTAGACCTGGCAAAAGCTTTGAACTGTGTGGGTGCAGTGCCTTTCAGCTCCGCCAGGTCGATCAGGGAAAGGGTTCCCTGGCTGCGCGGGGTATCCTGCTTAACCTTGGCAATATAATCGTCTATCAGCTTTTTCCCCAGATCAACCGTTGATACAGAAGTGTTTTTGGAGAGCTCACTGATCCATCCGGTATAATACCAGCCTATCCCTGGCTCTGTTTCTTCGGAGGCGACCATGTAATCGGCATAAGGTTCCAGAACCATAGCTGTTTCCAGCGTTGCCATCAGACAGGCGTCAAAGCCGATGATATCGAAGTTGCAGCCTGCATTTTTCAGCGCTGTTCCGATTTCGTCAAGGGTCATGCTGTCACCCTGGAAATGCTGGTCATAGCCATATCCGCTAAGCGATCCACCGCCGTGATCCCAAAAGACCAGAATATATCTGTCTGCCGGATATTCCGCCTCGCAAAAGTCAATGAAATCCGTAAGGGTACCGGGCTTAACCATGGATTTCTTCCCAAGATTCTTCTCAAGCGGTTCCAGGCCCTCCGGAGTAACACGGTATCGCTGGTTTGTACTGCTGTTAATCACGCTGTTCTGCCATTTCTGTGTTCCACCGGTTTCGACGATGATGTTCACCTTTTCGGAGATATCTGCATGCAGCATTTCGTTAAGGTCTGAAGAAGCCATACCGCTGCGGCTTTCCAGGTCTGTTCCGCACATATACACCATAACAGTGGCAGTGTCCTTCCCATTTCCCTGCAGTGTGGTGCGCTTTGTACGGGCAATATCTGATACTGTGGTATCGGGTGCATATGCGCCTGTATCTGTGGTGATGTTGCCCGGGTTATTGGGCTGTGAAGGCGTTGAGGGTAATGTCTGTGATGAGGGTGTGCTATTGCCCTGATCCTGGGGCTGGGTATCATTGTTATTGCCGCCCAGCTGTGTGATAATCAGATACATCACGATTAGAATGACAACAAAACTCAGCAGCTTAGGCTTGCCGCCGGGTGCTCTGTTTCGGCTGGTACCCCCTCCTGCATTAAAACCTGAACTTCTGTCGGAATATCCTCCCGAATTGCCTACCGGCCCGCCTGTAGAGCCGCCCAACCCGGAACCTCTCCTGGTTACACTGCCCCCGCCTGTTCCAACGCGCTTCTCACGGCCTACCGGCCTGTTATCTTTGTTCATCATCGTTCCCTCCATTATGTAAGGTTGAAAACACTAAAACAGCAAGCTTGCTTCATCATCCCATTTTGTATATAATTTACAGTTCGTTTGCAGAATCAAATACCGAACAGCTTCTTTCATTTTTTCTGACTGATTAATCTTCGATTCTTTATGCTTATCCATGCAATTATCGTCGAGTACAGTGCTTAATCCAGCCACTGAATACCGGATGGAGCCTGACTCGAGCCTGTCCAGTATGGTCCCCTGATGTATGATATAAGATTGAATCTCCTCCAGAACCCCGTCTCTGATCTTGTGTTCTTCGATCCATCGGTCTTGCTCTGTGTATTGATTCTCATCGTTCGTTGTTTTGTACAAGACCCTGAAGGTAATCTGGTCTGCTCCCAGCTCGTTTTTAGCGTGCTGCAGTATCTGCTGGGGTGTCCAATGATTAAAGCTGTCTGTTAAATTGACGGACAACCTTAAATTGAAATTCAACTCGCTGTCTTTTATTTGTGCGCACAATCTTCGTAAATCTACCTTCAGCTTATCTGTTGTTCCATTATATAATTGATTGGTATGTACATCAAACGAAGAAAGAGATATGGAAATTGTACTTACTCCCACATGGTTTCTCAGAAACTTAAGATAGGGTTTATCGATACCTGCTCCGGTTGTTTGCATCTCTATCCAACGGAATGGCTTTTCAAGGTTGGCATTTAATGTTCCAAAGGTTTGCAGGAATTCTCTGTTCTGTTGGGGCTCAATTCTGCCTGTAAGCATCACAGTATTACAGTCGTTATCTCTGGCAAATTCCATTCTTCGGATATAGTCTCTTTGGGCTTCATGGTAGTTCGGTGAGCCTGGGTCCATTAAGTTCTGGTATTGTTCATGATGCATGCGTGAAACACAGAAACCGCAATTATTGATGCATTTACCTTTTGCTTTTGGTGGTACAACAATGCTTAGACTCTGTACTTTCATGAAAATAAACCTCCATTACTCTGTCTTATGAATGCTTCTGCGGATCGCCATTCATTCACCGTTTACAAGCGCAGTATAATTCCATATTCATTATACCATCCTTTTATGAACAAAAGTAGGTGGATACTCGCCTGGAACGACTTACCCGTAAAGACAAAGGTTCCTTAAAACAGCCCTGATATTTTCCCATTGGAATCCACATTAATGGATTCGGCAGCGGGTACCTTCGGCAAGCCGGGCATGGTCATGATATCTCCGGTTAATACAACTACAAAGCCAGCGCCGGCGGAAACCTTCACATTCCGCACCGAAACCTTGAAATTCTTAGGGCTGCCAAGCTTTTTAGGATCGTCCGAGAAGGAATACTGGGTTTTGGCCATACACACCGGTAAATCTCGAAAGCCCATTTCCTCAATTTTTGCAATTTCTTTCAGGGCTGCGGGAGTGAAATCAACACCATCCCCGCCGTATACCTTTGTAACAATTGCTTCAACCTTTTCCCGGATAGACAGTTCGTTGTCGTAGATATATTGAAAATCACTCCTGCCTTCACCCACCAGCCGGATAACTTCCCTGGCCAGTGTCTCTCCCCCTTCACCACCCTTTGCCCATACTTCAGACAGGGCAACATTGGCCCCATATTGCCTGCACTTTTCTTCGATCATCGCAAGCTCGGCTTCCGTATCGGTTGGGAACCTGTTGATGGCGACCACCGTCGGGAGTTTGAATTTCGTTGTGATATTTTCAATATGCTGCAGCAGATTTGGCAACCCCTTTTCAAGGGCTGCCAGGTTTTCAACGGACAATTCGGTTTTCTGTACACCGCCGTGATGCTTTAACGCCCGAACAGTTGCAACGATAACTACTGCCGATGGCTTGAAGCCCGCAACCCGGCACTTGATGTCCAAAAACTTCTCCGCACCCAGATCTGCACCGAAACCAGCCTCGGTAACAACATAATCGCCCAGCTTCAAGGCCATTTTGGTTGCCATGATGCTGTTGCAGCCATGGGCGATATTTGCAAAGGGACCGCCATGGATGAACGCCGGCGTATGCTCCAGGGTTTGAACCAGATTGGGCTTTAGAGCATCCTTCAGCAATGCTGCCATGGCTCCATCTGCTTTCAGCTGGCCTGCGGTAACCGGCTCATCAGCCCAAGTATAACCCACGATAATATTGCGCAGCTTTTCCTTCAGGTGATCCAGATCTCTGGACAGGCATAAAATCGCCATTATTTCGGAAGCAACCGTAATGTCAAAACCATCTTCACGCGGAACACCATTCACTTTTCCATTCAGGCCATTCACCATGAACCGCAGTTGGCGGTCATTCATGTCCATACACCGTTTCCAGGTGATCCTTCTTGAATCGATTCCAAGCTGGTTCCCCTGGTAAATGTGGTTGTCCAGCATGGCTGCCAGAAGGTTGTTTGCGGCGCTAACTGCATGCATGTCGCCGGTAAAGTGAAGGTTAATATCCTCCATGGGGACCACCTGAGCATAACCACCACCTGCAGCGCCCCCTTTAATGCCGAAAACAGGACCCAAAGACGGCTCGCGCAAAGTAATGATGGCTTTTTTTCCCAAGCGTGCGAGGGCATCCCCCAGCCCAACAGTGGTTGTGGTCTTACCCTCTCCTGCCGGCGTGGGTGTAATAGCAGTTACAAGGATAAGCCTGCCATCGGGATTTGCTTCCAGCCTGTCAAAAATAGTATAATTGATCTTCGCCTTGTAATTACCGTACAGCTCCAGATATTCTCTGTCAACGCCAAGGCTTTGTGCAATTTGTTCAATGGGATGAAGCGGAATACTTTGGGCAATTTCAATGTCACTTGGATACTTCATATAGATCCCCCCGTTGGATGTCCTTCGGATTTATTAAACCTGAAACTAAAAATCACTCATTGCTTTCATTTATCATCATAGCACATGTATACGCTTTTTAAAGGGGTAAAACTTTATATCAATGATCCCCAGTGGGCCGAGCAAAGTTATGAGCATAGCATAAAAACAATACAGCCGGATAGGAGCACCCCGTCCGGCTGGTTTCATCAGCAAATAGTTGTTAAATCGTTATCGGGATTCATACTCAGCTACGCCCGATGCAAAGCCTTCGTATGTATCCAGTAAATTTCCGATGGTTCTCTTCATGGCAATGGTGATGGTATCTCCCATAAAGGTGATGGTCATGTGAACGCTGCCAGGCTCCTGTTCAATAATATAAGAACGCAGACGCAGCTTGTTCTCTTCCACCCAGGCAGCCGATGTGATGCACTGCAGCTTGAACTGTGGGAAGGCTTGCTGCTGCATTTGGCCCAGGCCAAAGGAAATCCGGTAAGCACCTTTTTCATTTGCATAACGAAAAACACCTGTTTGCTCATTGGTAAATTTTAGCATGCATTCAGTTATCCCCATTGCATTTGGAGCCATAATATATTTCTTCCCATGAACCCGCTCGGCTGTATCACTATGGAATGAACCCTGCTCGGGCTGCACCGTCAGGGATGATATCCTTTTCTCAAGCTCTGTGGCATAAGCTTCATCCCTGTTTATTTCTGCCTGGTTTTTACCCTTCAGGTAAGGGAAGATTTGGTGCCACAAGGCTTCATAAATCCCCTGTATTCCGCAGGGGTTTGCCTGGTTGTCCGCGGTGGCTGCCAGCATGAAATCATGCTCTGGCAGACAAATGGCCAATTGCCCCCCCATCCCGCACAAGGCAAAACCGTTGTTCCTGCATCTCCAGAATTGGTATCCATACCCCTGCTGCTCCTCAATCCCTGGCTGCAGGCCAGTGTCTATTTGCCTTGAAACCGCCTGACAGATATATTCCCTCGGAAGAAGCTGATCGGTGTTAAAAACCCCTTCATGCATGCAGACATATGCAAATTTGGCCAGATCCCTCAGGGTACAGATCAGGCCAGAACCTCCCTGGCAGATACCCATGGGGCATTTCAACCAGCTGATGTACCTGGAGCAGTCAAGCTTGTTAAAAACCTTGATTTTCAAATATTCCAGCAGAGACATGCCGCTTAGCCGCTCCACAAGCGCAGCGAGCACATGAGTGGCAGAAGTGTCATATACGAAGCTTGTCCCCGGATAACGTACCGGTTCAACGTGAAAGAAGGTTTTTACCCAGTCATCGCATTCCATCAGTTTGTAGGTTGTTGCCTTGTGGGGTGAAGCCATGCGCAGCATATCCCGGATCGTTGTTTGCAGCAGATAGGGATGAACCCCTGTTTTAGGAAGTTTATCGGGAAAATAGATACAGATCCTGTCGTTGAGCGAAAGCTTGCCTTCTTCCTGTAACAGTCCGATAGCAGCTGAGGTAAAGCTTTTACTCGCTGAAAACATTCTATGCGCAAAGTTGGCATGGAACGGAGCATAATATCCCTCTGACAGAATCCTGCCATCCTTCAGGATTGCAAACCCATGCATGCACAGGCCTTTCTGCTCCAGTTCATCCAGAAAGCCAAGCACCGCCCGTGATGGGATTCCCGCTGCCTCCGGATATGCAACCTCCCAGTTCCTGATATCATCGTCTTTTCTGTTCAGCATGATTATTCTCCTTTCCATGGCATGACAACAGGTTTATCCGCCTGATGAAAGTAAAAGCTAACAGTTGACTGTCTGCAACATTTTGCGCAATAACCAGTACTCCGGGTATTGGGCGGGTCGAGAATCCTCATCTACATCACAGAGATTGATATGGCTGGTTTTCATTTTTTCTGTAAAACCCATTCTTTCATATAACCTGACGTTCGCTTTTTCACAGGGTTCCACCCCAATGGTTGCATAACGGAAGCCCAATTCAGAAAGCCTTTGAAGAACGGCTTTCAGCAGTGTTGTGCCCAGGCCCTTCCCTCTCATGTTTTCGGTGACATAAAAGCCGTACAGATATGCAGTGGTTGAGCCATCGGCAAAATCATGATCTGAAAGACATTTAAAAAAATACAATTCCGCAACCAGGCGGCCTTGCTTCTCAATAACCCAAAACTCCGCATTTCCCGTCTGTAAATTCTCCACAAAAAACTCTGTAGTGTAAAACTTATACCACAGTGAAAGCATTTCTTCGATTGTTCCCTGGCGTATAGTCATGTTTCATTCCTCGGAGCTTCCGATTCAGCAGTATTCATCCAATATGTGCTTATGCTTGTGCCGATTGGTTTTATTCAATTTCTGTCAGGCCCGAGCAGTGATAATAGCTCCAATTGTATTCATCTCTTAATAATGTCATATAGCCCTGATAAAGCTTCATTTGCGGGCCTTCACCGGAATATGCATCAAACCGAACGACTGCCGCATAGGGCTTGCCATTCAGATATGCGTGGTAGATAACCTTTGGGACCTCAACCAGGTTCTGCTTTCCAGCCTCATACACAGCGGGATCGTCATTGTAATAAACCGGCTCAATGGATGTTTCTTCAGGGATTGAGAGCTTTCTGCGCATTTCAGCCATACATTCAATCTGTTCTTCAAGGTTGACCTGTTGGGAATGAACGTAATAAAGTGAATTCCTTACCTCTTCAAGGGTTAACGCAGTACTGCTGTAAGGAGAGTGCAGGCGGACGAAGTTCAATGCAATCGAATAATCGTAAAAAATATCTTCAGCCTTCAAAAGCGGGCCAGGTTGAAAATCCAGAAAGGAAACCTCCGACCGCTCAGCGAGCATGGACATGTAATCGTTATCCTTCTTGTCCTGTGCACTGCTTTCACCAGTGAATGCAGCTTGCGCAGCTTCACTTATCCCATGCACACAAAAGGCAATCAGAACCGTTAAGAAAAAGAATATAAAGCTTTTTGAAACTTTTCTTTTCATGTTTTCACTCCTCTAAGCCGTTGGCAATCTTAATCAAAGTACTGAAGGTTCACCTGGAAAGAATCATGAATACGAATATATTCACTCCGGTAATCAGCATAATACTCGCTTGCTGTCCAGGAAATTAACTGCACGATATCTTCATCGGTTTGGGTGATTGAAAAAAGGTAGGTTAAGTCTATGCCATCAGCATTTTCAGTCACTTCAAAGCGAAGCCCGTCATACCCTGCCAGCTTGATTTTCTCATAACCCAATTCTGACTGGTTCAGGTCAACATCAATAGATTGTTTTATAGATTGAATGATTTCTTCCATGGTCATGGTGTCGGAGTAGATCGGATCGAAAATTCCCATGGTATACTTGCCCTCATCTTCAATGCCAACACAGAAATCAACATCTAAATCAACCACAAAAATCTCTTGCCAGTCTCCCGGTGCCGTAATCTGATATTTACGGTCATAGGTTTTAAAATATCGTTCATCAAAGGAAACATTATCCCGAGATAAACCTTGAAACTCATTGGAACAGTACCTGTCGTTGCCAGCGATTCGAATCCAGCCTTCAGCTGTTTTCGCATTGCCAGGAACTGCCCGGACCTCGGACGCATCCCTCCGGATCTCAAAATAACCAATGGGATAGCTTTGAACGATTGGCAGTTCTTTATTTCTTAGAATCAACTCTTCCGTAACCTCTTCACTGTCTATCAGCGGGAGCTTTATATCCTGCTCACGGACAGCTGTCTGGATGGTATTGAGTATGTTCGAGCAATTCTCTTCATCAGCTCTGCCATGCTCCGGATCAACTGCAGCAGGAACAGAACTTTTATTTTGTTCTTCAGCTCCGGTTACAGCTGGCTCAGGCTGCACGAATGCGGTATTATTCCCTGCCGTGGGTTCTTCATCAGGTTTCGGGCTGATGACTGTATTTGTATTCGACGGAGTGATTGGGGGTTTTTTGTTTGATAGCAGAATTCCGGTTAATATACCCGCACCAATGATAAAAACAGCAGCAAGCGCTATCAAAACCTTTTTACCAGTTGTAGCCGATTTTCGAACGCTCACCGGCTCCTGAACCGGTTGTGCTGCTGATGGCGCTTTTACAGCCGGTTCGGGCGATAGTTGTTTTGGAATGCCAACGGTTTCACTGTGGTTTTTAATATTGAATGTGCTGGCAGGCATTTCAGGTGCAGTTGCGGCCCCACCACCAATGAGCATGCTTTTAAAATCTTCCATGGTTTGGAATCTGTTTTCTGCTTTGACCGCCAAAGCTTTCAGGATGGCATTCTCCACGTTTGAAGAAATCGCCACACCCAGTTGGGATGGCAGAATCAACTCATCTTCATTCAGCCTGTCCATGGATTCAGGAGGAAGCTGGCCTGTAATCATGCGATACAGCGTGGCAGCCGTGGCATAAATATCGGTCCAGGCACCCTGGATGCCTTTACTGCGATATTGTTCTTCCGGAGCATACCCCGGTTTTAAAATGATGGACAGGCTCTTGCTCTGTTCACCCATGGCATATCGCGCAGCACCAAAATCAAGCAGCTTGATGGTTCCATCCTTTGTCAGGTAAATATTATCCGGGCTGATATCTCTGTGCAGCATACCGTTGCGGTGAACCACCGCCAAAGCATCGATCACATCGGTCATAAACGACAGCGCTTCATCCAGCGGAATCTTGCCGCCCTTGCTTTGAACATACTGAGCCAGGTTGGTGCCGTCAATAAAATCCATGACAAAATAGGCTGTCCCATTTTCTTTAAAGAAATTCTTCACAGAAACAATGGATTTGACATCACTGAACTTTGCCATCATTTTGGCTTCATCCAGGAACTTACCCATCCCATATTCAAAATGCTCCAGTTTGCTGCTGGAATAAGCGGCAACCGTGTTTTCTCCCAGAGTTCTGGTGACAAGACCATCGGGCATATATTCCTTGATAGCCACCTTGGTTTCAAGGTTCAGATCCAGAGCGATATAAGTAACGCCAAAACCGCCCTGCCCAAGCACCTTACCCACCAGATACTGCCCGTTGAGTATGGTTCCGGGAGGCAGACACCTGGGGTCATGCGCTTGTTCAGAAGCTTTGTGGCCGCAATATGGGCATGCATCGCTGCCATCCGTTTGCCTCATGCAGCCCATGCACAGCTTGTCGTATTCCATTTTTAAACCTCCACATAATGATATTCGAAATTTGCCTGTATGAGGGTCAGTGAATCTTCCTTCGCTTCATTGGGAGCTTCCCGATCCCTCCAAGAAAAACTCCGGTGACCCTTACGGCAAAAAGTAAATCCGTTATCTTACAAAGACCGCAATAGCAGAGTAGTTATCATTGTCTTTTTCCACCCTGTCCAATAGTCTGCGGTTCATCCTGTTTATCCAGGTTTCGGGGCTTTTGGCCTGCTGCAGATCCTCTTCCATTTCATCCTCCAGCACATATTCCCAAAAACCATCGGTACACAGCAGGAAGGCATCCCCCTTTTCTGGAACCATGGGGGACTCGCAAATCTCCACCTTTAAATTTGCATCCGTTCCCAGAACTTTCAGTAGCCTGCATCTATCCTCATGAAACCGTATTTGCCCGGCTGTGATCTCTCCTGAGCGCACACAAGCCTGTGAGACGCTATGATCCATCGTCTGATAGCTTAACTGTCCGCCGTGGAAGAAATAGAGGCGGGAATCGCCGACATGAGCCCAGGTGATCCGCTTGCAATCGGTAAAAAGCCCCACTGCCGTCGTGCGCATGCTTCTAAGCTTCGGTTCATCTTCCTGTCTGTTCAGAATTTTATCAAGCGCATAACCAAAGCACTGCCGTATTGAATTCACGTCCAGCCCTGGGGATCGACAAAATTTCGCTGCAATAGCCTCAGTTGCTATGGCGGAAGCCACCTCTCCTGCCGCATGGCCTCCCAGGCCATCTGCGACGATCCAGCAGCCGCTTTTTCCGTGTTGGTAATGCGCGCAGACGCTGTCTTCGTTTTTGGTCCTGCCACCCTTGTCGGTGACAGTATAGCTTTCAAACTCCATTTACTTTCCCATCCTGACTTCAAACAGGATGTCCCTGTTCCCAAGGTAAAAACGCTCCCCTGCGTTCAGCGAATATACCTGAGCACTGGTGAGCTTGTCACCCGAATTCAGGAAGGTTCCATAGGTGGATCCGCTGTCGGTGAGATTAAACTTCCCGGTTGAGCGATCATAATATACTTCACAGTGCTTGCCGCTGATGCCCGGGGTGTTCTCCTGAAAGATGATATTGCAGCGTTTCGGATCTCGTCCGATGTTCAGCTGACCTTCCGCAAGGCTGAAGAATTTGCCGGCAAACTGCCCGGCAACGCAAAGCAGCTCGGGTTTTACTGTGTTCTGCGGTGCAGCCTGTGTTTTGGGCGAAGCCTGTGTCGCATCTGGTGCACCGGAAGAGACTTTTACTGTGGTGGTTCTCTTCTTCTTTGATTTCATAAAAAGCATAGCGGCAACCCCTGCACCTGCCAAAACAACAACCACCAGCAGAATGATGAACCAGGCTTTACTAAACAGCGATTCCTGCTGTGGTTCAGGATATAATTCAGGCTCTGAATATACTTCATATTCTATTCCAAGGGTATTCAGACCGGGCAGGAGCTCATCGATATAAATGGAACCCTTTACGGCCGAATCGGTAAAGCCCAGTGTGTTGATGCCGATAACCGATCCGGTTTCATCCAGCAGCGGGCCACCGGAGGAACCCGGTGAAATCGGTACACTGTGCTGATAGAATTTTACCCCGTTCAAGGTTGTAAACTTACTGATGTTGCCGTTAAAGGCTGTCACATCCTCGGGGTTTGCTTCAAGGTAATCGGTAAAATCCAGGGAATCACCCGGGAACCCAAGAGCGTATACTGCCTGGCCATCCCTGATGTTTTCACTGGTTTGCAGCGCCAGGGGCGTCTTGTTATGTATCGGAGTAGAAGCCTTCAGGATAACATAGTCAATCACCGGGTCTGAAAAGATAACCTCCAGCGGCAGAATATTGCTTCTGCCAACCAGTATCCCCACGCCTTCCGGGTTATCTGCAACAACATGGTAGTTTGTAATAATGTAATCGACGGGGTCCCCTTGTTTTCCTATGGCAAACCCACTGCCATGGGACATGACATATCCATCTTGATCCGTTACAAGTACCAGAAAGATGCTGTTTTTTCCATCAACGACCGGCTGCGGGTATGTCTCCGCAAAAACACCCAGGCTAACCGTGCACAGAAGCACAGCTATAACCATCACACATATTTTTTGATGCAGGTTTCTTTTGTTCATCATCATTGCCTCCAGTTGATTATTTATGCTTTCATCCCTGAAAAAAATGTATCTGACTTCAGTTACCAATTTCATACCCCAATACAATCACGGTAACATTGTCCTGATACTTCCTGTCTTTTTGTATTGCCTGATCCACCATTTCCTGTGCGGCTTCCTGTGGGCTTTTAGCCATAGCCTGCACCATTTCTGCCTCGGACAGCGTTGAAAACAGTCCGTCGCTGCACATCACCACCCTGTCACTGGGTTGTAGCTGGACGGGTTCAAGGTTTCTGTCAATTTCGGTTAATTCACTGATGCCAATATAGCTTGTCAACGCAGCCCTGTCGGGATCGTTTTGCGCTTCTTCCGCTGAAATGATACCCAATTGAACATTCTCATCAAGCCGGGTGCCATAATTATGCTCTTTGTTCAACTGCGTCAAACTGTTATCCCTGAACAGGTAAACCCTGCTATCCCCGACTGAAATCCAGTAAAGCAGGCTGCCCTTAATGACCACGGCTACAACCGTGCTGCCCGTCATACTCTGCGTATTCTTTTGGTTGAATTCAAAACAAATATTTGAATTGACATTTTCAATAATTGCTCTCAGTCCTTGTGCAATATCTGCCTGAATATCATTTTGTGCAAAAGCATCAAGCATCTGTGCGACTAAGCTTTTGCTGCATTCCGCACCGTTTTCCAGACCGCCCATGCCATCAGCCAGGACGGCAAGGATTCCCTTCTGCGAAACCTCTTCGCGGTCAAAAACATCCGAAACCCCGAAAGAATCCTGTTGATCTTCCCGCTTTCCGATGTGCTGGGCGTTTCCGATGGAGCAGGCTTCATCCTGCCCATCTGTTGCAAAAAGCTCCAGCGTGGTAGGAATTGAAGATATATTATGAAGATCGTCTGCTTTTTCTAAAATCGGAATTCCGATTGTTATAGGCTGTTCGGCAGATGTGGAAAGCCTTTGGGTCTGTTCCTCAGGCTTAGTAAGCTTTACCGTTGCAGGCTGCACCACAGGTGCTGACGCGTCATTCGGCATGTCGTCAAACAGGTGAATCTCATCCTGCTGCTTCTGTATACCCTTTTTGGGCTTAACCTTTTCATCATAAAGCTTTACCGTGTCCTGTACACTTTGCCGTTTAGGCGGGTTACCTGGTTCTACAGGCGTTTCGCCTTCTGTGGTATTATCATCTTCCTCGTTAAAGAGCTTAACTGCAGTTTGCTTTCCTGGCTGCATTCTCTTTTTTCTTTTGCGCCTTTTCTCATCAAACAACTGCACACCTTCAACCTCGGTAGAAACATGTTTTTTCCGGTCAAGAATCACAAGCAGCACAATAATGACCAGGATTGCCAGCAGGGTCAGGCCTATAGTGAGGATCGCCGGGGAATTCCATGCAAAGCCCTGAGGGTTACTGATATCTGAACGAATTACCATTTGAAATTCTCTCCACAAAAAGGTATAAAAAGAAGCTTGGTCCTGCCGATTTCGATGCAATCATAAGCCTTCAGTTCTTCAGGATTGATAACCTCTTCACCGTTGAGGTAAACAAGGCTTTTGCTCTCCCCCTGGTATATCCTGAAAACACCTTTTCTCGGCTCAAAGCTGACAATCGCATGGGTGTCCCGGGATACCGTATCATCCCCTGCAATGCACACATCCATTTTTTCCGAACGCCCAATCATATTTTTGGCTGAATGCAGCCGATAATCCTTTCCCTTGTTGGATCCATCAATGCATACCAGCCAGCCGGTAACGGGATCCATCCCAGTTTCTTTATAAACAATGGCAACGGTTTTGTTGTCTTTTTCTTTTTGTTTTGGATCTTCCAAAGGACGGGTAACCGGAAAAGAATTATTTGACTTTTCGTGAATGGGACGGGTTTTCTGAACATCGTTGGCTGGGTTCATATCTTTGGTTTGTGGATATGTAATATTGCTGTCGACAATACAGGCTTTACCCTGCTTATCATTGCCGGAACAGTATGGGCAGGTTGCAGCCCGTGAGGCATCATAAAAATGTCCCTGAGGACATCTCTTCATATCCATGGCGCATTCCTCCAATGTTTCGATTGTTTGGTTATACCACCTTAGATTATCATACTGGAAAATGAGTGTCAAATCTTGCTGGCGGTACAGCAGAAGGGCTGCGGGGATTCAACAAACCTGTGATTACACCGCTATACGCTTCAAACTGCTTAAATTATGTTTTGATCTTGATATGTTCAAGCTTCTACAGCCAATTATAGCAAACCAACTAAAAAACTGCAAAAAAAGCAGTACCCCAGATGAGTCCTTTGGGGAACACGTTGCATAATGGCTCCGTTCTTTGTTATATTCTAAAAGGATAAACGGAGCAGAAAAATTCTGCTCCATTATATACTCCAATTCTAAAAGGTTATAACTCGTGGCATCATTCAGCCTGCCAATTGCAATACTGCTGCGATTCAAGCCTGGTGGAGATTTCAGCTTACTCCAGTGAAAATGACGCCAGGTTTGCACTCCCGCCGCCTGCATACGTAAAATACAGGGCATGTATGCCATCGGGAATGGTAATATCGGCCGAAAACCCGGTCCATATGTTGGCAGAAACCACAGGTATTGTTCCCAGCGGCTCGCCATCCCATGCTGTTTTTACTTCAAAAGCACCATTGCAGTAACCACGCACCTTAATAGTAACCTTTCGGATGCCCTTGCAGTCAAAGTATTTGAAGCCCGCAGTGGCTGAATTCTTCATATTGGCAATAAAGCCTGCCTCTTCATCTCCGTCCCTTCCATCCTGGGTTATCTTTGGGAATTGATTGTTCATCCAGGATGCAGTCCAGTCCGTATAGAGGGATTCCTCACTGCAGAAAAGATTGCAGGCCAGGTAGGTTGGGTACTCTCCAAAACCTTTAAGCGGTCCTCCATTGAGGCCGCAGGAGGTCATTTCTACCTGGGGAATCGATCCGTCATCCATGATTGAAATGGGCTCAGCACAGGCCTGACGGCTGAAATTTGTTCCGTTGGTGTGCCTGTGGTAGAAAATGTACCATTGTCCTTTGATTTCAACCATGCCGCCATGGTTGTTGCCGCCGTAAAACATCGGCTTTTTAGCCGGCTTATAGGAATCGATGTGAAGATCACTGTTGCTGACGATCACGCCGCGATAGACAAAGCCCTGGGTAGGGTTCTTGCTGGTGGCATAGCACAACTCATGAAAGACCACGGATGAATAAACGAAATAATAGGTGTCCCCCTTTTTCCTTATGGAGGGGGCCTCGAAGAATTCGTGCCCTTCATATCCGCTTCCCTTGCTGTATGGTTCACTGGGTGCTATAAAGACGGGCTCTTCAATGATTGTAAGCATATCCGGCCCAAGCACGGTTGCCATGGGGCCTTTTCTGGATGTGTCTTTCCTTGGGCAAAAGCCTGTATACAGATAAGTTTTATCCCCCTCGGTGATCACTCCGGGATCAAACTGAGGCTGATCGCCTTCTCTTTCCCCCAAACGTTTTCCGTTACTGTCATGCACATAGCCATAAAACTCATATTTTCCTGCCGGGGTATCGCAAACAGCTACTGATACAATGGATACCTTGTCGAGAACATAATATAAATAATAGCGCCCATCCGGCCCAACTGTAACATCGGGTGCATAAAGACACATGTGACCATCGGGATTCAATGGATCATCGGTTTTTTTGTAGATAACGCCTTCATACCGCCAGTCTGTCAGGTCATCGACAGATGCCGACCAGCATACATAATCATTCAGACAGTAAACATACCCGTTAAAACGATCGTGTGAGCCATATACATAGACCCTGCCGTTATAGATATGAGGTTCGCCGTCAGGAATATATTCCCATGATGGCAGAAAAGGATTAAGCCCTTGTTTTTTCATTTTCTTCTACACTCCTTCAAAATTAGATTAAAAAAAGGCCATTTGTAGCATATCATTTGGTTTTCGGCTAGTCAATGAATAATCGAAATACTGCCTTGAAAAGCCCATTAATGGATAGAATCGCGACTCATTGGGAAACCATAATGAATTCAGGGCAGAATCATATCGACACAGGGTTTAAAGTCATATACAATGTTGCTGTGCAGTGCCTGTTGAATTATCTGTCAGACCGCTGAATCACAGCTTTTGTGAATGAGGGATACAATTCTGAAATGCCCTGTTATAGTGTCAAGGAGGTTTAATGTATGGGTATAGCCACTCTCAATAACACAATTACATTGGTTAACCGGATTCTGGATACAAAGCAAAGCACCGTTCCCATAATAGAAACAAAACCACAAAAGCCAGCCTTTAAACCTTCACAAATTCAGCAGCCGTTTGAGCGGGTAACCCCCGAATCGCAGAATATTCCCTCCGAGAAAATTGAAGCATTCATCAAAAAGATAGTTCAGGATAAAACAATCAAGCTGCATAACCTGATGATTTTACGAAACGGGAAGGTTCTTTGTGAAACAAGCTTTGGTGAACAAAACCTTAACACCTGGAAATGTACTTTCTCCGTTTGCAAAAGTATTACCTCTATGGCCATTGGAATTCTAGTTGATGAAGGGAAATTGCACCTGGATGATAAAGTGATCGATTTGTTTCCCGAATACGCAACCCCGATGAATCGATTGCTCCATAAGGGATTGACCATGCGGCACCTGCTTACAATGACGAGTACCGTATTGTTCAATGAAGCAGAGTGCATGACTGAAACCGACTGGGTAAAGTCCTTTCTGAATTCCATCACCAGGGGTGATGTTGGCAAGACCTTCAACTATAACAGCTTGAATAGTTATCTATTATCTGCGATCGTGCATGAAGTAACCGGTCAAGGTTTGACTGAATACCTTAAAGAAAGGCTTTTTCAGCCCCTGGGCATTACCAACATATTTTGGGAGAAATGCCCGAAAGGAATTGAAAGGGGTGGCTGGGGGCTTTATATTCTTCCTGAGGATTTGGCAAAGATTGGTCAGCTTGTACTGCAGGACGGTGTATGGAACGACAGGCAGATTGTTTCAAAGGATTGGATAACACAGGCTACCACGGCACATATTACTGTACCGGAGGAGTATGGCGGTTTTAACTACGGTTACCAGATATGGGTCGGAAGAGACCAGAATATGTTTTTATTCAACGGCTTGTTTGGACAAAATGTGCTTGGTTTCCGTGACAGTAGCATTCTACTTGTTACCAATGCCGGGAATGATGAACTGTTTCAGCAGAGCAATTACTTTATTTACGCCAATGAGTGTTTTGCGGATTTATCAGACAATCGGCTGCAGAAAAACCCCAGGGCTTATCACTGTTTAAAGGAATACCTGTCGAGCCTGAAACCGCTCCAGCATCCAATAAAGACAAAGAAATCCTGGTTGAGCAGGCGTTCCACTGATCAAACAACTCCTCTTCCCGGGGAATGCTATACGCTGTGCGCAAAGAGCCTGAGCGCGCAGGAGGAAGCAGCAGCTTCCATTGGCTTGCTGCCCCTGTGTTTGCAGTCTTTCCAGAATAATTACACAAAGGGATTGCAAAAAATAGAGTTCACGATTCACGATGATAAATTTTTTATGGATTATCATGAGAATGACGAAGTGTATCATCTGACCATCGGGTTTGACCATGCAGAGTATACAGAGCTTACCTTTCATGGCGAGCCTTACCTTATAAGTGCCAGGGGGAAATTTGCAACCGACGAGGATGACTGCTTGGTGTTGAAATTACAGCTGGATTTCCTTGAAACTCCTTTCAGCCGGATCATAAAGCTGTTTTTTATTGATAGCAAGGTGATATTGGAGCAGTCCGAAACCCCTGGTTATGAATTTATCATTCAAGGTCTTAGTGCCATCAAGGAAATCTATCAGAAGAAACCTGTGATCGGTCATGCCATCACGAGGTTTGATAACGGATATCTGCTTTATAAGTTCGAAAAAGTAATCGAACCAAAAATCGGGCTGGTGGGAAAAGAAAGAGAAGCATGACTTCTCCCCGCTAAAACGACATATGAATAGGCCAGTTCACCGAGCCGCCGATATCATCCAGCCACAAATCTACATGATAGCTGATGCGCGCATTGGCATCGAGGGACCAGTCACCGTCGTAGCTCTTCTTTAAATCAGCCGTAGCTTCAAGCATGAGGCTGATCACGTTGAAATCCCTGTCCAGAACGTGGACACCTCCCTCAACGCCGCCTCGCAGGTAAACTTTCAGCCTCAGGTAGTCGTCGCTGAAACTTCCTTCCCCACCGGCCTCTAAAAATGCCCTGACATAAACAATGCTTATTCTAGCTTTGGCATCAAAACCAAAAGCAGCTTGCACCTTGATGTAACTCTCATCAATGTCCGAATCCCGAATGGCAAGACCAAACCCCACCTTGTAACCACCGCCGCTGGTCATCAGCATTCTCGGGTACCCCATGCGGAACTCCCAGTAATCGGGAGACATCTCAAACCCCATATCTCCATTGATCTTCAGGCTATACATGCCAAAATCATACAGACTGATGCTGAATTTGAACAGCTTATCCTGATGGTAGTACCCGATGGAGGCCTCCCCCATCCTCTTCAGGCTTCCTGAGCCGACAAAATCATCCACACTGTCGGGGCCGTAATAGGCACCGCCCATTTCAAGTGTCGGGCCCTTTTCAACGATCAGGTAAATATCCCGCACTTCCCCCAGGTTGATGCTGCCATAACCTATCTGCATGGTACAGGCTGCAGCAAAGAAGTAATTCCCGCCGCCGGTATTCACCTGCATCGTGTCCACCATGCCCAAAAGGGCTGTCTTATCCTCGGGAATGGCATAGGTGCCATCAGGGTTCATAGCCATATCCATGTTATAGCCAAGCATTGCACCCATATTGTTGATCTCCCCGATGGAGAACGGAATGCCCTGGCCGGTATAGTACATCGCAACTGCAAAAAATGAGCGTTCCTTATTCCGGTCATATCCAATCCTGGCGTTGATTTCAAACTCACCATCAGGCAGCAGGCTACCTGCCGACGTAAAGGCCATTTCAAAATCGCTGGTGTCATACTCAATATATTCACCATCGGTGGCAATGGGTGTACCGGTTCCAGTGATCTCTGCAAACTCCTCGAAGTTCATCACCACTTCCGAGTGGGATTCCTCATAGGAGAAACTGGGTGCGTAGAAAATGTCGGTCAGCCGCAGCGTATCTGCGTTCTTGTTCGCGTTCAGCGCCAGGTTGTCAGAAAGCTGCATTCCTCCCCACAGGTTCATATTCGTGGTATACCTTGGCCCCGTATAGTCTGCAAAGGTCACCGTGCTCATCGGTATAACCACCGAAGCCAGTGTGAGCGCGCGAATTTCCATGGGGAATTTGTTGAATTCCACCAGATAGGGCTTGTCAAACAGGGCTGTCCCATAGATGCCCGGGTTTTGGTTTTTGTGCAGGTTGGCCATATCCGAAGGCAGGATCAGATCACTGAACTGTGCATCGGTCAGGTTCATTTCATCAGCGTTTTCCCCGAACTGCAGATCCAATGTGCCGTCGAGATGCATTCCCACTTTATCCAGATAACCCCCCGCAATCTTCACCTTCACCTTCCCGTTTCCCGCAGGGTCAAACTTTCCGGTTTCGGCGACATTGCAAACAAACATGCCACTGTCGTCATCCCGCAGCATTTTCACCCTGATACGCCGGTGGAAAATGGGAATGGCCACGTCGGCATCAATCAGAAGGTCGGCAATGTTATTGTACAGATCGATGACCACGTTGCGCACCAGCACATCCTTGAAATCGCCGAGATTCGTGCCAAATTCCGCCGGAGCGCCCTCGGGCGTATAGGCCTGATTCTGGTAGCTGAAGCCGTTCTGATCATACAACAGCTCTCCGGGCGTCAGGTTAAAGCGAATGCGCTCGTTATTCTGGGTATGGACATACGCCGGTGGCAAGGATACATTGCCGTTCTTAACGACGATGCCCATCCACTCGGGAACCTTTGTATCATCGGGTGCATTGCCGGAATAAACGGTATCTCTGCGCAAATCCAGAGCGATTTTACCGGGGGTGATGCCCAGGTTGGCTTCCTTCTGATCTTCAAGCTGTTCCTCGTTCAGCTTGTTTGGATCATACAGCGGTATGTTGGAGGGGGTCATGGAACCATCCTCCACCATAAAGCCGCCGCCGTCCCAGGCTTGAAT
>JAGOJH010000024.1 GCA_017995215.1 Thermoclostridium sp.
TCTGTGACAACTGCGGAAAGCATTATCGCAGGAAAGTCACTCGTTCCGGTGTGGTTTGGATTTGCAGCACCTTCAACATAAAAGGAAAAACATCCTGCCCATCAAAACAGATCCCGGAGGAAACGCTCATTGCAGTAACCGAAGAGGTTATTGGCAACATAGAAACGATTCACGACAAAATAACGGAAATCAGAGCAAAGAACGACAATACACTGGTATTCTGCCTTGCCGATGGTAGAGAAACCGTTAAACGATGGCAGGACCGTTCCAGAGCAGAAAGCTGGACGGATGAGATGAAAGCGTCAGCCAGGGAGAAAACGCTTAAACGACAATCTAAGACAAAGCTGGATTCATCCACTTAAATATACATCAATAATTTCATTACTGCATTTTTCGCACAAGGAGGTGCTGCTATGGCAAAAGCAAAAAATGTTACGGTTATTCCGGCCACGTTCAATCCGCAGACCCGAAAGCCCGTCAATCAACTATCCCGCAGAAAGGTGGCAGGGTATGCACGTGTCAGTACAGACAGCGACGAGCAATTTACCAGCTATGAAGCTCAGGTTGATTATTACACCAATTATATTAAGGCGAATCCGGAATGGGAGTTCGTAACGGTGTATACGGATGAAGGCATCAGCGGCACTAACACACGACACCGTACCGGTTTCAATGAAATGGTTTCCGACGCTCTTGCCGGAAAGATAGACTTAATAATCACAAAATCCGTATCCCGGTTCGCTCGGAATACCGTGGACAGCCTTTCCACCATTCGTAAACTGAAAGAAAACGGAACTGAAGTCTATTTTGAAAAGGAGCAGATTTGGACCTTTGACAGCAAGGGAGAACTTCTTCTTACGATTATGAGCTCATTGGCTCAAGAGGAGAGCCGGAGCATTTCGGAGAACGTCACATGGGGTAAGCGAAAGCAATTCTCTGACGGCAAATACAGCATCGCATACAGCCAGTTTCTTGGCTACCGCAAAGGTGCCGACGGACAGATGGAGATTGTACCGGAACAAGCGAAAATTGTGAAACGAATTTACCGGATGTTCCTTGAGGGAAGTTCACCCAGCCGTATTGCTAAAACACTTACAAAGGAAGGTATACCGACTCCGGCCGGTAAGTCCGTGTGGCAGACCAGAGTTGTGGAAAGTATTCTTACAAACGAAAAATACAAGGGCGATGCAAGGCTTCAAAAGAAATTTACAACGGATTTCCTCACAAAAGCTACGAAAGTTAATGAGGGTGAAGTTCCGCAGTATTACGTGACAGCATCACATCCGGAAATCATTGATCCTGAAGAATGGGACAGGGTTGAAAAGGAACTGCACCGTCGGAAGATCAATTCCAAGGGGCGTTTTACCGGCAGTGTTTTTTCCGGAAAGATTGTCTGCGGAGACTGCGGTGAAGCCTATGGGCGCAAGGTATGGCATTCCAATGATCCGTACCGGAAAGTCATCTGGCAGTGTAATGCCAAGTTTAAGGGTAAAGACAAAAAATGCTCCACACCGCACTTATCGGAGGAGCAAATAAAGGATGCTTATGTTACGGCGTTAAGCCTTCTGATTGTTGACCGGGAGCAGTTTATAGAGGACGGCAGGCTCATTAAAGCTGAGCTAACCGACACAGCCGACATAAAAAAGCAGCTCGACGAGGCCACTCAGGAGATGGAGGTCATTGCCGGACTTATTAAACAATGTATCGACGACAATGCCTCATGTGCCATAGATCAAACAGAATACAATTCCCGTTACAACAGTCTGGTTGACAGATATGAAAAGCAGAAAGAGCGCATTGAACGTCTGCAGACGGAGAAAAATGATCGTGATTTGAAGGCTGAAGTGTTAAGCGGATTTCTGTTTGAAATCATGGAACTGCCAGATATGGATTTGGTATTCAACGAGAACCGATTCGGAAAGACTGTCGACAATATCACTGTATTCAACAATGGCAGGCTGATTTTCACTTTCTTCGTCGGCAAGGATATAACCGTGGAAATCTAAGGTTGCATGATTGCAATGCTTTTCTCTCCCCGGTCGATGCAGCCTTGTTCATATTTTTTACTATCGGCTGTATAACGATTAGCGATATTTTAACGATTGCAAAGCACAATCTATAGTGGTTTTCGGCATATCCGGGTAATCAGAGCCCCAACATGGTGGCACATGGGACATGAAATGCACAGATGTATTTCACAAAGCCTTGTGCCATAAGCATTTTCAGGCATAAAATAACGAAACACCGAACTGACACACTGTATCAATTCGGTGTTTCTTATTTGGTGCGGACAAGAGGACTTGAACCTCCACGGTTGCCCGCCAGATCCTAAGTCTGGTGCGTCTGCCAATTCCGCCATGTCCGCACAAATTGCCTGCCAAATCATTATAAGATGGAACCAGTCTTTTTGTCAAACCCTAATTCTACAAATCATGGCCATCCTATGTTTTTTGGTTATGTCTCAAAAATCTTCAGGTTATATATCTCCAACTCCTCCGGTTTTTTGCCCAGTTGCAGGCATTTTAGCAGTCCGAAGGCCGTATCCATGGATGTCAGGCATGGGATCGAGCTTTCAACCGCTTTTCTGCGTATTTTGAACCCATCGCGCTGCGGTGCACGTCCCCGGGTGGGTGTATTGACGATGAGCTTGATTTTTCCTGTATCAATTAAATCTAAAATATTGGGTGAACCATCGCTGATTTTCTTCACGGCATTTGTCGCAATGCCATGCATATTCAGATACAGCGCAGTTTTACCGGTGGCATAAAGGGTATAACCCAGTTTTTCAAAGCCTTCCGCCAATGTTATTAGTTCAGGCTTGTCAGTATCTCTGACGGTAAACAGAATTCCGCTCCCCGCTTCCGGCACTTTGATTCCGGAGGCAATAATCCCTTTGTACAGCGCTTCATGGAAGGTTTTTGCTATGCCCAGCACTTCACCGGTTGATTTCATTTCAGGCCCCAGGCTGGTATCGACGTCGTGCAGCTTTTCAAAGGAGAACACAGGAACCTTTACCGCTACATAATCCGATTCCTGAAAAAGCCCTGTGCCATACGGGAAATCACTCAGCGTTCTTCCCATCATAACACGAGTCGCCACCTGTACCATCGGTATTCCCGTCACCTTGCTGATATAGGGCACAGTGCGGCTGGAACGGGGGTTCACCTCAATTACATAAACCTCATCGTTATACAGCACATACTGAACATTCACCATGCCGATGACATGCAATGCCTTTGCCAGCTTTTCAGTATAATCTACAATCGTGTCTCTTGTCTTTTTGCTGATGCTCTGGGTAGGATACATGGAAATGCTGTCGCCGGAGTGAACCCCTGCCCTCTCCAGATGCTCCATAATCCCTGGGATTAAAATGTCCTTTCCGTCACAGATGGCATCCACCTCAAGCTCCTTGCCCATCAGGTACTTATCCACCAGAATGGGATGTTCCTGCTCTTCCCGATTGATGATCTCCATAAATTCGCAAACATCATCATTGTTAAAGGCAATCTCCATTCCCTTGCCGCCAAGCACATAGGATGGTCTGACCAATACGGGATAACCCAGGGAGTTCGCAGCATCCAGGGCTTGTTCAGTGGTAAAGACTGTTTTGCCTGCCGGGCGCGGAATATTCAACTCTTCCAAAATGGCGTCAAACTTCTCACGATCCTCCGCGGCATCTACATTCTCCGCATCGGTACCGAAGATTTTTACCCCAAGTTCTTTTAGTGCTCCAGTCAGCTTAATGGCCGTCTGTCCGCCAAACTGGACTATGGCGCCGTCCGGTTTTTCTGTTTCTATAATGTTTTCAACATCCTCCGGGGTTAAGGGCTCAAAATAAAGCCGGTCGGAGGTATCAAAGTCGGTGCTGACGGTTTCGGGGTTGTTGTTTGCAATGATCGTTTCATAGCCCTCTTGCTTCAAGCCCCACACCGAGTGAACCGAACAATAATCAAACTCTATTCCCTGTCCGATACGGATCGGCCCCGAGCCAAGCACCAGCACCTTTTTTCTGTCACTTGGTATAACCTCGGAATACTGGTCGTAAGTGGAGTAATAATATGGGGTCGCGGCCTCAAACTCTGCAGCGCAGGTATCCACCATCTTATAGACCGCGTTAATATTCCACTCCCGGCGCTTTTGGCTGACTTCATCCTTCGAACAGCCCATGAATTTTGCAATCACTTTATCAGTAAATCCCATTTTCTTAGCCTTTAGCATGAATTCTCTGGTTATTGTGTGAAGGCTCTGCTTCATCAGAGCCTCTTCCATGTCTACAAGGTTTTTGAACTTTCCGAGGAAAAAGGGATCAATTCGGGTGATATCATATATCTGCGCAATGGGAAAGCCACGCCTCAGTGCTTCCGCAACGACGAGAATGCGCTCATCATCCTTATCATGAAGCTTTTTTTCTACGGCTTCATCAGTCCAATCTTTATAATGAAGTTGTTTCAGGGTATACAGGTTCAGCTCCAGTGAGCGCAAAGCCTTCATAAATGCGCCTTCCATCGAGTTGCTGATAGCCATGACCTCTCCGGTAGCCTTCATTTGTGTACCAAGGGTTCTCTTGGCACGAACAAATTTATCAAAAGGCCATTTCGGTATTTTGACCACAACGTAATCGATGGCCGGTTCAAAGCATGCATAGGTCTTACCGGTGACAGCATTTCTGATTTCGTCCAGGCCATATCCCACCGCAATTTTTGTTGCAACCCTGGCGATGGGATATCCTGTTGCTTTCGACGCCAATGCCGAAGAACGGCTGACGCGGGGGTTCACCTCAATCACCGCATATTCAAAGCTATCGGTGTGCATTGCAAACTGTACGTTGCAGCCGCCCTCTATTCCAAGCTCTGTAATGATGTTCAACGCCGCAGTGCGCAGCATTTGGTATTCCCTGTCGCTTAAGGTTTGCACGGGTGCAACCACAATGCTGTCCCCGGTATGAATCCCCACCGGGTCAATATTTTCCATGCTGCAGATGGTGACGACGTTTCCCTTGCCGTCCCGCATCACTTCAAACTCGATTTCCTTCCATCCGGAGATGCACTTTTCAATTAAAACCTGATGCACGCGGCTAAGTCGCAGCCCATTCGCTCCGATTTCATGAAGCTGCTCCCGGTCGTAAGCGATACCCCCGCCTGTTCCGCCAAGGGTATAGGCAGGACGAACAACGACGGGATAACCGATGGATTCGGCAAAATCCATCGCATCCTGCAGCGTATTGACAACCTTGCTCGGAATACAGGGCTCACCAATGCTTTCCATAGTATCCTTGAAGGATTGACGATCCTCCGATTTCTTAATGGCCTGGGTGTCGGTCCCCAGCAGTTTTACCCCAACCGTATCCAAAAAGCCGCTCTCTGCCAGCTCCATTGCCAGGTTCAGGCCGGTCTGACCTCCTAAAGTGGGAAGGATGCTGTCCGGTTTTTCCAGCAGGATGATTTTTTTCAGCACTTCGGGGTTTAACGCTTCGATATAAACCTTGTCGGCGACATTCGTATCGGTCATGATGGTTGCCGGGTTACTGTTCACCAGCACCACCTCTATTCCTTCCTCTTTCAGCGCGTGACAGGCCTGGGTGCCTGCATAGTCAAACTCGGCCGCCTGCCCGATGACGATCGGACCCGATCCGATAACCAAAACCTTTTGAATCGTTTTATTCAGCGGCATGCTGCGACCTCCCTTTTTTGATGTCCTCTATCTTATTCATAAAATCATCGTATAAAAAGCCGGTGCCCTTAGTGGGCCAGTTGCCATCCGGATGAAATTGAACCGTCACAACCGGAAGACTTGAATGCCTTAACCCCTCTATGGAACCATCATTCATATTCACAAGGCTGACAACCAACCCGGTTTTTTCAAGGTATTCATCGATAACCATATAGCCATGGTTTTGGCTGGTGATATGCGTAACACCGGTTTGAACATTTTTCACCGGCTGGTTGCCGCCCCGGTGGCCATATTTCAGTTTGGCTGTTTGTGCTCCCAAGGCCAGTGCCACAAGCTGATGCCCCAACCCAATGCCCATTACAGGCTTTTTGGCTATAAGATCCTTTGCCACTTCCAACACTTCCACGCAATCCTTTGGATCTCCCACTCCATTGGAAAACACGACGCCATCGGGCTCAAAGCTGAGTATTTCTTCGCAGCAGGTGTGGTATTGCGTTACATAAACCTCGCAAGTTCGTTTTTTCAGGGCTTGAAGAATGGGCTGAGCATCCCCCAGATTGACCAGAACAACCCTGTGTCCTTCCCCTTCATGATGGATGATGTCTTTACTTTTCGATTCTCTGGCTGGATTGGTGATTTTATTATTTCGCATTTGTTCAAGCCATGCATTCGAATCAAAATCACTTTCGGTGCTGATGATTCCATTCATTGTTCCCTTGTCTCGAAGCATTCGGGTTAACGCGCGGGTGTCAATCCCTTCAATTCCTGTAATCCCGTTTTGAATGAGATAATCATTCAGCTTACCGGCAGTTCTCCAGTTATTTGGACAATCACAAAGCTCGCGGACGATAAAGCCTTTTAGCTGAGGCTTTTGGGGAACGCCCTCTTCCTCGATAAAGCCGCAGTTTCCTATCAGTGGATAAGTCATTGCGACAATTTGCCCATAACAGGCCGGATCTGTTAGAATTTCCTGGTACCCGGTCATGGTTGTATGAAAAACAACCTCTCCGATAACCGTACCCTCAGCCCCAATAGCTGTTCCCTCAAAAACCGTCCCGTCTTCCAATACCAATACTGCCTTCATTGATTCTCTCCTTCTATATTAACCCGGTAGCTTTTTAAAGTTTATATTCTCATCAACGTGCCCAACCCTATATTTGCCGGTTCTCTATTTTTAAACTCTTTTACATAGAGCTTTGAAGCTCATTTTTCATACGGATGGCCTCTTCATGGCAGGCCTGGTCAAACTCCTCGATGGTGAATTCTGTCTTCCATTTATCCAGCTTATAAGCGCACATCAAGCTTCTGGATGCGTTGATCACCGCACCGAGGCCATTCTTGTCAAAGGCTGCCGCCACATCCTTCGCACCGCCGCCCTGCGCACCGTAACCGGGAACCAGAAAGCAAGTCTGCGGCATACGGCTGCGTAGTGTTTTTAGCTGCTGAGGCCAGGTTGCACCCACTACCGCGCCTATAGAAGAATATCCACATTCACCAATCAACTCCCTGCCCCATTCGTTCACCAGATCGGCCATTGCTTCGTAAACGGTTCTTCCGTCCTGCAATACCATATCTTGAAGCTGAGCGGAGGATGGATTGGAAGTCTTTACAAGAATGAATGCCCCTTTGGAATACTTTTTACAGTCCTCCAGCATGGGGTTGATCCCATCAATCCCAAGATAAGCGTTCAGGGTTACGGCGTCGGCGTCGAATATTGGTTCCGCTTTTCCGTCTTCAAGAACAGTTTCTCCTAAAAATGCTGCAGAGTATGCCTGGGAGGTCGAGCCGATGTCGTTTTTTTTTGCGTCCGCAACGATGACAAAGCCCTTTTCCCGGCCATACCGGACAGTTTCCGCAAAGGCTTTCAGCCCTTCAATGCCATACATTTCATAATAGGCAAGCTGTGGCTTAATTGCAGGTACAATACCCGTTACTGCGTCCATCAGTCTTTTATTGAACTCCAGAATGCTGGCCGAAGCTGCCTTCAGGGTATTTCCACAGGTTTGCAGGTTCTTTTCCCGGATAGACTTCGGGATGAACTCCAGCTTTGGATCCAGCCCCATAATGGTGGGGTTTTGCAATTCCTTTACCTTCTTCATCAGCTTGTCAATAAACATGGCTCTGTTCCTCCTGTTGTTCGATTTTCTGAGAGAATCGGCACTTGCCGATGTATGAGCAAGATTTTTCACTTTGTCTGGTATGTCACACTTTGCTTGAAATGACAACCTTAATTCAAATTGGTACGAGCTTTACGCACTGCAATGAATGAATCCTACGCCAACCTGTCAGGTCATCAGTTTCCCGTCCCTTACAACAATTTTTCCATTCACAATCGTCGTTGTGACCCTGCCGGTAACCGGCCACCCGTGATAGGGGGTGTTTTTGCTTTTGGACACCATTTTCCCCACATCAATGGTATAGCTTTCGTTGGGATTAAAAACAATGATATCGGCCATTTTGCCCGGAAGAAGTTCGCCCTTGTCCAGCTTCAAGATTTCTGCCGGTTTTTTGCTCATCCTGTGAACAAGCTGAACCATGGACAGATGTCCAGTTTTTACGAGAGTGGTATAGGCCAGCGGCAGCGCTGTTTCAAACCCGATGATGCCATTAGCGGCCTGATCGAACTCCACGTTTTTTTCGTCTTGATGATGTGGCGCATGGTCTGTGGCGATGATATCGAGTACTCCATCCGTAAGCCCCTGGATAATCGCATCTACATCTTCCTCATTTCTTAAGGGAGGATTCATTTTTGCCATCGTGTTATAGCCTTCACAGGCATTTTCGGTGAGGGTAAAGTAATGCGGGCAGGTCTCTGCAGTCACTGCAGCACCCCTTTTCTTAGCCTGGCGAACGAGTTCTACCCCCAGTGCCGTACTTACATGGCACAAATGTATTGGAACGCCGGTGCGCTCGGACAGGATGATGTCCCTTGCAATCATGATTTCTTCGCTGGCCTTTGAAATGCCCCGAAGCCCCATCATCGTGGATAACGCTCCCTCATTCATCGCCCCGCCGTCGGAAAGGTTGGAGTCTTCCGAATGACAAATTACTGGCACACCAAACATATGGGCATATGTCATCACCCGCTGCATCACCTGAGAGTTTTCCACCGAGCGTCCGTCATCGGAAACAGCAACAATGCCAGCTTGCTGCATCTCACCAATATCGGCCAGTTCTTCGCCGCGAAGCCCCTTCGTCATAGCCCCGATGGGGTAAACATGGACATAGCCTTCCCTTTGCGCTTTATCAATGATGTACCGCACCACAGCCTTGTTGTCTGCAGTCGGGTTTGTGTTGGCCATGCACGCGACGGATGTAAAGCCGCCCATAGCTGCGCTTCGGGTACCCGTCACAATGTCTTCCTTGTATTCGTAGCCGGGATCCCTTAAGTGGCAATGTGCATCCACTAACCCGGGGAGTATATAGCTGCCCTCAGCATCAATAACTTCGTCCGCATCATATGTTAAGTGCCGTTCAAGCGTTGAAATAAGGCCATCTTCAATCAGAAGATCCAACTGGGTTTCCTGTTCGTTGGTTACAACCATTCCGTTTTTGATTAGTATCCTCACGCTATTCCCTCCCTGTCAGCATATACAATAAAGCCATTCGTATAGCCACACCATTTGTCACCTGTTCGTTAATGGCAGAACCCTCACCATCAATCACAGTGGATGTCATTTCCACACCGCGGTTTACCGGCCCGGGATGCATCCATATGGCATGTTTTTTCGCCAGTGCCATAGTGCTGGGGGTTAACCCAAAAAATGCAGCATATTCCGCCTGTGATGGATAGAACGCTTTCTTCTGCCTTTCCAGCTGCACGCGAAGGCCCATCACTACATCTGCATCTTTCACGGCATCTTGCAGCGTTGGTGCAACGGTTGCCCCCATCTTCGCAATATCGGGAGGAATTAATGTGGAAGGCCCAAACACAACAGGCTTTGACCCCATTTTGGACAGGCCAAGGATATTACTGCGTGCCACCCGGCTGTGGAATATGTCCCCTATGATAGCCACCTTCAAGCCGTTTAAGCTTCCTAAATGTTCCCGGATGGTATACATGTCCAGAAGTGCCTGGGTGGGATGCTCATGCATTCCGTCGCCTGCATTGATCACCGATGCGCGGACATGCTTTGCCAGTAAATGTGGCGCCCCTGATAAGCTGTGACGCATTACAACCACATCAGCCCCCATGGCATCCAGAGTTTTTCCTGTATCAATCAGGGTTTCACCCTTGGCCACACTACTGCCGGACGCGGTGATATTTACCGTATCAGCACTCATGTATTTCCCGGCCAGTTCAAAGGAAACCCTTGTTCGGGTGCTGTTTTCATAAAAAAGCGTCACGACGGACTTTCCACGCAGGTAATGTACCTTTTTGCTGTCGCTTAGTACAATTTTTTTCATCTCCAACGCCCTGTCCAGAATGGATGTTATTTCTGACGATGTCAGTTCTGCTATTCCAAGAACATCCTTATGCATTAACCTCATTCGTGTGCGCCTCCTCGGTTTAGTCTGCCCTTCTTTTGGTACTTATCGCTGGTGCTGCCTGCCGCATGGTTTCTTTAGTATAAAACATATATTGCTAAGAATAACTGTGTTCAGGCTTTGGAATACCTGATTTCTTATGGTTCTACAAAAAAATAGTAAGGCCGAAAGCCTTACTATCTATTTTAAAGAATGAAATATTTTGTTTGGATCTTGAAAAAAGGAAATACGATGTCTGAGGATATAAAACCTGTTTCTTTTCAGTTTGCCCTCCTGGGTTTTTACAAAACCATACAACGTAATTCCCCTCCATTTCTACATCCTTGATATAGTAACACAAAACTTTTTGGTTGTCTACATCTTTTTTAACTCTATGGAAACTATTGTTGGTTGAAATGTGGATTGCATTATGTTAACCTAAAAGTGTCCGAAAATCGATTGTATAGAAAGGAGATTCCGATGCAGCAGCGTATGCAACTGATACAAAAAAGCTTCAGCCGGATGAAAAAAACACCAAAAAACATTTTAAAAATTGGATTCTGGTGCCTTATCGTGTTTACTTCAGCATCTGCCGTTCTGGCTGTAGTGAATATGCTCGCACCGGCGCTGCATAGCGATATGCCTCTTTTAATTCAATCGCTTTTCATTTATGGATTTTATTTATGGGCGGAGCTGACAGTAGGCGCTCTGGTATTGGATTATGTTTTCCAATAGTGTTGTCATATCTTGAATCTCCCGGCAGCATTGTGTGTTTCCGGGACATGCAGATGCGTAACGGCATCGCATGATTTCCTCCTATGCCATGATTATTCTCCAAAATGACTTTTTTGTTATGGTTCGTAACAAATCTGTCCCTGATCTTTAGCCTGGCTTCTTTGCCAGGCTGTTTTTATGTTTTCTTCCCTATATAAAAAAATCTAGTAAACAGCATGAAAAAGGAGTTGAAAAATCCCGGAAGGATTTCCTTACTGGTTCCTTCCGGGATTGAATGACAAAAGGATTCATTGCTGGAATATTACGCGTCTGCGACCGTCTTGCGCATGGAGGCTTTTCTCCACATCAGCCACAGCGGGCTGGCAATAAACACTGTGGAATACACACCTGCAATAAAGCCAACCATCAGCGGCAGGGCAAAATCCATCAGCGAAGTAATATTGTTCACCGCTGCAAAAATATACAGGGTGGCAACCGTTAACAGCGTTGTTGCAGCTGTATTGATGGTACGGGTAAGTGACTGTGTAATACTGGTATTGACAATTTCGTCCAGCGTATGCTTTTTCATCAGTCTGCTGTTCTCACGAATACGGTCATAGATGATGATCGTGTCGTTCAGGGAGTAACCAATAATCGTCAGCGTGGCGGAGATGAAAACCTCACCGAGGGGCAGCCTGAAAATGGTATACATCCCGAAAACCACGAGGATGTCATGTGCCAGTGCCACAAGGGCTGTAATGGCTGCCGAAAAGCCATGCATCGCGCTGAATCTCCAGGTTACATAAAAAATAATTAATACTGACGCAATGATAGTAGCCTTCACGCCGTTCATCAGGGTTTCACGACCTATGCTGGGCTTAACGCTAAGCATTTCCTGATTCCCGCCCTCTTTGACATCAAAGTTTTGAGCAATCGTGTCAATAACGGCATTTCTTTCTTCATCGGTGAGCGTCTCACTGCTGGCGATATCCAACCGCAGCATATATATGGTTTTATTTTCAGCGTCGGGATTATTGGTTTGCTGCATTTGCGATGTAACCGATTTTCCAATGGCTGCTTCAACCAAAGCATCTGCTTTTTGGACATCCAATTCACCATTTGTTTCAATCAGGATGCGTGTACCGCCGCTGAACTGAACGTCCAGATTCAGCCCGTTGATCAGGAAAGCGATAAGCCCTGCCAGAATGATCACCGCAGATATGGCAAAGAATTTTTTCTGGTGCTTTATATAATCAAAACTTTTCATCTATTTTCACCTCCGCTATTTCACGCCATAAAGCCATTTGCTTTTAAAGACTTTAACACCGGTCACTGATCGCAGCATGATCTTGGTAGCCGTTACAGCGGTGATAAAGCTTAAAAAGACGCCTATGGTCAGTGTCATCGCAAAACCCTTGATCGGGCCTGAACCCATAACATAAAGCACAATCCCCGTAATAAGGGTTGTGACGTTGGAATCGAGTACCGCTGCAAAAGCACGATCAAAGCCCTGATCCACGGCGGCCCTAAGCGTTTTGCCATCCCTCAGTTCTTCCTTGATTCTTTCAAAAATAACGCAGTTTGCGTCAACACCCATTCCAATGGCCAGGATGATCCCGCCAATTCCGGGGAGTGTAATGGATATACCCGTCCATGCTACAGAAAGAATGGTTAATACAGCCAGCGCGAAAAGACCGATATCGGCCAGTAGTCCAGGCAACCGGTAAATAACCAGCATGAACAAGCATACCAATATAAACCCGATAATTCCCGCAGTAACGGCCACACCCATAGCACCCTGCCCCAGCTGCGGGCTTATGGAGTCTACTTTTGTGGCGATGAGCCTGAACGGCAGAGAACCGGAGCGGATGGTTGAAGCAAGCTGTCCTGCCTCCACCGAGTCCCTCTGACCCGTGATAACGGCAGAGCCGCCATCAATACGCTGCTTCACACGTGCTACTGATACAAAATCATTGTCCATAAATATAGAAATATACTGACCCACGAGACGGCCGGTGGCCTCTGCAAATGCTTCGGTTCCCGATGGATCCAAGTCCAGCATGACCACCCATTCATTGGTTTGCTGATCCCTTCCCGGGCTTGCATCCTTCACCTGTGTACCCTGGAGTACAATTCTTCCGGTGGGCAGAAAATTGCCGTTCTCATCCATCTTGTCGGTATCTACTTCCTGGAAGGTTAACAGGGCTGTCTTCCCAAGCTCATCGAGGGTTTCCTGAGGATTAAAGTTTGTTTCACCCTTTGCCCAGGGAATTTCAACGGTAATACGATTGTTCATCTCGTCAATCGTGACGTTCTTATCATAAATTTGCCTGCTTTCAAGCCTTTTATCCAAAATTGTTTTAGCCGAAGCAAGACCTTTCGCCATCTCTTCCTTTGTAAGGGATCCTGGTTGTATATCGGGTTCGAGGATTGCACTGACACCCCCGCGAATATCGATTCCCGTACGTACATTATCTTTTTTCAGCTCGTTTGCAGCCAGAAATGCAAATACAGCAATCAAAATAATGACCACAAACAGCATGAAAACACTGTTTTTTCTCATGAAGTATTCCTCCTCCTTCGTCTTTCCGCTCATGTTATTATATATTTTAAGTGAATGCGGGTCAATAATGATTTACAAGGTTATTTTTCGTTTTAATGAACAAGCGGTCACTTTCTTACATAGCTCGAGTATGGTTAAAGCAGCTGGGTATTGTTAACGACCAGCTCAAATTTCATTCCCAGAAACTCGGCCGCTCCGCGATTCATTTTCATCCTGTCCAGAAAGATTTCAAAATAATCCATCACCGGGCAGATCAATGTATCGATTTCCAACTGCAGGATTGCTTTCCTGTTCTCTGCGTCCACAACAAGCTCGGATTTCACCACGGCATAGTTCACCCTGTCATGGATATCAAAGGTGCTCATATCCTGGTTTGTCACCCTGGATCGATGCACATCAGATTTATCAGCCAGAATCAGTGCGGCTGAAACATTGCTGACTGCGGTCCCACTGGACTCATCATGATTGCCGATAGCCTGCATGATCTCACCGGCTTCTTCATAGTCCATTCCCATGCCTGTGAGAATTCTGTATGCCATATAAGCACCGGTATGCGCGTGATCCTGACGGTTGACGGCATTGCCGATATCATGCAGATACCCGGCAATTCTGGCCAGTTCTATTTCCCGCGGGTCATGCCCCAGCTTTTTCAGGATGGAGCCAGCCGTGTTAGAGGTTCTTCCCACATGCCGAAAGGAGTGCTCGGTAAATCCGCGGATTTCCAGCTGTTTTTGAGCAAGCTTTAAGAGCGTGTTTACTTCCTCATTCTTTTTAATGTCGTTCAGGGTCAGCAAAAAACTCTCCTCCTTTATTCTTCGGCCTGTTCCATCGCCTTAAGCCACAGCGCGCATTCCACCCGCTTCTTTTGCAGTTCGCAGCCAATTTCATAAACTCCGGAAAGATCCTTCTGAAAATTCCAGGCGTTTGCCGCACAGCCGCCGCTGCAGTAAAACCTGGCCCAGCACTGCCTGCAGGCTTTCTTCGTATATACATTGATCCCTTTAAAGACATCTGTAATGTCTGGGCGGTTTATACCGGAATAAATATCTCCCAGCCTGAACTCACTAATACCGGCGAACTGATGGCAGGGGTACAGATCTCCCTGTGGGGTTACGGCAAGATATTCGGTGCCTGAGCCACAGCCCCTCAGCCTTTTTGCCACACACGGGCCGCCTTCAAGGTCAATCATGTAATGGAAAAAATTCACTTTTCGGCCTTTTTTGCGCACTTTCAACAGTTCATCTGCCAGTTTCTCATACTCTTTGAACAATATAGGCAGGTGTTCTTTTCGAATCTCAAAGCTTGATCCGTCAGGAAGAACGACAGGCTCAACCGAAAGCTGATCAAAACCCAAATCCGCCATGTACAGCACATCTGTGGAAAAATCCAGATTGCTTGCGGTATAGGTGCCCCTGACATAATAATCCCTGTTCCCTCGCTTGGCTGCCATCTGTTGAAATTTTGGAACAATGGCGTCATAGGAGCCGCTTCCGTCTTTTCGGCATCGCATGCGGTCATGGACATCCTTCCGGCCATCCAGGCTTAAAACGATATTATCCATGGTATCGTTCAGGTAGTCCAGTTCCTCTGGCTTCAACAAAACACCGTTGGTGGTGATGGTAAAGCGGAAACGCTTGCCGCTGGTTTTCTCTTTTTCCCTTGCGTAATTCACGGTACCCTTCACGGTATCGAGATTTAGCAGCGGTTCGCCACCAAAAAAATCAATTTCAATGTTTTTCCGGTTAGCAGAATTTTCAATCACAAAATCAATGGCCCTTTTTGCAACTTCAAGGCTCATCTGGGTTTTCTGGCCATGATAATTTCCCTCTCCGGCAAAACAGTATTTGCATTTCAGGTTGCAGTCATGAGCAATATGAAGACATAAAGCCTTTACCACGGTTGGGCCGGATGAACGCGAAAAAAGCGCCTCATAGGGATCCTTTGAGAAAAGCAGCCCCCTGGCGATCATGTCATTCAATTCGAAACAAGCTTCCTCGATGGTTTGAGCTCCATACTGCTGTTTCAGAGCCTCCAGCTTTTCCGGTTCCGGTTGTCCGTCCTGATCAAAGCAGGCCAGCACCTGGCTTGCCTGGTCATCAAGCACATGCACCGCTCCGCTGTTTACATCCAAAGCTATATGAATGTCCCGAATCGTAAACTGATGAATCATAATATCTCCCCAATATTCCTGGAAATAAAAGCAAAAGAGCTCTAAAGCCCTTTTGTTGTAACTGTTCCATCGTTTTGTAGAATTACTTTCGAAAAAAAGACCCAGGGATTCTTCGGGTTACTCTCTTTCACATTTTTGGTTGGCAACGGTGCAGGAAGTTTTGCAGGCCGACTGACAGGATGTCTGGCATTCGCCGCAACCAACCTTTTTCAGATCCTTGTTTAAAGAATTACCGTTGATAGTCTTTATATGCTTCATATTACAACCTCCTTGAAATTGTATATTATGTACCGAGTCATTATAACATAATGAACAATGACTGTGCAATAAGTAAAGCAGCTGCGAGATCCTTCATTTCGTTCAGCAGGCTGCACCTGCTTATTTATGAACAGTAACTGTTGATTTGGGCAGTTTTCGCTTCACGGGCCCCCGGTGTTTTCCATCAACAGAACCTGCATTCCCATATATCGTTTGAGGGCAGATTCGGTTTGGTTTGCCAGGTCATCCAGAAACATCTTGTACAATGTCGGATTTTCCAGAAGATATTTGGTTTCCAACATGCGTTCACACAATGAACAAAACCGCTTCAGCACCTCTGGATCTTCCAGAACCCTGCTGTTTCGTTCCCTGGCCAGAATCAGCTTCAGCAGGGAAGGTATCTTCACAAGGTAATTTTCCTCGTTTGCTTCAACCCCCAGCAGCATGGCCAAATCAATATCCAGGCGGCGGATGATCTTCAGCAGGATATCAAGGTTTGGGTTTTTCTTCACTCCGTTTTCAATTTGAGACAGGTAACCTGGAGAAATATCCAACTCCTGGGCAAAGGAAACCAGAGAAATGTTATTCTCTTCTCTTTTAGCCCTGATGATCTCACCCACTTTTATCTGCATATGAACCCGCTCCCGACAACTCTGCTATTTCCCGGAACAGTAAACCGAACAGCTACCCTTCCAGGATAATCTTATGATATATTTTTTTCCCCTTGCGGATCAATATTTCACCGTTTTGGAACAACGAAAGCGTGATAATCAGGTTTGGATCCTCCACACGTTCGCCGTTAATATACAGCCCGCCCTGCTGAACAAGCCTGCGGCCTTCACCCTTGGACGGAGCCAGTGCTGAGTATACCAGTAAATCCAGAATACCCATCCCTTCACCGAAGGTTTGAGAAGGGATCGCAGTAGAGGGGATGTTTTCTGAAGACCCGCCCCCGGCGAAAAGTGCCCTCGCAGCTTCACGGGCTTTTTGCGCGCTATCTTCACCGTGAACGATTCTCGTGACCTCAAAGGCCAAAACCTCTTTGAGTTCGTTGATTTTTTCGTTTTGACAGGCTTCGTATTCCCGGATTTGCTCCATGGGAATGAAGGTAAGCAGTTTCAGGCATTTGATCACATCGGCATCATCTATGTTGCGCCAGTATTGGTAAAACTCGTAGGGAGATGTTTTTTCAGGATCCAGCCAAACAGCTCCTTTTTCAGTCTTGCCCATTTTCTTGCCCTCGCTGGTGGTCAGCAGCTGGAAGGTCATTCCGTATACTTCCTCCCCTTCCACCCGGCGTACCAGTTCGACGCCACCGAGGATATTACTCCACTGATCATCGCCGCCCAACTCAAAGGTGCAGTGATAATCCTGATACAGCTTCAAAAAATCATAGCTTTGCATCAGCATATAATTAAATTCGATAAAGGATAGCCCTTTTTCGAGCCTGGATTTAAAGCATTCTGCTGAAAGCATGCGGTTGACCGAGAAATGAACCCCGATATCCCTTAAAAAATCGACATAATTCAGCTTTAAAAGCCAATCGGCATTATTCACCATCAGAGCCTTACCTTCGCTGAAATCGACCAGATTTCGCATCTGCTTTTTAAACTGATCGGCGTTGTGTTGAATTTCTTCCTGGGTCAGCATTTTGCGCATGTCAGTCTTGCCGGAGGGGTCGCCCACCATGGCCGTACCACCGCCCAAAATGGCCACAGGCCTGTGACCGGCCTGCTGCATGTGCGACATCACAATCAGCTGCAGGAAATGCCCCACATGAAGGCTGTCGGCGGTGGGGTCGAAGCCGATATAAAAAGTAATATTTTCCTTCCCTAATATTTCCCGTATTTTTTCCTCGTGGGTCACCTGGGCGATAAAACCGCGCTCTTTCAGTACATCATAAACATTTGAATTTCCCAAAACCTGTCCATCCTTTCCTTTTATGCAACCAACATGCCAGCCGGCATGTTTATTCTCTTACTGGTTCTGTTCCTGCATAGCAGAAACAGCATAATCATTACTAATTATAGCACCAAAAGCAATTGCTTTGCAATTGCAACACACCGCTATATCATGGCAGAGAATATGCTTACCTCAGGATCAAGACAATTAGTCCCTATTACCTATAGAAAATATGACATTACTTCCTCGCTATAATGAATTATTCCCTGGAGTTCCAGCTTAAATGAAAAAAAACTTCTGATCCACAGAAATTATGCTATAATAGCTTTACGGGAAAGAACTTTCCTGTTTTTTGTGATGCATTGATCGCTTCAAAGAGCACTTACGCGAACGGTTCCTGGATCATTTTGTCACTATCCGGGTTCCTTTCAGGAGGAAGATATGAAGTTGAGTTTAAGCGGTTTATTTAGGCCGAAACCGGGTTCAAGCAGTGAAAGATCTGTTCAAAAGGAAAAGAACAAGTTTAATTTTGGTCATTTGTTTAAACCGAAATCCAACAATGGGCAATCTGTTCATCGGGTGAAACGAGAGAAAAAAGTAAAACCGGCCATTTCCGCGCCGAAGAAAAGATCCCCTGTCGTGAATGCCCTGCTCTTTTCCCTGAAGGTATTATGGGGCGCTTTAAAGCTGATTTTAACCATTATTATCATTGCAGGCTTTATCGGCAGTGGTCTTGTTGCAGGCATGATATATGGATATATCGAAACAACCCCCGAGCTAAGCGCCAGTGATTTAACTCCGACAAAGTACAATACTTTTATCTACGATGTTGACGGCAACATTCTTGCCGAGCTGAAGCAAAATGAAAACCGTGTCTGGATCGAGTTTGCCGAGATCCCTCAGAACCTGATCAACGCGTACATCGCTGTCGAAGACAAGCGCTTCTGGGAGCATAAGGGCGTAGACTTCCGAAGGTTTCTTAAAAGCACTTATCTCAGCGCTGTCGCCAAATTGAAGGGCGAAGACGATTTGCAGGGCGGCAGTACCCTGACGCAGCAAATGGTGAAAAATCTGACCGGGAATATGAAACCCACAATAAAAAGAAAGATTCAGGAAATGTGGCAAGCACTCAAGTTGGAACGTGAAGGGCTTTCCAAGGAAGATATCCTCACCCGTTATATGAATACCATTCCCATGGGCAGTACAATTTATGGTATTGAAACTGCTGCACAGGCTTATTATGGGAAGGACGTTCGTGACTTGTCCCTTGCGGAATGCGCCAGTCTGGCAGGTATCACCAACTGGCCCACCCGTTACATCCCCAACAGTGAGGAAAACAAGGCGAACAACATGGAACGGGCTCACCTCATCCTGGACCTGATGTTCGAGCAGGGAATGATCACAGAAGAAGAGCACACTCAGGCCATGCAGGAGGAGATTGCTTTCACTTTCAATCCCGGTGCAGGAAAGGTTACACGAAGCAGTATTCAAAGTTATTTTGTTGAAGAAGTGATCAAATCTGTTGTAAAGGACCTAAGCGAGCAAAAAGGCATTAGTGCGCAAACTGCTGAAGACATGGTATACAACTCAGGCCTGAAAATCTATACAACGCAGGAGAAGAAAGTCCAAAATGCGCTGGATGCGGTTTATATTGACGAAACCTTCTTTCCCCAGGTGAACGAGGAAGCGAAGACACGTGAGGAAATTCCCCAGTCCGCAATGGTTGTGATCGACCCTGCCACCGGTGCGGTTCGCGGGTTGTATGGCGGTAACGGTAAAAAGGAAGGAAGCGTTTTAAACCGGGCCACCGGAATTGAACGGTCTCCAGGTTCCACGATCAAACCCCTTCTCATTTATGCGCCTGGCATAGAAACCAATCGTATCACCGCTGCCACCATCATCGACGATGTGGCACAGCATATGCGTCTGAACGACCTGACCATTCCCGAAAAGGAGCGTCAGCAGATTTATCCGCGAAATGTCGAAAAGAAAAACTTTGGCTTGACAACGGTTCACATGGGGCTTGTCGAATCAAGGAACGTCGTTGCTTCATTGTTACTGCGTGATTATACGACGTTCAAGGTTGGCCTTTCTTACCTGGAGAAGGTTGGTTTGCCCCGTTGGGAGAATGAAGGCATGATCTCCATGGCCATGGGCGGCTTTTCAAAGGGCATGAGCCCGCTTCAAATGGCTGCAGCCTATACGGTTTTCGCTTACAAGGGGGTTTACTGGGAACCCTACTTCTATACATCCATCGAGGATTACGAAGGCAATATGGTTCTTGAAAAGGATCCTAAAGGGACAAAGGTCTATTCCGAGCAAACCGCTTTCATTATGAATGACATCCTTCAGGATGTGGTTTTAGAGGGAACCGGTGAAGGTAATCTCATCCTGAACAAAAACGGAGAAACCATCCCCACTGCAGGTAAAACCGGAACCGCCGACAGAAGCATTGATAAATGGTTCTGCGGTGCCACCCCCTATTATGTGGCATCAACCTGGTATGGCTATGACAACAGCAAGGCTCAGATATCACTGACTTCCGAAGAAACAAACAATGCTAAAAAAATCTGGCATTCAGTCATGACAAAGATCCATGAGGACAGGCAGCCCACAAACTTTTTTAGCTCTGTCCCGGCGAAGATCGTAACCCGCAAGGTTTGCAAGGATTCCGGGAAGCTGGCGACAAGCCTGTGTGAGAAGGATCCAAGAGGTTCCCGTGTTGTTGAAGAATACTTTATTGACGGCACCGAGCCCGATTATGGCGATACCTGTGACGCCCATTTCAATGCAAAGGTGTGCAGCGCATCGAAGGACATCTATGGCAGACATGTTCTTGCCAATGATTATTGCCCTGCAGAAACAACAACAGAACAGATTTTGGTTCGCAGGCCTATTGAATACAACCCTGCAATCCCCTCCGATCCATACCCCGAAGACTGGAAATATGGAGTCTACGAGGATGTGCACTGTGCGGTCCACATCCAGCCCGTAGAGCCAATGATCATTATTCCGCCTCCCACACCGACACCCGTGCCGTCATACGTACCGTTCAGGCCATACTAATCATTATGAACTTAAAAAGCACGTATTCACGCATGTTTATGCATGGATACGTGCTTCTTTCATAGCAGGGTGCACTCAATTCGCTACTTCGTTAAATGCATCAGCCGGATTTTATCAGCAATCGTCGCTATAAATTCAGAGTTGGTTGGATGATCGCCCTTTCGGTTTTCAGTGTATGTAAAAAACAGGTTTAGCTTTTGATTGTTCATCCTTTGCCATACCTTTTGTATGGCACCGCGGATAGCCCTTTCCACCTTGCCGGAGGTTGTGTTGTAGCATTCGGCAATCATTGGGTACAGCTCTTTGGTGATCGGGATGAAACCCCTTTCGCTGAGAACCGTTTCAACAATCGCCTTCTGAAGATATCCATACCCGCTTAAATGCGCAGGCACACCAATATCCTGAAGCGCTTTGATAACATCAGCCTCTGCGCTGTCGCGAAGGTTGTGCGACCTGGGTTCTTTAGCATAACTTGTGCACGGCAGCTGAACCTCCGCAATCTTTTCTTTCTTTTCCTGTTTTCCTCGCCTGTCGGAATCCTGATAAACCTGGAGGATTCTTTTTGGAAGCAAAACCATGTCATAGGGCTTCAGGATGTAGTATTCAGCCCCGAGGCTTAATGCCTTTTTAATATATTTGTCTTGCCCGATGGCCGTAAGCATGATGATCACCGGTTTTTGCCAGCCATCAACCCTTTGAAGCTCTTCCAGTACAGCAATACCATCCTTTTGTGGGATAATCAGATCCAATAACACAATATCTGGTTCTGCTTCAACGATTTCACGTACTGCAGTTTCCCCATCATAGGCCTTTCCAATAATCTCAAAATCGGAAACCGTTCCCAGGCTTTGTTCCACCTGCTGAATATATTCATCGTTGTCATCCACCACATATACCCTAATCTTTTCACTCACAATTCTCACCATACCCTAATGAATTCGACTATTTCATGATCTCACTGCAGGAACTGATTCCAATGAATAAAGGATTCTATTCCATTATATTCTATTCTAGTTTGACAAAACAAGACTTTCTGTCACAAATTCTAACAAAATTTTCGGATTATTTTGTGAAATGTTTCAAAATGATCATTTATAGTCGAAAATTTTAGAATTAACGAGGTTTAGGGCCATAATACTGATAGAGATAACAAAGGATTCCTCCATTGTACAATTTCCTCTTTTTATCTGCCCTCCTTCCGAAATGCTGTTCGAACGCAAGATCTGAGGTAATGACATAGAAAGACCACGTTTCCAGATTTTTTTTGAAGGTATCGGACATCTCTGCGTACAAGATGGCATTGTGTGCCTTATCCCCCATCCGTTCCCCGTAAGGCGGGTTTGTCACGACAACACCGTATTCAAAACGCGATGAGGCTTCCTTTACAGGACGCACCTGAAAATGGATGGCATGATCCACCTCTGCTTCCCTGGCATGGAACCGGCATGCATCAATTGCATCTTCGTCAAAATCATACCCATATATTTGAAGCTGCTTTTCCCTGTTTGCCAAATCACAACCTTCCTCAACAGCCTTCTCCCAAAGGGTGGGGCTGACATTCCCCCAATACTGCGCATCAAAGGAACGGTTCAGGCCTGGTGCCAGGTTCAGTCCCATCATCGCTGCTTCTATAGGGATGGTTCCGGAACCGCAGAAAGGATCCATCAGGGGTTTTTCAGGCGTCCATCTGCTAATCAGCAGCAGTGCACTGGCGAGGGTCTCCTTCAAAGGTGCTGCTGTGGTTCTCCTTCGATATCCCCGCTTATGAAGCCCATCGCCGGAGGTGTCCATGCCCAGGATAACAACATCCTTCAACAGCCAGAATACTACCTTGTATTTCGGACCGGTTTCCGGGAACCGCTCTAAACCATATTTTTTCTTAAGCCTTTCCACAATGGCTTTTTTGATGATGGACTGACAATCGGAAATACTCATCAGCATAGAACGCACACAGCTGCCAGTAACAGGAAAAACAGCATCAGCCGTCAGCCAGTCTTCCCATGGCAGTGCCTTTGTACCCTCAAAAAGCTGATCAAAGGTTTTTGCTTTAAATTCGCCCATCTTCAGAAAGACCCTGTCTGCGCAGCGAAGCCAAAGGTTTGCCCTGCATATGGCTGATACAGGCGCTGTAAAGGTTACCTTTCCGTCCTCGGTAACGCTGTCTTCATATCCCAGATGCTTCAATTCCCTCGCAACAACAGCCTCCACTCCGAAAACCGCAGTTGCGATCAATTGTACCTTATCTTCCATATATGCCAACCCTTCCAATTCCGCGTTCTGGCTCCAACAGCTTTTTCAAACGGGTTATTCCCTGAAAAAGCAGGAGCCCCCTAAAAACTCCTTGATAATGGAATTTATCGGAATTTCATCGCTTTCAATGCTCAAAAAATAGCTTAAGAACTCTAGCAGCCTGCGAGACTCAGAATACTGGCTCTGCGAAGGCGAAATCGCCGTCAAAAGGGGAACAGCCAGCTTTTTTAGAACACCCAGCTCATAAATCAGAGATGAATTAAACATCACATCAGCGTTCTCCTGGTAGGGAAAAATATTCTTTTCCTCACCGCGTCTGACAGAAGGCCACAGGTCGATGGTTTTTTCCGCCGAACACCCCCGGAACTGATGATCCCGAACAATTCTGCGAATGAAACGCATATCTGTGGTCGGAATCCTGTTATGGCGGTCAATCCGCATGGAAGTAATCGCTGAGATATAGACCTTAAACTTGCTGTCCTCGGGCACATCTGCCGTCAGCTTGGGGTTGAGGCCATGAATACCCTCTATCACCAAAACCTTTCCTTCTCCAAGGCTTAATGTTTTCCCGCTGTATTCGCGCTTTCCCGTGATGAAGTTATAGGTGGGTACCTGCACTTCCTCGCCTTTTATCAGGCTGTTCAGCTGTTCGTTAAACAGTTTCAGATCAACCGTTTCAAGGGCTTCATAATCCGGTTTTCCAAACTCATCCACAGGGGTTCGATCCTTGTTGACAAAATAATCATCCAAAGAAATGTTGACCGGTATCAGACCATTCACACGAAGCTGGATGGACAGCCTTTGTGCGAAGGTGGTTTTTCCCGAGGATGAAGGCCCTGCAATCAGCACGATCTTTATTTTTTCCCGGTTTTCATGAATCATATCCGCAATGCGGGCTATCTTCTTCTCATGCAGTGCTTCGGAAATCCGAATAAACTCGTCTGCTTTTCCCGATTCCACAATATCATTCAGCTTTCCAACATTATCCACACCAAGAATGCTGATCCACTGGCGGTATTCGCCGAAAATCTGGAACAGCTTCTGTGGTATTTCATGTTCTTCCAGGTCGGTGGGGTTGTTTACTCTTGGAGAAACAAGGACGATGCCCCTATTGTCATATTCAAGGCGGAAAAGCTTTAGATATCCGGTTGAAGGAACCATATAACCATAAAAGTAATCTTCCGTATCATCCAGAACGTAATAACTGACATAGGGCTTTTCCCGATACTTGATCGCGCCATATCTGTCAATACGGTTCTCCTTCAGAAAATTCTGTTTGGCTTTTTCGGTGTCAATGACTTCTTTCCGGAACGGAAGATCCTTTGAAATCAGTTCGGTCATCCGCTTTTCTATCTTCTGAACCGCTTCGCTGTTCAGTGCGTTCGAAGATTCGAAAAAGAGCCCCTTGCTGACCGAATGGCATACGGCAATTTCCTCCCCCGGGAAAACATCATTAAATGCCTTCACCAAAAGAAATATCAAGCTCCTTTGATAAATTCTCACACCATCGACATTTGAAAGATCCACAAGGGTAATATCACACGGTTCTGTGACAGAATAGGTCAACTCTCTGATCTCATTGTTTACTTTTGCTGCCGCGACAATGGGTTTGTTTTGCTTTGTCATGCTTTTCATGAGCGTTTCTATGGTAGTTCCCTTTTGGGTTTCGATCTGTTGTCCATCAATGGTAATAGATATTAAGCCCTTCTGCATTTATGAACCTCCTGATACAGTTTGTAGGATGTATATATAAAAACATATCGTGCCAAATTCAGGTTTAAATTAGCTTTGATGGGTTTTTCCCGCCATCGGCGGTCTAAACCGCCACAGGAATATTTTTAATTTGTGGACCGGCCTGGTAATTTTCCAGGGAGAAATCCTCCACGCGGAAGCTGTAAAAATTGTTGATATCCGGATTAATGACCAGCTTTGGCGCAGGATAGGGCTGCCTTGCAATCAATTCGCGGACCAGAGGAATGTGACGGTCATAAATATGTGCATCGGCGATAATATGCACCAGTTCGCCGGGCAGTAAACCTGAAACCTTTGCAAACATATGGATAAGGATAGCATATTGTGTGACATTCCAGTTGTTTGCAACCAAAACATCCTGTGAGCGTTGGTTCAGTAAGGCATTCAGCCTGTTGCCCGTAACATTGAAGGTCATACTGTAGGCACACGGATACAGGGCCATCTCATGCAGATCCGCATGATTGTAAATGTTTGTAAGCATTCTTCTGCTGGCCGGGTTTTGTTTCAAATCTAACAATACCCGATCCACCTGATCGAATTCCCCGTCCGAATATAGATGCTTCACCCCCAGCTGGTACCCATATGCTTTTCCGATGGTTCCTGCCTCATCAGCCCATGCGTCCCAGATACGGCTGTTCAGATCGACAATACGGTTTGATTTCTTTTGCCATATCCACAGGATTTCATCAATGGCAGCTTTCAGGTTCGTAGGCCGCAGTGTTAATATGGGAAACTCAGCAGACAAATCATACCTGTTCACTACCCCGAATTTTTTCACGGTATGTGCCGGTGCACCATCCTCCCACTTGGGACGAACCTCCTGCCCTTCGGAACTGAAGCCGCTTTCAAGAATATCATTGCACATTGCTATAAAAATATGGTCTGCGTTGCTCAAAATTATCACTCCCGTTATTCTGGTTTAAATTCTGTTACGATCATTTTCCCTGAAAGCCAAAGTAATTCTTCGCATTCAGGTAGCTGATCTCCTGAACCATTGCACCAAGCATCTCCATATCTGCGTTTACTTCGCCGTTTTCAGCCCAGTTACCAACGATGTTGCAAAGAATGCGTCGGAAATACTCATGCCTTGCGTAGGACAAAAAGCTTCTGGAGTCGGTAAGCATTCCAACAAACCTTCGTAAAAGCCCCAGGCTGGCAAGGTCTTTCATCTGCTTTTCCATTCCATCCTTCTGGTCATTGAACCACCATGCCGAGCCAAGCTGTATTTTCCCGGGAGCCTCAGTTCCCTGGAAACTGCCCATAATAGTGGCCAATGCCTCGTTATCCCTTGGATTCAGGCTGTATAGAATTGTTTTTGGAAGCTCAGCGGTATTGTCCAGGGCATCCAGAAAAGCAGCCAGTGATTTTGCCTGATGACTGTCACCAATGGCATCAAACCCTGTATCCGGACCGACTGTGCGGAACATTCTCGAATTAATGTTTCGGATTGTTCCCATGTGAAGCTGCATTGCCCAGCCCCTTTTTGCATATTCTCTGCCCAAAAACACAAGCATATGTGTTTTATATTTGTCAGCCTGAGCCTGCGTGGGTTTAATTCCATGCATTGCAGACTGAAACAGCATTTCAACCTCGGCTTCTGCAGCATCAACGTAAATCGCGTATTCCAGACCGTGGTCTGAAACCCTGCATCCAAGATCATTAAAATGATCCAGACGGTTTTGCAGTGCTTCCTTCAGTGTCCTGACCGAAGATATCTCCATGCTTGCAGCCAGCCCCAGCCTGGCGATGTATTCGCTGAAACCCTCCATTTGAAGGTTCAGCGCTTTGTCTGGCCTGAAGGTGGGATATACCTTAACCGTAAAGGATGAGTCCTCCCGAATAGACTGGTGGTATTCCAGGGTATCGGCAGGATCATCAGTGGTGCAGATCGTTTCAACATTGGCCCGGAGCATCAGGTTCCTTGCAGAAAAGTCTTCACCTTGAAGCAGTTCGTTGCACTGTTCCCAGATGGCATCGGCTGTGGCGGGTGACAGGACACTGTCAATCCCGAAAAAGCGCTTCAGTTCCAGGTGAGTCCAGTGGTATAGGGGGTTTCCAATGAGATAGGGCATTGTTTCAGCCCACTTCATAAATTTCAGCCTATCGTCGGAAGTTCCGGTGATATATTTCTCTTCAATGCCATTGGAGCGGATTGCACGCCATTTATAGTGATCCCCTCCAAGCCATATCTCGGTAATATTCTTATATTTCTTATCTTGTGCGATCTCCTGTGGGTTCAGATGACAATGGTAGTCTATGATGGGCATATCCTTCGCATAACTGTGATACAGTGTCTTTGCAGTATCGCTTTGAAGCAGGAAGTCTTCGTCCAAAAATCCACGCATCATTGTATCTTCCTTTCCCAGGTAATGGTTGTTTAAATCATCTTCCTGAAACTTAATATATCATTTGTATAGTTTCCCTGCAAGGCTGGATTCTGTTGAAGCGGGTTGCTTCACACTAGTAAAAATGGATATAATTTAACTAATCAGTGAATGCAGTTAACTCATTTAAAGAAGAAAGGAGATTATCCCATGAGTGAAAAAGATATTCAAAAAGCTGCGATTATTGGTACAGGGTTTGTTGGTTCCACCACTGCCTTTACGCTGATGATGAGCGGCCTTTTTTCAGAGCTTGTCCTAATTGATCTCAATGAGACCAAGGCTAAAGGCGAAGCAATGGATTTGAACCACGGAATGCCCTTTGCAAAGCCAGTCAGGATATATCATGGAAATTATGCAGATTGCCATGATGCCGACATTATCATCATCACAGCCGGTGCAAACCAGAAAGAAGGTGAGACCCGGCTGGATTTGGTCAATAAAAACACAGCAATTTTCAAAAGTATTGTTACAAGTGTCACTCGATATACCACCCCTGATAAATCGCTTCTGCTGATTGTGACCAACCCGGTGGATATCTTGACCTACGTCACTGCAAAGATATCCGGCTGGCCCGCCGAAAAGGTTATTGGCTCTGGAACCGTGCTGGATACGGCCCGTTTTCGTTACCTGATCGGCGAGCATGTGGGTGTGGATACCAGGAATGTCCACGGCTATATTCTTGGAGAACATGGCGACACCGAGCTTCCCGCATGGAGCCTTACCACGATTGCAGGGATGCCTATGCAGCAGTATTGCAACACCTGCAAAAACTGCGGCGGTGAGAACAGAGATGAAATCTTCAGAAAAGTAAAAAATGCAGCCTATGATATCATCAAGGCCAAAGGTGCTACCTATTATGCGGTAGCTTTGGCTGTAAGAAGAATTGTTGAGGCAATCATGCGCGATGAGCACTCCATTTTAACTGTTTCCAGCCTGCTTACAGGCCAATATGGTATTTCAGACATCTGTATCAGCGTGCCGGCTGTGGTGGATCGCAACGGAATCAACAGGGTCCTTGAGGTCCCCCTTTCGGGTACAGAGATGCAAATGCTGCATCACTCTGCTGCTACCTTAAGTGAAATTCAACAAAAGCTCAGTTTGTAATCATTCATGAAAAAAGGGCTGAAATAGCCCTTTTTTGCTATCTGCCCATCACTCGTTTTCCTCTGATTACCCGAATCAGCACCGTAATGATAGCCAATACAAGAAGAATGTGAATAAACCCGCCGAGTGTGTAGGAGGTAACAACTCCCAAAAGCCATAATCCCAGGAGGACAATTGCAATCGTCCACAGCATGTTTATCACGCACCTTTCAAAATTGTTTTTCCCAGAATGAAATCGTTTCATTCCGCCAAAATTTGCTTTCACTGCCAACCATTCAACCGCTACAGCAACAAAAAAGGCTGGATGAATGGCAGTTTTTTATGTTGAATAAGATTTATCTGCAAAGCGGACAATAAAGTTAAAATCATAACGGGGTGAAATGAAATGAGCAAAAAGCTTCTTTTCTCTGTTGAATTATTCATAATACTGATTTTGCTTTCGGGATGCCCGGATAAAGATAAAACAAAAAGTGAAGATAGTGAACAAATCCCCAATACCATGGAAAAAGCTGCTTCAGAGTTGGAGCAAATCATCACGCTTCTGGGCGGTCCTATGTTTGACAGCCGTGATAAAATTGAGCAGTTGAAAAACGAGCAGATACGAGCGCTATTAATAAAAGTCGAAGAGAACTCACAGCAATCTACCACTGGTTCGAATAAAGGGACACAGGAGCAGAAAAACGAAAGTGCCGGGAATGAAGATAGCTCGAATAAAGGTGAAGCTCAAGAGGGCGGGCAGCAAAAAGAGTCTGGCAGTGAGCAAGAGAAGGGAACCGGCAGCAATGATGAGCAAAGCGGTAAAGAAGAAAATTCATCGGAGCAAGGTCAAAAATCAACAACAGAAGAAAACAAGGATGCGAAGCCATCAGAAAAAACAGAAGAAAAGCCATTTCAGTTTGATGATAGTTTGTTTGGTATGCCTCAATGGAATGAAGAAAACTGGAAAATGATAAAAGTATTAACAGATGGGATGTACTTTACCTGGAATAATCTTCAGCCGATAATGCTGGAAAAGGGAATTACCGAAACCCAGAGTGAAAGCTTCGGAGAATCGCTGGAAAGCCTTTCGAAAGCCGTCCAGTCCAAGATTATCGGTGATGCACAAACCTCGGCTTTTGAGCTGTATGATAAGCTGTCGGAATTTTTCAGCTATTTCAAAACAGAGAAACCGCCTGAATTGCAGCGCGTCGCAAGCATGGTAACAGGCATTCATTTTTCGGTACGCCAAAACGATTGGATTAAGGCGCAGGAACTGTCCAACCAGTTGCAAAAAGAATTTACAAAGGTTAAAGTAAGTGTTCAGGATAATAAATCCGATGTGCTTAAAATGCTGGAATTTTCTTTGGACGATCTCAGAAGCGCAGTCCAAAAGCAGGATGCAATCCTGGTTCTGATTCGAACAAACCTGGTGACAGCCAACATCGAAGAATTGGATGCCAAACTCTCACAGGCACAAAAAGAAAAGTGATATCCAAAATGCGGACACACCGGGATTACATGAGTAAGCATGATTTATCAAATGCTCCTAAGACACCCGGCTCTATAGGCGGGGGATAAACCGATTTTATCTTCAGCGCCCGCGTTTTGGCGCACAATTCGCGCAAGCGCTCATTGAACTTCTTTATTTCACACCAATATCTTTCCTGTAATGGGCATCCTGGAAATGTATTCCCAAAACAGCCTGATACGCTCTTGCCCTGGCTTTTTCCATTGTCTCGTCTATGGCTGTAACGCCAAGGACTCTTCCCCCGTTTGTATAATATTGTCCATTTTCCTTTTTAGTTCCGGCGTGAAAGACGATGACATCCGAAGCCTTATCCAACCCCTCAATCTTATACCCTGTTCGGTAGCGCTCAGGGTACCCACCCGACGCCATAATGACACAAACACAAGCCTGTTCGCTCCACTCGATATTGACTTTATCCAGCTCTCCGTCGATAATGGCATCGAAGATATCCACTAAATCTGTCTTTAAAAGTGGTAAAATCACCTGCGCTTCGGGATCCCCGAAACGAGCGTTATATTCTATCAGCATTGGACCATTTTCAGTGAGCATCAGCCCAAAATATAAAATTCCCTTAAATGTGCGGCCTTCATTGTTCATCGCATTTATGGAAGGTATAAAAATCTTTTCCATACAGGTTTGTGCAATATCAGCAGTATAAACCCTGCTGGGAGAAAAAGTGCCCATCCCGCCTGTATTCAGCCCCTGATCGCCATCGTATGCCCTTTTGTGGTCCTGTGAGCTGACCATGGGCACAATGGTTTTTCCGTCTGTAAAAGCTAAAATAGTGACTTCAGGGCCGGTTAAGAATTCTTCAACAACCACCTGTTTACCGGATTCTCCGAACTGATCGTTCTCCATCATATTGATGATTGCCTTTTGTGCTTCCTGTTGGTTCTGACAGATAATAACCCCCTTACCCAGTGCAAGGCCGTCAGCTTTGATTACCAGGGGGTATTTGCGATTTGCCAGGCATTTCAAAGCTTCCGAGCTGTCATCGAAAATGGCATATTCAGCTGTCGGAATGCCATACTTCTTCATCAGGTTTTTCGAAAAAACTTTACTGGATTCGATCAATGCGGCCTCCCTGGTTGGACCGAAAACCCTGATGCCTGCGTCTGCCATAGCATTCACCATACCCTTTGCCAGGGGATCGTCCGGGGCTACCATGACCAGATCAATCTTTTTCTCCTTCGCAGCATTCACCATACCATCTATATCAAGAGCATTCACAGGAAGGCATTGTGCAATATCTGCAATGCCGCCGTTACCGGGTGCACAATAAATCTTTTTTACCCTGGGGCTTTGAGACAGCTTCCAGACTATCGCATGCTCCCGACCGCCTGAACCAACAACCAGTATATTCATATTTTTCTCCTCATGTAATGCTTTATCCAATAGTATTCTGGATTAGATTATCTTAACCCTTCTTCCGTCAACCTTCAGCCTACCTTGCGCAAACAGCCTGATCGCTTCGGGAAGAATAACCCACTCTCCCTGCTCCATAACCCTTCTTTGCAGTGTTTCGGGTGTATCATCCGGACATACCTCTACGGCTTTCTGTAAAATAATAGGGCCCGAATCATATTCAAGCTCGACAAAATGAACCGTCGCACCAGTTAGCTTTACACCATATTCAAGAGCGCTTTGATGGGGCTTAATACCATAAAAGCCCTTTCCGCAAAAAGAGGGGATTAAAGCGGGGTGGACATTGATAATGGCATCCTTCCAGGCTGATACAAAGCCTTCTCCAAGAAGACTTAAAAAACCGGCCAGCACAACAAGGTCCACATTGCACAGACGCATATGGTCAATGAGCACACGATCATATTCAGCAACCGTTTCAAAGCTTTTTCGTGAGATAACCGCAGTGGGGATACCTCTGTTGTTTGCCCTCTCCAGGGCATAGACCCCTTCCCTGCTGGAAACAACCGTTACAACCTGGCAATTCTGAAGGGTTCCGTCATCAATTCTGTCGAGAATTGCCTGAAGATTTGTTCCTCCGCCCGATACCATTACACCAATTTTTAGCATATCCTTATCTGACCCTCGCCTGTTTCAATTTCACCAAAGCACCAGGCTTCCTCACCCATTTCATGCAAAGCGCTTACAACGCTGTCTGTAATGGCGGCATCCACTGCCAGCACCATCCCTATACCCATGTTAAAGGTATTGTAGATATCGCTTTCGGAAATGCTGCCAAGCCTTTGCATCATCCCGAAGATGGGAGGAATTGTCCATGTACCCTTGTGAATGGCCACACGTAACCCTTCTCCCGGAAGGATTCTTGGAATATTTTCAATAAAACCGCCCCCGGTGATGTGAGCGATACCCTTCAGCTCAAATTTTTGCATCAGGCTGAGAATGGTTTTTACATAAATTTTCGTTGGGCGCAGTAACACATCCCCTAAAGTGCTGTTCAACTCATCATGCCATTGGGTTAAAGCTTCCCTGTTCATCGGAAAAAGCTTTCTGACCAGAGAAAAGCCATTGCTGTGGACCCCTGAGGAAGCTATCCCTATTAATTTGTCACCTTGCCTGATTTTACTGCCATCGATGATTTGCTCCCTGTCTACAATACCAACCGAGAAGCCGGCCAAATCATATTCATCTTCGGGATAAAAACCCGGCATTTCAGCAGTTTCGCCGCCGATCAGCGCGCATCCTGACATTTGGCAGCCTTCGGCGACACCCTTTACAATACTTTCTATCTTCTCGGGGTAATTCTTTCCGGTAGCGATATAATCCAGAAAAAACAGGGGCTGTGCACCGCTGCAGACAATATCGTTCACACACATGGCAACACAATCGATACCTATGGTATCATGCCTGTCCAAAAGAAAAGCCAGCTTCAGCTTCGTCCCTACGCCGTCGGTGCCCGATACCAGGACAGGTCTTTTCATGTTCATGCCCTCCAGGGAGAATAAACCGCCAAAACCGCCCACATCTGTAAGAACTTCGGGCCGCATAGTCTTTTTGATGTGCTTTTTCATCAATTCCACAGCTTTATAGCCAGCATGGACATCCACGCCCGCATCCTTGTAATTTGCCATATTTACAACCTCCATGTGTTATCTTTTTCAACCTTTATAATATCGCTTTATATGTTTTACAAACGTTCAGGTGCTCTTTAGCCCGTTCAGCTTATCTTGCAGGCGTTTGTCCTTCTCTTCAACGGATTGTTTCATTTTTTCCTTATAAGCATGCATTTTTTCCCTAAGCACCGGGTATTTGCCGCCAAGAATCTGAATTGCCAGCAGTGCTGCATTTTCGCTGCCGTCTATGGCGACGGTTGCCACGGGAATGCCGGAAGGCATCTGCACAATGGACAGCAATGAATCCAGACCATCGAGGGTGGAGGACTTCACCGGAAGGCCGATGACCGGCAGTACTGTAAATGCGGCCAAAACTCCGGGAAGATGTGCGGCTTTTCCAGCCGCCGCAATGATAACCTCATAACCATTTTCTTCAGCCTGTTTGGCAAACATCGCTGCTTTATCGGGGGTTCTGTGAGCAGAGCAAACCATTACCGTTGTTTCAACACCAAAATCCTTCAGAATTTTGATACTGTTTTCCAATACCGGATAATCAGAATCGCTGCCCATGACAATACCAACCTTTGGACAATGAAGCATTTGTATTCTCCTGTTCTGCAAATTTCATGCATTGTTATGAGTTGGAATGAGTTTTTGTAGTCAAACCATACTACTAATACTATAAAAAAGACTATTCCTTGTCAATGATTAAGGTGAACCAAACCGGTAACCCTGCTAAAACTCAGGGAAAATGTCATACTTATGAACGAAGCCGCTGGGATAATAGGAGCTTTTTGCTTTGCGCAGGCCTTCTTTTCCCATATCTTCTTCCCTGTTGATGTACTTCGTTTCGGGGAAGGTTCTTGCAACAAATTCCCGGTTGATAAGGGTGTAAATTCCATGAATTTCAGTATTCCCTTTTTCAATGTGTATGACAGCCGTATCTGCATTGAGCATTTCACCGATCGTAAATGCTTCAAATCTGCCATTTACCTTGATTAGAGCCCCTTTCAAACCTGTTATGGCGTCCCAGTTGTCCAACAACTGGTAACACGCCCATTTTTCACATTCTTCAGGAACCTGACAGTCACAGGCTTCATTGTTTTGGCACCATCCGTCAAAAATTCTTTTACACTCCTCCACCAGCTCACTGGTAAGCTCAACATATTCGAAACTGCCATACTCGCGCGTGAATTTATTGATATGGTTGCGTTTGGCGCTTAATTTTTTACCTGCGAGGGTGACAAGGCTATCTGTTTCATAAATATAATCTGAATTGGCTTCATTTTTATTGGCTTCAAATTTAACCCCCAGGTGTTGCTGAAGCAAAGGTATTCTGCTTTCTTCAACCCGTCCGAAAGCAAGCTTCCAGCCGTTGATATCAAAGTACTTCACTATTTCACCAATCGTTCCTTGAAATGCTTCAGGTTCAAACTCACCCAGAGGAACTGGGAAAAAGGCGAATGGCCTTGTCATTCTGGAATTTGAAACCAAACATAACATATTGTTGATCACACTGTACACAAAATTGTAATTCTTTCTCCACATGAACATATTGGCAAAGCTCATCTCAGAGGCCTGAGACTGGTTGTTGTTGAGAGCTTTCCTAAAAAGATCCTGGCTGGAAAGCTCTATTTCTTTCCATTGCATATTAAATTGCTCCTTACTGATTGTTGTTGATCAATAATTTCACTGCACCAGCCCGAAATCTTTATCTATCGGGGTGAGTTTCTGCAGTGAAATCATGAATTGAATTAATTTCCAAAGCTAACGCCCGTATCCCTTGCAATACCCGTAACTTCATCATCGGGAGGAACCACCCTGATCTTCCCTGCTGTCTCGCTCAATGGGATGGATTTGATCGTGTGATGATCCACACACACCATTCTGTTAACTTCACCGTTGTGAATCATATTCACAGCCGCTGCACCGAAACGGGTTGCAAGAATTCTGTCGTAGGGAGAAGGGTCGCCCCCTCTTTGCAGATATCCCAGAACGGTGATGCGTGTTTCAATGGAGGTCAGGCTTTCCAGTTCTTTCGCAAGCAGGTTGCTTGTACCGCCCTGATAAGTAAAGTCTCCTCTGGTGTCTTCAATGCTTTTCTCTTCCGAGCCGTAAGGCCTTGCTCCTTCAGCGGCAACAATAATGCTGAAGCCTTTTCCAGCATTTCTCCTGTCCAGAATGGCTTTGGCTACTTTATTGATATTATAGGGGATCTCCGGAATCAGGATCACATCCGCACCGCCCGCAATACCTGACTCCAACGCTACCCATCCGGAAGCTCTTCCCATCACCTCAAGAATCATAACCCGATGATGAGCCTCTGCAGTGGAATGAAGCTTGTCAATGGCATGGGTGGCAGTATTTACAGCGGTCATAAAGCCGAAGGACATATCTGTACCATAAATGTCATTTTCGATTGCTTTGGGGATTGCTACGATGGGAACCCCTTTTTCACAAAGTATGCTGGCATAATGGATGGTTGTATCTCCCCCAATGATCACCAGACAATCGATGGCATGCATGGCCAGATTCTCTTTAATCCTTTCACTCATATCCCGCACTGTTTTGGTGCCGTCCTTGTCAAAGGAGACACTGAACGGATTATACCGATTTGTCGTACCAAGAATTGTCCCGCCTTTGTCCAGAATACCGGATACATCGTCCAGTTCAATTCTTTTGAACCTGTTTTCCACCAGTCCGCGATAACCATCGCGAAACCCGATGATTTCATATTCATAATTGTTGATGGCCGTCTTGGCCACCGCGCGAACTGCTGCATTCAACCCAGGGCAGTCACCGCCGCTGGTCAAAACACCAATACGTTTAATTTCCATATTAAAACCCTCCTAACGGTAAAAAAGCATCAGACCTGTATTTTCTGAAGGATGAACCACATCCATCTTACCTGATACCACCTGGGGATATGTATAAACTTATCATTTCTTGACCCAAATTTCAATAAGTGCCTGTGAGATTTGTACACCTGATACAGGCATGAAAACTATACCTTATGGACTCTTAAGGGCGTTTGAGAAAGCCTTGAAGCTGAAAATCACCAAAGTCCTTTTGCCGGAAGAACTCATAGGTGATGACAGCTACTGAATTTGAAAGTTTTAATGAGCGGATGTCCGGACGCATGGGAATGCGAATGCAGGCATGATAGTTTTCAAGCAGCAATTCCTCCGGCAGACCTTTTGTCTCTTTTCCGAAAATAAAAAAACATTCA